>DATKZS010000127.1:0-77985 GCA_035527835.1 bacterium
GCGCCAAGGTTCGCCAAGTAAAACCGGATGTTTCTTGGCGGCAAGTCTCGGAAAAAGCCGCATCGCCTTGACTCCAACCTGCTTGGCGGACCTGCTAACGGGAACGCCAAGAAAGATTAAACTGCCGGGAGGCCGGCTTGAAAATTTAATAAAAACATCGCCCTTGGCTTTCTTGGCGTCTTGGCGGTTCTCCGGTCCGTTTATTTTGGACAGCACTGATAAAAAATATAAAAAGCCTTTTAATTATATCATAGTGTCCCTGCCAAGTCATGCTCCGGCCAAATGCTTGAGCGCCTGGTCAAGCACCGGTATCAAGGCGTCAATTTCTTGCCTGCTGATGATGAGCGGCGGCGCGAAGCGGAGCACGCTCTCGGCCGTGCAATTAATAATCATGCCATGTTGCAGGCAATAGTCAACCACTGGCCGGGCCGGCCGGTCCAGGGCCAGGGCCAGCAACATTCCCTTGCCGCGGACCTCCATCACGGCGTCATGGTCGGCCGCGAGCTCCTGGAGGCGCTCTTTGAAGTACGCGCCGGTCTCGCGGACCTTTTGCAGGAAGGCAGGGTCGCCGATCTCGCGGACGGTGGCCAGGGCGGCGGCGCAGGCCAGGAAGTTTCCGCCGAAGGTGGCGGCATGGGTGCCGGGGACAAAGGCCTGGGCCACGCGCTCGGTGGCGAGCATGGCGCCGATGGGGAAGCCGTTGCCCAGCGCCTTGGCCAGGGTCATGATGTCGGGGGCGATGCCGGATGACTCGTAGGCGAACATGGTGCCGGTGCGCCCCATCCCGGTCTGGACCTCGTCGAAGATGAGCAGAACCCCGCTGTCGTCGCAGATCTTGCGGAGCTCCTTGAGGTATGAGTCGCGGGGCACGCGCACGCCGGACTCGCCCTGCACCGGCTCGACGATCACGGCGGCGGTGCGGGGGTTGATGGCGCGGGCCACGGCGGCGGGATCGTCGTAGGGCACGGTGACGACTCCGGGCACGAGCGGCTCGAAGCCCTGGTGGAACCTGGTCTGGCCGGTGACGGAGAGGGAGAAGAGGGTCCGGCCGTGGAACGATTCCTCCATGGCGATGATCTCGAACGCGCCGCTTTTATGGTCCTTGGCCCAGCGGCGGGCCAGCTTGAGCGCGGCCTCGTTGGCCTCGGTGCCGGAATTGCAGAAAAAGACGCGGTCGGCAAAGGAATGCGTGGCGAGCCAGCGGGCGAGGTCGGCCTGCGGCCGGATGTGGAACAGGTTGGAGGTGTGCATGATGCGGCCGGCCTGATGGGCGATCGCGGCGGCCACCGCGGGATGGGCATGGCCCAGGTTGACCACGGCGATGCCGGCCAGGAAGTCGGTGTACTCCTTCCCGTCCTCGTCCCACAGCTTCGCGCCCTCGCCGCGCACAAAGGCCACGGGGAAGCGCGCGTAGGTGTTCATCAGATACTTGTTGCCGTCTTCGATGGTTCCCATTGCCAATTCCTCATTTATTAATAACCACGGATGAACACGGATGAACACTGATTTATTTTATTATAGAAAGTTTTTTAATCAGTGTTCATCTGTGTTCATCCGTGGTTTTTCCTTATAATCTTGCCTTTTTGGCATCGGTTCACCGTCGGATTTCACTCACCCACGATCTCGGTTCCCACTCCGGCGTCGGTGAAGATCTCCAGGAGCACGGCGTGGGGGGTGCGTCCGTCAATGATGTGGACCTTGGTGACTCCGGCGTCGAGGGCGTCGAGGGCGCATTTGACCTTGGGGATCATGCCGCCCTTGATCACGCCCTTTTCGGTCATCTGGCGGGCGGCCTCGCGGGTGAGGCGGCCGAGCAGGTTGCCGTCCTGGTCCATGACCCCGGCCACGTCGGTGAGCAGGATGAGCTTCTCGGCCTTGAGCTTGGCGGCCACCGCGCCGGCGACCAGGTCGGCGTTGATGTTGTAGGCCTGGCCGGCGCCGTCCACCCCGAGGGGCGCGATCACGGGTATCATCTTGCGGGCCGAGAGCTGGAGGATGAGGTCGGCGTTTACGTCCTCCACCTCGCCCACGTGGCCGAGATCAATGAGCTCGGGCGTGCGCTCCTCGGTGGCCACGGGCAGGCGGTAGGGCCGGGCCTTGAGCAGGTTCCCGTCGCGGCCGGAGAGTCCGAGCGCGATACCGCCGGCGGTGTTGATGCGGGTCACGATCCGTCCGTTCACGGTCCCGCCCAGGATCATCTCGACCACGTCGAGGGTCTGGGCGTCGGTCACGCGCATGCCCTGGACGAAGCGGCACTCGACCCCGAGCTTCTGGAGCAGCTCCTCGATCTGCGGCCCTCCGCCGTGCACCACCACCGGATGGATGCCCACGGCCTTTAACAGGACCACGTCCTCCGCGAAGCAGCGCTCCAGCTCCGGGTCCAGCATGGCGTGGCCCCCGAGCTTGACCACCATCACCTTGTCCGCGAACTCCCGGATGTAGGGCAGGGCCTCCACCAGGATCCGCGCCCGCGTTTTTGCTTCCACCATGTCACCGACTCCCCTTGGCCATCATCTTCTTCATCACCTCGAGCTCCTTGGCCTTGAGGTTGAGCTCGTCGTTCAACTTCTCCAGGTTCCGGTTCGCCGCGATGATTTCCTCCACGCTCCGGTTCAACTGCTCGTAGAGCTTCATGTTGCGGATGGCGATGGACAGGCTGTCCGCCACGTCGCGCAGCAGCTTGGCGTCGGCCGGGGCAAAGGCCCCGTCGCGCCTGTTGAGGAGCCGGATCACCCCGATGGTGGTGTTGGAGATGCGCACCGGCGCGGTGAGGATGTTCCGGATCACGCCCTTGTACGGCCACTCGATCTCCGCGATGTAGCGCGGGTCCTTTTCCGGGGCGTTCAGCAAAAAGATCTTGCCGTCCCTGGCGGTGAGCCCGGTGATTGACTCCCCGCAATGGATCGTATGCTGCTTGGTCATCTCGTGCTGGGCGTTGAAGCCCATGCGCAGCACCAGGTCCTCCGAGAACTCGTCCTTCAAGAACACCGCCGCGCTCACCACGTTCATCATCTCCTGGCACTTTTTAAGGAGCTCCTTGAGCATTTCCTCCGGCTCCAGGTAGTGGATCAGGATGCGCTGGAAGTCGGAGAGCATGCTGAGCCGCTCGCGGTCGTGCTCCAGGGCCGAGGTATGGATGGCCGCGGTCAGCGCCGCTGACACGTGGTGGCTCATGGTGCGCAGGATGAACAGGTCGTCGCGGTCGAACTCCTCGCCGCTCTTCTTGTCGTTGGCGTTGATGGTGCCCACGATCTTGTTGCCGACCCGGAGCGGGGCCACCACGAAGGACGCGGTCTTGTATTGCGAGGAGAATTCGCTGGCGGAGACGCGGTCATCGCTGGCCGCGTCCTGGACCAGGAGGGCCTGGCCGGTCTCGAACACGCGGGCCGAGATACTCTTCTTGGCGGGCTTCGTCTCCTGCTTGATCAGGTTCTTGCTCAGGCCGAGGGAGACGGCAACTTTGAGGACCTCCTCCTTGGGGTCCAGGAGCATGATGCTCACCCGCTCGCATTCCAGGAGCTCGGAGACCAGCTTGACCGCGCTGTCGAGGAGCTCGTACTCCTGGGCCACCGCCTCGAGCGAGATTTCGCCCGCCACCATTTCGGAGAGGCGCTTGGCCCCGCTCTCCAGGCTGGAGAGCCGTTCGAGCTTCTTCTCCTGCTCCACCTGCAGCTTCTTGAAATTCAGCGCCCGTTCCACGGCGAGAGCCAGCTCCTGCGGGCTGATCGGCTTGCGCTGGTAATCAAACGCCCCGAAGCGCAGGGCCTGGATCACCATCCGCTGGTCCTCGTGCGCCGAGAGCATGATCACCGGCACCATCGGATTGTGCTTCTTGAACTTGGAAAGCACCAGGAGCCCGTCAAAGCCGGGCATCACCACGTCCACCAGGGCCACGTCGTGCTCCTGCCGCTCGAACAGCTCCACCGCCTCCTTGCCGTCGCGCGCAATGGTGACCTCGTGCTTCTCCTTCTTGAGCACGTCCGCCACCATCTCGCGGTAAAACAGCTCGTCGTCAACCACCAGAATCTTCGCCATCTCGATGTCCTCGCTAAGATCGTATGTCGTAGAGCGCAGAGCGTATGTCGGGCTGAGGGGCTTTTCTAACCACGCTCTACGCCCTTCGCCCTACGCCCTACCTCTTCATAAGATGTATCGGCTCAAGTCCTCGTTAGCCGCCAGGTCCTTCAATTTCTCCAGCACGTACTTGCGGTCTATCACCACCTTGGCCCCCGCCATCTGCGGCGCGTTGAAGGAGACCTCCTCCAAAAGCTTCTCCACCACCGTGTGCAGCCGCCGGGCCCCGATGTTCTCCGCGCCCTCGTTCACCTGCTCGGCCAGCTCCGCGATGGTCTCGATGGAGTCGGGCAGGAAATCCAGCGCCACCCCCTCCGTCGCGAGCAGCGCCTTGTACTGCGTGACCAGCGCGTTCTCCGGCTCGGTCAGGATGCGCACGAAGTCCGCCCGGGTGAGCGAGCTCAGCTCGACCCGGATGGGGAAACGACCCTGCAGCTCCGGGATCAGGTCCGACGGCTTGGTCATGTGGAACGCGCCCGAAGCGATGAAGAGCACGTGGTCCGTTTTCACCATTCCGTACTTGGTGGTCACCGTTGACCCCTCGACAATGGGCAGGATGTCGCGCTGCACGCCCTCCCGGCTCACGTCCGGGCCCGCGCCCTCATGGTGGCCCGCGATCTTGTCAATCTCGTCAATGAAAATGATCCCGGCCTCCTGCGCCCGGGTGAGCGCCTCCTGCACCACCTTGTCCCGGTCAATCAGCTTCTCCTCCTCCTGCGCCACCAATAGCCCGCGGGCCTCCCGAACCCGGAGCCGGCGCTTCTTCATCCTTTGGCCGCCCATCATGCCCCCGAGCGCGTCCTGGAGGTTCACCGCCATCTCCTCGAGCCCGGTGCCCGAAAAAATCTGCATCACCGGGCCGCCCTTGGCCGCCACCTCCACGTCCACGAACTTGTCCTCCAGCTTGCCCTCCTTGAGCATCTCCCGGAAGCGTTGCCGGGTCTGCTTGTAGCTGTCCAGCTCCAGGGCCTGCGGTCCCTCGCCCGGGGCCGGGGGCGGGGACGCGGGCACGACGCCCGGCATCGGATACGCCGGAACGTGCGCCCGCGGCGGCGGCGGGGGCGCCAACAGGTCGAGCAGGTGGTCCTCCACCGCCTCCTCCGCCCGCGCCCGCACCCGCTCCCGTTCCTCGTCCTCCACTATCTTCACCGCGACCTCCACCAGGTCCCGCACCATGCCCTCCACGTCGCGGCCCACGTAGCCGACCTCCGTGTACTTGGAGGCCTCCACCTTCACGAACGGAGCGCCCGCCAGGCGCGCCAGGCGCCGCGCGATCTCGGTCTTGCCCACGCCGGTCGGGCCGATCATGATGATGTTCTTGGGCATGATCTCGTCGGCGAGCGGCGGCGGCACCATCTTCCGGCGCCAGCGGTTCCGAAGCGCGATCGCCACCGAGCGCTTGGCCGCGTCCTGGCCCACGATGTATTTGTCCAGCTCCGCCACGATCTCCCGCGGCGTCAGGTTCCAGGTCTGCTTGTCCATAGTTTCTCCGCTTAAAGGGTTTGTGGTTTGGAGTTTGTGGTTTGTGGTTGAGGCCCCTTCGCGGCTTGGTCTCATCCCGTCAAGAATTCATGAACCCCAAACCCCAAACTACAAACCTCAAACCTCATGTCTTCGAGTCCATCTCGTCGAACACGAAATTGTCGTTGGTATAGATGCACATGTCGGCCGCGATCTTCATGGCCTCCTCCGCGACCTCGCGCGCCGAGAGCCGGGTGTGGCGGATGAGCGCGCGGGCCGCGGCCGAGGCGAACGGCCCGCCCGAGCCGATGGCCAGCACCCCGTCCTCCGGCTCGATCACGTCGCCGGTGCCCGAGATCAGGTAGGACTCGTTCTCGTCCGCCACGATCATCAGGGCCTGGAGCTGCCTAAGCGCCCGGTCGGTGCGCCAGTCCTTGGCCAGGCCGACGGCGGCGCGGCGCAAATTCCCCGTGTGCTTCTCGAGCTTGCCCTCGAACCGCTCGTAGAGGGTGAAGGCGTCGGCGGTGGCGCCGGCGAACCCGGACATCACCTTGTCCTGGTAAAGCCTCCGCACCTTCTTGGCCGCGTGCTTGAGCACGATGTTCTCCAGGGTCACCTGGCCGTCGCCCGCCAGCACGATTTTGCCCTGGTGCCTAACCATCAGGATCGTCGTTCCCTTGATCATCCCGGTCCCTCTCCCGTTTCGCCCGCGGATGGGCCTTGTCGTAAACCTTCATGAGCTCAGCGAGGCTCGTATGCGTGTACTTCTGCGTGGTGGACAGGCTCTCGTGGCCCAACAACTCCTGGATGCTCCGGATCGGCATCCCCGAGTCCAGTAAATGCGTGGCGAACGAGTGCCGGAGCGAGTGCGGGCTCACCCGCCTCGCCATTGCCGCCGCCCGCACCCACTTGTCCACCACCTGCCTCACCCGCCGGGGCGAGATCCGCTTCCCCGCGTTGCTCAAGAACAGCGCCTTCTGCGCGTCGTCGTCCAGAACCGACGGCTTGAACTCATGCCGCTCCTCGATCACCGCCCGGAGCTGGGCCGCGCACCGCTCGTTGACCGGGACCACCCGCTCCTTGCTCCCCTTGCCCCGCACCCGGATCAGGCGGTGGTCCAGGTCCAGGTCGCCCAGGTCCAGGCCCGTAAGCTCCGAGAGCCGGATGCCGGAGGCGTAAAAAAGCTCGAGCATGGCCCGGTCGCGCCGGCCCATGGTCTTGTCGTCCGGGGGCGCATTGAGTAGGCGCAACACGTCGTCTATGGGCAGCGCCGACGGCAGCCGCTGCTCCTTCTTGGGAGTCCTGACCAGCGCGGCCGGATTCACCTGTACCGCGCCCTCCCGCATCAGGAACCGGAAAAAAGCGCGCAGGCTGGCCGCCGCCCGCTCCACCGTCGCCGGCTGATGGCCCCTGGCAACGTGCGCCAGGTACCGGCGTACCAGCTTGCGGTCAACCCGGCCCGGGTCCACCTCACCCCCCGGCCCGGCAAGCCCTGACTCGGCCGTGAAGCCGAGAAAATTCCGGAGGTCCCCCTCATAAGCCACGACCGTGGCGGGGGACAGATTTCTCTCGATCTCCAGATAAGTGATAAAATCCTTGACCCAAGTAGCGAACCCCTTGCCCACTCTCGAAAATTATAGGCCCTGCTTCCATCGCGCGCAAGGGAGCGGAACCAGTGGCGGCCTTTTGTTCTCCAATATCATGACCCCGCCGGCTGACTCCGGGCGAAGGATGTTTATAATGGAATGAGGAGGTCCAGGCAATGTTTTACTTTGACCCGCTATATTTCTTGTTCATTGCGCCCGCGTTCCTGCTCGCGCTTTACGCGCAGTTCCGGGTGAAGTCGGCGTTCTCGCGCTACAGCCGGGTGGGGACGATGAGCGGGATCACGGGCGCGGCCGCGGCCCGCCGCATCCTGGACTCCAACGGGCTCCACGACGTGGCCATCGAGGCCGCGCGCGGCTGGCTCTCCGACCATTACGACCCCAGGAGCCGCGTCCTGCGCTTGAGCCCCGAGGTCTATGCCACGCCGTCGGTGGCCGCCGCCGGCATCGCCGCGCACGAGGCCGGCCACGCCCTCCAGCACGCCGCCGGCTATGCGCCCCTTAAAATCCGCAACGCCATCGTGCCCACGGCCTCCATCGGCTCCTGGCTCGCCTTCCCCATGATCCTGATCGGCGCCTTGATGTCGGCCAAGGGATTGGCGCTGGGCGGGGACCTCGCCCTGGCCGGCTTCCTGCTCTTCAGCGCCTTCGTCGTCTTCCAGCTCTTCACGCTGCCGGTCGAGCTCGACGCCTCCCGCCGCGCCAAGAAGGTGATCGCGGACCTCGGCATCATCCGCACCCAGGAGGAAGCCGCCGGCGTGTCCACGGTCCTCAACGCCGCGGCCCTCACCTACGTCGCCGCCACCTTGAGCGCCCTGGCCCAGCTCCTCTACTTCGCCCTGCGCCTGGGACTGATCGGGGGGAGAAGGAGCTGAACTGATTATTCTTAAGCCCGATTCATCGGGCTTTCCCGCGGCGTATAGGCCCGCCATTTATGGCGGGTATCGAGGGCCCACGAGGTCGGAGAGGGCGTTTTAACGTCCTTCTCCTGCCTTGGCTTCAGCCACCGGATAAATCCTTTATATCGAGAACCCCGTTGAAACGGGGTCCTGAGCCGGAGCGCGGCGACTCGTCAACCCGCGCTAAAGCACGGGCCTACACCAAGGCGTAAAGGCCGGTGAACCGGCCTCCGCCTGTATTCCTGCCATCACACGCTTCCATGCCCAAGAATGAAAAAACTATTGACATTTGAGGGAGCCCGTGTATAATTACTGGCGTTGATCGGGAGCGATGAGATGACCATGACCTTGACTACCACGCGAAAGTCAGGCGCCCGGAGGAGCGGGCCAAGGGACTGACTCGTCCTTGATCGCTTACCGGGCCGCCTCAATTGGCGGCCTTTTTATTACGCATTTTTTTGAGCATTTTTTAAAACCGCGGAGACGCAGAGACGCAGAGAAAGAATTTATTTTTATGAAGATCAATGGGATGGCAAGAACCTCGATGAGCTTCGGGACGGATAAAAGAAAAAAATTTCTCCGCGGTCTCTGCGTCTCCGCGGTTAAAAAAATTCTGATAAGGAATAGGAGGACAGGGTAATGGCCAAGAAGGGGTATCGGGTGATCGTGGTCGGGATCGGGATGGTGGGCTCGAAGATGGTGGAGGTCCTGCTCGAGCGCAAGAAGCTGCCGCTCCGGGAGATCAAGATTCTGGCGACCCGCGAGCGCTATGAAAAAGTCGCGGGCCGGAAGTTCCTGGTCAAGGCGGCGGCGCCGGAGGAGTTCGACGGGTTCGACGTGGCGTTTTTCGCGGGGACCGAGGGGGCGTCGGGCGCGTCCAAGGTCCTGGGCTGGGAGGCCGTGAAACGAGGCTGCGTGGTGATAGACAACGGCAAGGACTTCCGCATGGACAAGCGGGTGCCGCTGGTGGTGCCGGAGGTGAACGCGGAGGCGCTCAAGAAGCACCAGGGCTTTATCGCGAACCCGAACTGCTCGACCATCGTGGCGGTGATGGCGCTGGGTCCCATCCACCGCGCGGCGCGGATCAAGCGGATCGTCTTTTCCACTTACCAGGCCGTCTCCGGCACCGGGACCAAGGCGCATAAGGAGCTCGCCCAGCAGGCCCGGGACTGGGCCGCGGGCAAGAAGCAGCTCAAGGCCGAGGTCTACCCGGTCCCGATTTTCGGGAACGTGATCCCGCAGATCAGCAAGCTGGTTGATGAGATGCCGGGCTATTACGAGGAAGAGGTCAAGATGCAGCGCGAGACCCGGAAGATCCTGGGCGACCCGCGGATCAAGGTGAGCGCCACCTGCGTGCGCGTGCCCGTGTTCAACTCTCACGGCGAGGCCGTCAACGTCCAGACCGAGAAGAAGCTCTCGCCCGGCGCCGTGCGCAAGCTCCTGCTCAAGGCCCCCGGGGTCAAGGTCATGGACGACGCGAAAAACGGCGTGTGGCCCTACCCCCTCATCGCCGACGGCGACGACGACGTGTACGTGGGCCGCATCCGCGAGGACCTCTCCGCCAAAAACTGCATAGACCTCTTCCTGGTCGGCGACAACATAAGAAAAGGCGCCGCCACCAACGCCGTCCAGATCGCGGAGAAGATGATGGAGATGAGGCTGATCTGAGGGAGTTTTTCCGCCCATTGATCTTTCGCGGGCAGGTCATATCTAATGTCGTTGCTCCCGCAGAATGACTCGGGATGTGGCCTGCCCGACGAAGCTGCGGAACCGTTATTTCTCTTGTTGGCGGCCGAGGGCTTCGATCCGACCAAGCCATTCATTAAAATGAGGGCACTTTTTTCTGATGGTCGGAAGTCCGATGCGTTGGGCGGTTATTGGACCAGCCGAAGCTTTCCTGCCCTCATAGTCAGGGAGTATATTGATAATCCTTTTGGAAGGGGCCGTCTCATCTCCATCATCAATCAATTCAGGCGATTTGAAAGCAGAGCACATGGCTATGATACCTTCGATGGCCTTGCGCCGGTTTATGAATTCCAACTCCAATTTAGATGGGTCCGAAAGAATGAGCGCTTCAAACTCATGCAATTGAATATAGGGGACAAAGCGCGGGTGGTTGATGTCTTTGGCCAGAGCTTTCTCCAGCATCTCAACAATATAATAGGGATCCGGACATTTTTTAGCTTCTTCGAGCTCAGGGAAATCGTGGGGCAAATGGTACAGGTCGAACATAGTGCCAAAAACCGCATCAATGTTCGCGTCTTCTTTCATCCATCGCTGCAGATCCCTCTTCGCGCGAGCATAATCCGTCATTCCGCCGCGATGAATTTTTCTTCGCCGCCGGCTGCGGCTCGTTTCCACGCACCTTGCATCAGCGTATATTTCATATTGGCTGAGATGGTCCACCAGCATGGAGTTAATAAACGTTTCTTCGGTCTGGCCCTCCACCACCAAGTGCAATCGAACCATCAAGGTCTCCCGCCGATCACATTTTTTTCCCACAGTTCAGCCATGGAGTATTCATCCAGCCATTGATCCAGTTTTTCAGGCTCAAGCCTTTTGAAAAAGGATTCACGGCCGGGACGCTCCACCACCACCACGTCTTCGGGGTCAAAGTAATCAATAAAGGTCGTGGATTGGGTGGCCAGGATGACTTGACGGTTTACGGAGACACTCTTTAAGAGACCGGAGATAACATTAATTGCGTAAGGATGCAGTCCAAGTTCAGGCTCATCCAATATAATGACTGAAGGCAGACAATTTTCCGGCTGCAGCAGAAGCGAGACCAGCGCAAACATGCGCAGGGTTCCGTCCGAAGCCTGGTGAGCGCCGAACAACATATCGCTCTCCCGCTCCTGCCATTTCAGCAGCACCTTTCCGTTCTCCGGCTCAAAAATGAAATCGCCGAAAAAGGGAGCGATTTGCCGGATCGTGTCCACAATCCGGCGATAATATTCCGGCCGGGTTTTGTTAAGAAGATAGAGAAAGGGGGCGAGGTTTGCCCCATCTTCTTTTAAGAACCTGTTATCTTCGATATCCCACTTCTGCCGGATGCGTGCTGTTTCCGAGGTGTTATGAAATTGATATACAACGCAGCTTTTTAATATCCATAGAATGGTCTTGGCGGTTTGATCTCCATTGTCGGCTGCGGCTATCAGTCTTGTTTCCGAATGTCCTGATTCGAGCGTTTTCCATTCCGCTGAAGTGGGCAAGCCTTTGCGGGAAAAGCGATACCGTTCATCCGCGAACCTTAAGGTGTCGGGCGCGGCATAGAACAGCCGCATATAATATTCGTTCAGGCCCTTATCGCTCTCAAATGACAGCGAGGCCTCGATCTGGGGAGTTAATGAAGCCCCATCATGCAGCAAGGCGTTGGCGCCGCCGGATTTGCCGATGATGAACTGGAGATTGCCGGTAGATGGCGTCATCCAATTCAACATTTTGAAAAACGAGATTAAATTGGATTTGCCGGCCCCGTTGGCACCTATCAGAACGTTGATGTTACGGAGGGTTAGTTCATCCAGTGAGCGGATGGACTTGAACCCGCGCAAGGTTATTTTACTAAGTTTATCCATTCTCAAGACTCCTTCAAAAACCAAAGCTGGTTAGTTCTTAGTATTTGAGCCTCGGTTCACGACGTTATTATCGCAGGAAATCATGGCCAATTCAAAAAATTGGAGCTTTAAGATTAGCAAGAATTATGTTCTCAACGCCGTTCTCGCGCAAGCGTTCCGGCTTTAAGCGGCATAGATCGTCCTGCCTTCTTCGAGAATGGTCTTGTAAATCAGGCCGGGATTATCGCGGTGCTTTTCCAAGTCGCCCGGGGTCGCAACCACTATATCGAAAGGAATGGTTATTCCCTTGATCTCCCGGTACAGCTTCTGGGCCGTGTGCCTCCGATGCGTCCCTTCCGGCATTACCACCAGAACATCCACGTCACTTTCCGGGCCGAACTCTCCCCGCGCGGCTGATCCGAAAAGGATCACGCGTACAGGGTTTACCTCCCCCACGATCAGGCGGAGCAATTTCTCTATCTGCTCCTGATAGCAATGTAGTAATGAATCATCCATTCTGGTAATTATACCGCACTCTGGACTTTATTTGAAAAACGAGACCTGATCATCTCGGGAAACTATTGTTGTCTTCCCGCCTTTCAATTTCAACGATGAACCCGAACCTGGTCTTGAACCTGCCATCGGAGTCAATGAGTTGGGGTGGCAGGTCATAGATGGGCGCGGTTTTCCGGGCGGCTTTGATGGTGGCGGCGTCGAGAATGGGTATTCCGCTGGACTCAAGGACCATGGCCGAATCAAAGCTCCCGTCACGGTTATATGCAATGTCAATGACCGTGATATACTTGCCCTCGGGGATGCTGTAGTCCATAAGCAGGACGGAAACATCCGATCTCCAGAAAAACGCCAGCACCTTCTTGAACCGGTTGAAAAACGAGGCATAGGTGTATTGCCTGGAATCAACGCAGGTAATGTTGCCGAGCCTGGCGGAAGGGATGTAATCCACCGAGCCGTTGTCCGAGTCCATCGAGCGGCTCAGATCGGAGAGTTTGATCTTGAGATCGCTCTTGCCTACTCCCGCCGGATCGTTTTTGGCGACCTCGACCGGACGGCCGACCAGATAATCCGGCGCGCGCTTGCCCCGGCTTGACGCCTCTCTCTCGCCTCCGGCCCGAGGCTTCTTTTGCGCTGCCCGGCCTTTGCTCGAATTTTCAGACCTGTTGTTGTCCGTTTTTTCCTGCTGGGACCCGGGCGAGCCGGTCTGGCTGCGCGACGGCTTTATCGTTTCCTGCTCCACCCGCATGTTGCGCTCGGACAGGTAACGGGCGTGATCTGGCGGCGGGGTGATGTCGTTCGGGTCCGCCGGACCCAGGTCCACGATCTGGCCGCTAGGCTCCGGCTCCGGCTTTTTTTCCGGCTCCTTCGCCTCCGGGACCTCGTCCTTGGGCAGGTTCACCAGCTCGATCAGCTTGAAATCGTCCGTTGCCGCGGAGGCCTCCCGCGGATTGAAAAAATGCATCAACGCGAGGTTCAGCATGAGCGAAAGAATCGCGGCCACGATCACGATGAGCCTGTTTTCGTCGAGCTTCATCTCCCTTTAGAGTAAAGACGGCGGGCGAAAGTGTCAATGGCGGGCTGGGCAGGGCCGTGCCGCGGGTCTGGGTGACCGGATTACAGCTCTTTTTCACGCCAAGGCGCAAAGAGCGCAAAGAATTAATCATAACAATACCTGCGGCTCGATTTCTTCATCTCCTCTTACCTTTGCGTTCTTTGCGCCTTGGCGTGAAAAAATCTCCGGTCTGAATCGGGGCGGAGGAGGAGCGTTCATTTGAAGGCGGGCGCGGCGGTGATATACTTTGATTGAGTTCTTCGCGAGCTCGGATGGTCCCGCCATGGAATTCATGCCGGACAGGGGAGTGATAAGAGATAAGAGCCTGGTAATCGCGCTGGCGCTGTCGGTGCTGGTCCATCTTGGCGTCGCGGCCGCGGCGCGCGGCTTCATGGAGCGCCGGCCCCGGCTGGAGATCGTGGAGGTGGACCTGAGCCACATCACCCGGCTCGATCCTTCTCGGCTCGCCCCCGCGTCGCCCGAGCCCGCCAAGCCGGTCCGGCCGGAGCCAAGACCCAAGATCCAGACGGCGTGCCGCCCCGAGCCGGCGCCCGCGCCGGACCCGGCGCCTGATCCCGTGACCGATGACGAAGAACCGCCGCCGCCCGCTGATCCAGGTCCGGCCGCGGACCCGAAGAGCGAGGCGGTTGACGCGGGACCTTCGAGAGAAGTGGCGGACGCGTCCGGCCCATCAAGCGGGATCGCCGGCCGGCCTGACCCGTTCCGGTCGTATCGCGGAAAGGTGGCGCGGCGGATCGAGCGGGCGCGCAAGGTCTACCCCTACCGGTCGCGGCTCCAGGAGAACCGGGAGGAAGGCACGGTGAGTGTCCGATTCGTGATCCAGCCAAGCGGGGCGGTGCGGGGCGTCGAGGTGGCGAAGAGCTCGGGCCACCCGCTGCTCGATCAGGCCGCGGTGGAGATCGTGGAGAACGCCGCGCCGTTTCCGCCGCTGCCGCCGGAGCTGGGAATCTCCGAGCTCCCGGTCAACAGCCCCATCCGGTTCACGTTACGCACGCCGTGACCGGGCGTCTCGCCATGACGTAGATCCGCCGGCCCGGCGGCATCCCAAGATAACACCGCCACTGACCCGGCGGCAACGGATGCCGGCAAGCTGCCGGCGCTACAGCCCCTTGCAACCTCTCTTTCGCGCGGCTACTATAACAGCGCGGAGGCCAAAGATATGGCAAAACAATTGCCGCTCCTGAATGAAAAGGAAATCCCGACCCCGCGCCGCATCTACGAGTACCTGGACCGATACGTGATCGGCCAGGACCGGAGCAAGCGGACGCTGGCCATCGCCGCGTACAACCATTTCAAGCGGCTGCGCTCGAACGCGGCGCCTTCCGTGGATGAAACGCCCATCAAGAAATCGAACGTGCTGATGGTGGGCCCGAGCGGGTGCGGCAAGACCCACCTGGCGCGGAACCTGTCGCGGGCGCTGGAGGTCCCGTTCGTGGTGGTTGACGCCACGGAGTACACGGAGGCCGGGTATTACGGCAAGGACGTGGAGGTGATGCTGGGCGAGCTCTTGTTCGCGGCGGACCTGGACGTGGATCTGGCCCAGCAGGGCATCGTGTTCGTAGACGAGATAGACAAGATCGCGCGCCGGAACCACGGCGAGCGCACGGGCGCCGGCTCGCGCGACATCGGGGGCGAGGGCGTGCAGCAGTCGCTATTGAAGCTCCTGGAAGGCGCCACCGTGTTCGTTCCCTACAACATCACGCAGCACTGGTCCAAGCACGACTTCGTGCAGATGGACACCACCAACATCCTCTTCATCTGCGCGGGCACTTTCACGGACATGAAGCGGGGCAAGGCGGGCCGCAGGATGGGGTTCATGCGGGAGGAGGCGCCGGCGGACGGCGGGATCCCGCGCGAGCAGCGGGTGCAGGTGGAGGACCTGATGGAGTACGGCATGATCACGGAGTTCCTGGGCCGGGTTCCCATCATCGCCGAGCTCGGCGAGCTCACTCCGGAGCAGTTGGTGCGGGTGATGACCGAGCCGCCGGACTCGATCATCCGGGAGTACACTCGGCTCCTTATGCTGGACGGCATTGACCTGGAGTTCACCGCGGAGGCCCTGAAATCCATCGCCCGGTTCGCGTCGCGCCGGAAGCTGGGCGCGCGCGGCCTGCGCACGATCATCGAGGACATCATGCACGACCACATGTTCACGGCGCCGGAGCGGCCGGGCCAGCGCGTGACCATCGCGGAGGACGAGGTCCTGAAAAAACTCGCCTGACCATCAGTGCCGTCCAAAATAAACGGACCAGAGAACCGCCAAGACGCCAAGAACGCCAAGGATTATTTTTTATAAACTCAGGCCGTCTTCCGGGGAAATAAAATTTTCTTGGCGCTCCCGTCGGCTGGTTCGCCAAGGACGTTCGGGCCGAAGAGATGGAGCTGTCTGCGTCCTAATGCAAAGAAACAAAAAGATTTGCTTGGCGACCCTTGGCGGTCTTGGCGCCTTGGCGTTTTTCTTAGGGCCTATTTTAGATCAGAGCGGCTGACCATGACGATCCGCGATCTGTCCCTCTCCGACCTCGACGCCGTCACCGCCATTGACCGCGTCTGCTTCCCGCCGCCCGTCGCCTTTCCCCGCGAGCTCTTCGAAGAATGCCTCGACCGCAACGACACCTTAAGCCTCGGCATCGAGCGCGACGGCCGCCTCGCTGCCTTCGCCGTGATCAACCGCTCCGGACCGAGCGCCCTCCAGATCATCACCATTGACGTGCTCCCCGAGTTCCGCCGCCAGGGACTGGCCGACGCCCTCATGCAAGAGGCCATGGCCGCGGCGCGCGCGAACGGGATCAAAAGGATCGTGCTCCAGGCCGCCGTTGACAACGACCCCGCCATCGCCCTCTATAAAAAATGGGGCTTCCGGATCAAGGCGGTGCTGCCCGACTATTACGGCCAGGGCAAGGACGCGTTCCTGATGGACAGGGAGATCGGGGAAAAATAGTATTAACCGCCGAGACGCAGAGGACGCAGAGAAATATATTGATTAAAGAAGACCGATCAGTCCCATTTCCAGGAGCGGGTTGAAGGAGTAGCCGGAGGGCGGGGTGAGCAGCACTGAATCGAGGGGCGGCGGGTTTTCGCCGCCTCTAATTTTTTCAGCGTATCTGCGGAATTCCACGGCGCGTGCGAGCCAGGCGGAGATGAGGCGGCGGTAACGGGTTCGGTTCACTTCCAGGTCCGATTCCCGGTTTTGGGCGAGCCAGCGGGATTCGAGCAGGGCCAGGCAGCCACAGACGAGCTGGGCCGCGTCGCGGCAGCGGGCCGCGGCGTCTTCCATGAACCGGGAAGCGCTCTCCCCGGCGCCGGCGGGCCAGCCGGATTTGAGGAAAGCGGCCAGGGAGAGCTTTCTGGCCAGGAGTTCGATCTGGAGCGCGGCGAGATGGTGGTCGAGCCAGAGACGGCGGCGCGGAGTGTCGCGCTCTTCCAGTTGCGCGAGAATGTCGCGCGCCTTTCGGATGACTTCCTTAAGCTCGGCCGCGGCCGCTGAGTAATCCTTGACCGTGGCGTCGGAAAAGGCGGTGCTGAGCGGCTCGGCGAAGAAGAGGAGGAAGCCGACGCCGGCCATGCCCGCGGGGCCTTTCAGGATCGAGTTCACGCGGTCGAGCGTAAGCGCGAGCCCGGCGGCGAGGCCGTCACGGTCGCGGAACACGGTCCCGGCATAGGCGCGGCCGATGTCGGCGGCTGGATCGGGGGAGTCCTCCCAGGCATGGCGCGCGGCGCAGGCCAGCGGATACGTCTCCAGGCCGGTCAGGTTCATGTGGCCCATGTCGCCCCAGATGGTCAGCATTATGCCCTCGGCGCCCATTTTCTTGGCGAGCGGAATGAAGCTTTCATGGTTCGCGCGCATCACGGCGAGGTCCGGGAAAATTTTCATCAGGCTCCACGACGAGGTACAGGCGTAAAAGGGGAGGCCGGCCGAGGCGATGGCTTCGAGGCCGGGCCGGTAGTGGTCCGGGTCTTCCAGGTTGCCGGAGCCGTAGAGCCAGTGGCAGAGCACGAGGTCTTGGGGCAGGTCGGGGATGATCTCGGGATGGGCCACGACGGCGTCGGCCCAGGCCATCATGGTCCGGCCGCGGTCCTGGATCATGCCGTGCAGCCGGATGAGATGATCGCGCACCACGGCGCCCAGCGTGCGGCCGCCGAAGCGGGCGGGATCGTGCTTCTTCATGATGTCGAACGGCTCGTCGCAGCCGGCGTGGAAGAGGGACGAGCGGGTGGCGCTGATCTGGGTGTCGTAAAGGTCGGCGAGCAACTCGTACGTCCCGGCCTTGGCCGGGTCGAGCGACCACAGCAGCTCGGAGTCATAGGCCAGACCGCGGTATTCGGGCAATGACACGATGCCGCGCAGGTGGCCGAGCGACTGCTGAAACGGGATGATCTCGACGCAGCGGTCATGCGCGTAGTTGTCAAGCTCCTTGAGTTCCGAGGGCACGAGCGCGCCACGTCCGGCCCCGATCTCGGGCCGGGCCGGGCAGTCCATGACGTGCTCGATGTTGAAGAGGAGCTGGTTGTACTTGAGCGCGACGATCAGGTCCGTGAACTCCTTGAGCGCCGAGAGCCTGGGCACGCGGCCGCGCGAGATGTCGAGCAGGACCGCGCGGGAGGGCAGCGCCGGCCGGTCCTGGATGCGAACGCACGGCAGCGCTCCTTCGGAGACCAGTCCGGCCAGGGTGAGCGCGCCGTAGAACAGGCCCGGCTCGCCGCCGGCCATGACCGCGGCCGCGCCGTCTCCGGCCTCGATCACGTACGCCTGCTCGCGGACGCGCGCGTCGCTGATTGCGGTCAAAAGATCGTTGAGCGCGCGGCCCAGGCGGGTCAGGGCGGAGATTTTCGGCCGGCCGATGATCAGGGCGCGCGGGCCGGCGGGCTCGACCGCCGGACTCACGGCCAGGCCGGCGGCCGCGAGCGGCCCCAGCAGCGCGGCAGGGTCCCTTGCGTAGCCGGTGAGCTTGACGGGCGCGTCGCGCGGGACCGGGACGCTCCCCGGCCGCGCCTCCGCGAAAAACGGCGCGGGCAGGATGAGCGATGCGGGACCGGCCGCGGGCGCCATTTATTTTTTCTTCTTTTTCGGCGGCCGGGCCGGCTTGCCGGAGAGGGCTTTGCCGGCGAGAAGGGGGTCCACGAGGATGCCGCGGGTGGAATAGGAGATGAGCTCATCCACCAGTTGCTCGGTGGACATGTCGAGCGATCCGCCGCGCGCGGCGTGGTACATGACCTCCTTGACGCTGCCGACCACGTGGCGGGCGGTGAGCCCGGCGTTGATGTCCTTCCTCACCAGTCCCATCTCCTGGCCGAGCCGGAAGGCGCGCTCGGTGATTTTGGTGATGCCCTCGTAGAACTCGCGGATCTTGCGGTCAAAGTCCTGGTCCAGGCCCATGGCGTGGTTGTAGAGGATCTGGGTCAGCTCGCGCTCCTCGATCAGGATGGTGGCGATGCGCAGGAAGTTGGCGCGGATCTGCTCGGTCCAGGGCGGACTGCCCGGCGACAGGTCCACCAGCTTCATGCAATGGATCAGCCGCACCGTGAGCACGTCCACCAGCTCCGAGAAAATCTCGCGCTTGCCGTCGAAGTAGAGGTAAAAGGTCCCGCGGGCGATGTCCGCGGCCTCGATGATGTCGGTGATGCTGGCCTGGTGATAGCCCTTGGCCGCGAACACGGAGGTCGCGGCACGGAGGATCTGCTCGCGGCGCAGCTCAGGTTTCATGGTCAATCTCCCGACCCGATGGTGCCTCCGAACTGGTCTTTGAGGTCTTTTTTCTTGATCTTGCCCATGCTGGACTTGGGGAGGATCTGGGTGAAGACCACGCGCTTGGGGACCTGGAAGGGGGCGAGGTTGTCCATGCAATACTGGATCAGGGTTTCCGCCGTGATCGGCGATCCCGGTTTCTTGACCACCACCGCGGCGATCTCCTCGCCGTAAACCTCGTCGGGCACGCCGATAACCGCGGCCTCGACCACGGCGGGATGGGCGCGGAGCACGCGCTCCACGTCCGCGGGATAGACGTTGACGCCTCCCCTGATGATCATGTCCTTGAGCCTTCCGGTGAGGTAGAGGTATCCGTCTTCGTCGAGGTATCCGAGGTCTCCGGTATGGAGCCATCCGTCCCTGATGACGGCGGCGGTTTCGTCGGGTCTTTTGTAATATCCGGCCATGACGTGGGGCCCTCTGGTGCAGACCTCACCGACCTCGCCGGGTCCGAGGGCGCGGTCGCGGTCGTCCATCACGCGGATCTCCTGGTTCTCGATGCTCTGGCCCACGGAGCGGTCTCGGATCTCGCGGTCGGGCCGGGTCACGCTGACGCCGGGGCTTGCCTCGGTGAGTCCGTAGGCCTCCAGCACCTGGATGCGCGGATAGGCCGCCGCCATTCTCTCGCGCAGCTTGAGGGTGAGCGGCGAGCCGCCGGAGACGATGCGGGTAAGGCTCGAAAGGTCATGCTTGTCGCGGTCGGGGACCTCCAGCATGAAGGCCATCATGGTCGGGACCAGCGCCGTGCTCTGGACCTTGTGTTTCTCGATCACGCGGAAGGTCTCGACCGGGTCGAAGCGCGGCATCAGCACCACCTGCATGCCGTAGACCAGGGCGGCGAGCCAGGCGGTGATGCCGAAGGAATGGTTGAGCGGCAGGGCGAGGAGGTTGACGTCGCCCTGCCGGAGTCCCTGGGAGCGGGCGCCGTTGATGGCGCTGCTGTAGAGGTTCATGTGCGAGAGCATGACGCCCTTGGGGCTGCCGGTGGTGCCGGAGGTGTAGAGCAACAGCGCGATCTCGTCGGGCTCGCAGTCGCGGGCCTCGAAGCCGGCGGGGCCGCCGCTGGGGAGGTCGTCCCACGAGGTCCAGCTCTCTTGGGCCGGTCCTTTGCCGATGACCACGCGGTGCGCGATGCCGCGCGTTTCCTTGACCGGCTCCTGGATCCGGTCAATAAAGGCGCGCTGCGCGATCAGGGTGGAAGGCTCGGCGTCGTTCAGGATGAGCGCGAGCTCGGGCGGCCGGAGGCTCAGGACCACGGGCATGGCCCAGGCGCCCAGCTTGAAGCAGGCGAACATGGCCACGATGACCTCCGGCGAGTTGCCCGTGACCAGGGCCACGCGGTCGCCGGGCTTCACGCCCATCCTGGCCAGGCCCGCGGCCACGCCGTTGATCTCGCGCATGAGCTCCGCGTTCGTGATGTCCCTGCCCCCGAAATGAAGCAGCGGATACTCGCCGAAGCGGTTGATGTTGTCCTTGAGCAGCTCGGAAAGGTTCATGGTCTTGCCTTTGTTCCATGCCGGGTCATTCTCTTTCGTCCAAGGTGAGCTGCCCGGCGCATATCAGTTCCGGGAGGGATGGTCGAGCTTCATGCGTCGCTAGGGGACTGTCGAAATGTCCCTCCGGGACGGAATGAAGGATATGTTATTGAACACGGTTTGCAATGTCAATCTCATGGCACCCGCCACCCGCTCCTATCTGTTGCCCGGCCCCGCCGCGAACGGGCTCGGCCCCGCGAAGAGGGGGCTCAGTTCGAGGGGGTCCATTTTCATGAGCTGGCGGGCCATGATCATCATCTGGATCTGGCTGGTGCCGGCGCCGATCTCCATGAGCTTGGCGTCGCGCATGAAGCGCTCGACCTTGTACTCCTTCATATAGCCATAGCCGCCCATGATCTGGATGGCGTCGAGGGCAACGGAGGTCGCGGATTCGGTGGAGTAGAGCTTGGCGGCGCTGGCGGTCGCGGAGATGTCCAGACCCTTTTCCTCCATCTGGGCCAGGGTGAAGAGCAGGGAGTAGGAGATGAGGAGCTTCTGCCACATGCGGGCGAGCATGAACTGGATGCCCTGGAACCGGATGATGGGCTTGCCGAACTGGACGCGCTCCTTGGCGAACTTGACGGCCTCCTCGAGGCAGCGCTCCATGATGCCGATCATCAGGGTCGGGGTATGGGCGCGCTCGTGGTTAAGGTTGTTCAGCGCGTACCAGAAGCCCTTGCCCTCCTCTCCCAGCAGGTGGGACCTGGGGACGCGGACGTCCTCCATGTAGATGGCGCCGGTGGGGGACGCGCGGTGGCCCATCTTGTCGAAGGGCTCGGAGGTGGTGAGTCCCTCCATGCCGCGCTCGACCACGAAAGCGGAGATGCCGGCGGGGGCCTTGGCGTAGATGACCATGACGTCGGCGAAGGGGGCGTTGGAGATGAAGGTCTTCTGGCCGTTGAGAACGTAATGGCCGCCGTCGGGCCGGGCGGTGGTCTTGAGGCTCTGCACGTCGGAGCCGGCGTCGGGCTCGGTCAGGCCCCACGCTCCGATCTTGTCGCCGCGGTAGATGGGCAGGGCCCAGCGCTCGATCTGCTCGCGGGCGCCGATGAAGGAGATGGCGTAGCCGGCGAGCTCGAGGCTCGCTCCCATGGTGAGGCAGAAGCCGGGGCAGACCTTGGCGGCCTCGATGGTGATAAGGGCGCGGGTGAAGGACTCTCCGCTTTTCTTGTACTCATTGAGGTCCTCCACGGTCTGAAGCGCGCCGGTGCCGTAGATTTCGTGGAGGAACTTTTTCATGATGTCGTAGGGGAGCATCTTGTGCTCGTCCAGGAGGTCGGTCACGGGCTCGAGCTCGCGCGCGCAGAACTTGCGGGTCATCTCGCGGATGAGTCTTTGTTCGGGGGTCAGCTCGATACTGAACATGGCATCTCCTTTTCCGGCGCGTGGGCCGACCGATGAGTTACGTCCTTTTTCTTATAGCGCACCCGGGGGGAGATGCCAAGCTATTGTAAACGTAAAGGCCCGCCGCGGGGGACGCGGCGGGCCTGTGATGGCTGATGGGCCGGGCCTCAAGTCAGCAGTTGAAGATCCTCTCGATTTCCTTTTCGATGTGCTGCTCGTCGGTATGCTTGGCAATGGATAGTTCCTTGATGAGGAGGCTGCGGGCGAGGTCGAGGACTTTTCTTTCTCCGAAGGACAGCTCCTTGTCGAGCTTGAGGAGGTAGAGGTCGCGGAGGACTTCGGCGATTTCGTAGACGCACCCGGTCTTGATTTTCTCCATGTACTGGCGGTGTCTTCGGTTCCAGGTCTGGGAGCAGCCGCGGGTCCTTTTTTTCTTGAGGATGCGGTAGACTTCGAGGACCTCCTTGCGATCGATGACGCCCCGGAGTCCGACGCTGGATACGTTGTCCTGAGGCACCATGATGGTCATGTCGTTGTCAAGCAGGCGGAGGATGTAAAAGGTCTGGATGGTGCCGGAGATTTCCTTGTTCTCGATTTTTTCCACTACCGTGACGCCATGCGCCGGATACACGGCCACATCACCGATATTGAACATGTAACCCCCCTTTGCTTTTGGTTGACCGATTTCCTAAGGCCCGAAACGGGACCCGACCACGAAACCTGAAAAAACGGCGGGGGCCGCTGTTACCATGGAAGCTGACCACTTGTGGTCACGATGGCTTGCGGACGGGGCAGCGGGAGGAACATGGCCGGCGCCGGCGGCTTGATGACGCCGGGGCGGCATGAGCGAGTGGGCACGGAGGATGGAGTTCATATATCTCATCCGCTTTTAATTTGTCTCGAAGTACTTTATCCGGAGGTCCTTGGCCTGGCTTTGGGAAAGACTGATTCAGTTGTCCGCGTTGGCGGACGGCGCTTGGTCTTAGTGATCTGGATCAGTTGTCAGCGTGGAGCTTGGAGCATCGGGAAAAACAGCATGGGAGCCAAGGCTTCTAATCTATTTTTAATTATACCAGAAAAGGGGGGAGTTTGTCAACAACAATTAATAATTCATGTGGCGGGCATTGCCGCGGGGCCGTTATTCACGGCCGCCGGCGATGAGGGCGTGGATGGCCTGGTTCAATTGCTCGAGCTTGAAGGGCTTGGCGAGCATGCCCTTGAAGCCGAATTTTTTATAGTTCGCCATCACGTCGTCGGTGGAGTATCCGCTGGTGACGATGGCCCTGGCCTGGGGGTCGAGTTCGAGGAGCTTGACGATGGTCTCTTTGCCGCCCATTCCGCCCCTGACGGTGAGGTCGAGGATGACGGCATCGAAGGGGCGTCGCTGTTTGATGGCGTCGCTGTATTTAACCAGGACCTCGCTTCCTTCCCGGGCCAGCTCGACCTCGTAGCCGATTTCACGGAGCGCTTTTCCCACCAGCACGCGGATGGACTCCTCGTCGTCCATGAGCAGGACCCGGCCCTTTCCGGCGAGGCTCCGCTCCCGGGGCGGCGCTTTTTTGCGGGGCTTCCGGGTTGAGGCGGGAAGATAGACGTGGAAGGCGGCGCCCTTGCCGGGACGCGACTCGGCGGTGATGCCGCCGTCATGCTTTTTAATGATGGAATAGGTAATGGCCAGGCCCAGCCCGCTGCCCTTGTGCTTGGTGGTGAAGAAGGGGTCGAAGATTTTAGGGAGGTGTTCCTCGGGTATGCCCAGGCCCTGGTCGGCGATGGTGATCTTGATGTATGGCCCCGGCTTCAGGGGCGGGCACTCGGCCCCGCCCCCTTCCACCAGGTGATTTTCCGCGCGGATGGTGATCCGGCCTCCGCCGGGCATGGACTGGTCGGCGTTGATGACCAGGTTGTTGATGACCTGGCTGATCTGTCCCTGGTCCACCTCGACGGGGGCGAGGTCGGGGTCGAACTCGAAGCGGCAGTCGGTGGCGGAGCCTCCCAGGGCGAAGGTCGCGGTCTCGCGGATGAAGTCGGCGATGGAGGAGGGGGTGCGGATGGGTGCGCCGCCCTTGGAAAAGGTCAGGAGCTGCTGGGTGAGGTCGCGGGCGCGGACACAGGTCTTTTCGGCCTCGATGAGCAGGCCGGAGGCCTTGTCGTCGTCAGGGAGGAGGCGGCGGGCAAAGGAGACGTTACCGAGGACCGATGTCAGGATGTTGTTGAAGTCGTGGGCGATGCCGCCGGCCAGGATTCCCACCGACTCCAGCTTGTCGGCCTTGGCCAGCTCCTCCTCCATGCGGCGCTTCTCGGTGACGTCGCGGAAGACCAGCACCGTGCCAATGATCCGGGAGTCCCGGTCCTTGATGGGCGCGCCGCTGTCGGCGATGAGCCGCTCCGATCCGTCGCGGGCCCGGAGCACGCTCTGTCCCTCGAGCTCCAGGACGGCGCCGCTTACGATGATCCTTTTGACCGGGTCCTCCCTGCGCTCGCGGGTCCGCTCGTCAATCAGGCAGAAGATCTCGGAGAGGGGCCGGCCCTGGGCCTCCCGCTGGGTCCAGCCGGTGAGCTTCTCCGCCACCTGGTTCATGAGCACGACGGCGCCGTTCACGTCGGTGGTGACCACGCCGTCGCCGATGGAGCGGAGCGTCACCGAGAGCCTCTCCTTTTCCGCGGCCAGCTCGTCCTCCGCCGCCTTCCGGCCGGTGATGTCAATGTTCACCCCGAGGATTTCGCGGACGCGGCCTTGGTGGAGGATGGGGGCGATGATGTTAAACAAGTGGAGCTTGCCGGTCCGGGCCTCGAACTCGACCTCGCCGGTCACCACCTCTCCGCTGAAGGCGCGGCGGTTGTTCTCGCGCCAGATCGCCTTGGCGGCCTCGGTGGCGTTGACGTCATCGGGCCGCTTTCCCGTAACGTCTCCCCAATGCTCCGCGCAGACCGAGTTCTGCATGACGTAGCGGCCGTCCGGGCCGATGATGAAGAAGTCGAAGGGCAGGCTCTCGATGGCGGCGCGGAGCCGGTTCTCGCTTTCGCGGCGGGCCTCCTGGGCGAGCTTGCGCTCGGTGATGTCCTCCCCGGAGCTGATCGTCCCGATGACCGCGCCGCTCTCATCGGTGAGGAAGGCGTTATGCCAGGAAATGATCCTCTGTCCGCCCGCGGCGGTCAAGACGGGATTTTCATAGGTCTCCAACAGCCCGATCTCTCCCTGCATCATCGCGGCGAAGAGGCGGGGCACTTCCTCGCGGGCTTCCGGGGGCAGACAGGTCTCGAACCAGTTTTTTCCTAGCAGGTCCTTCTCCTCCCGGCCCAGGACCTCGCAGCCTTTGCGGTTGATCATGGCAACTCTTCCCTCCCGGTCCGTGGCGACCATGATGACCGCGGCCAGGTCCAGGTACTTGCGCGCCCGCTCCTTCTCCCGCTGGAGCGCCAGCTCGGCCTGCTTCAACTCGGTGATGTCCACGCTGGTGACAAAGTCCGCGGGCCGGCCCTCATAGGTGATGGTCCTGGAATGATTGTCCAGCCACTTGATCTTGCCCGAGGGAGTCAGGATGCGGTAGGAGTAGCGGATGACGACGTCTTTTTCTCCGGCCGCCTTTTTCTTGATCTGGTCCAAAATGAAGGCCCGGTCATCCGGGTGGATCATAGCGGCGGCCTGGTCCAGCTTGAGCCCGATAAGCTGGGGGAGCGGAAGCTCGAGGATGTCCGCCATGGCCTGGTTGGCGAACTTGACCTCGTCGTCCTGGACAATCGCCACGCTGAGCAGGCCCTGCTCGGAAAGCAGGGCCAACTTCTGTTCGCCGTCCTTTTGCTCCAACTCGGCCAGCTTCCGCCGCAACTCTTGGAGCTCACCAAGCAGCTCCGGCATGGTCTTGTTTTCATTATTCATGGCGCGCGCCTCTCAAGGATGAAAGTGCTGATCGGCCCCCCGGCCTGCGTCCTGTTGTATGTCATCATACAAAAATGTGGCGGGGCCAGTCAAGGCCGTGGGCGGTCAGGCGCTCATGGCCCTGACCACGGCCTGGACCAGGTCCTCGGTGCGGTAGGGCTTGGCCATGACGCCCTTGAAGCCATAGCTCCGGAAATCGGACATCACCGGGTCCTGGGAGTAGCCGCTGGAAACAATGGCCTTGGCCCGCGGGTCAATTTGGAGGAGCTTGGAGATGGCCTCGGCCCCGCCCATGCCTCCCGAGATGGTCAGGTCCATGACCACCACGGCGAAGGGGTCGCCGGACTCCATGGCCTCCCGGTACATGGCCACGGCCTCGCTCCCGTCGGCCGCGGTCGAGACCTCGAACCCGGCGTTGCGCAGGACGCGGGAGGCCACCCGCCGGATCTGCTCGTCGTCATCCATGACCAGGACCCGGCCGTGTCCGGCGGCCACTCCCGCCGGGGCCGCGGGTTCCGGGACCGGCGCCTGGTCGGTGGCCGGAAGAAAGACCTGGAAGACGCTGCCCCGGTCCGGTCCCGGCTCCACGCTGATGTGCCCGCCGTGCCTCCTGATGATGGAGTAGGAGATGGCGAGGCCCAGGCCGCTGCCTTGTTGCTTGGTGGTGAAATAGGGGTCGAAAATTTTAGGCAGCACGTCCGCGGGAATTCCCGGCCCCTGGTCGTGGACCGAGATCGTCACGTACTTGCCGGGGCCGAGCGGGAGCGCGGAGTCGGCGCCGAGCTCGAGGTTGTGCGCGGCCACCGTTACGGTCCCGCCTTCGGGCATGGCCTGGTCGGCGTTGATGACCAGGTTGTTGATGACCTGGCTGATCTGTCCCTCGTCCACCTCGGCCGGCCACAGGCCGTCGCCGATGTCGAATTCGCAGCGCGACTTGGAACCGCGCATGGCGAAGCGCGCCGTTTCCAGGAGCATGGTATGGAGGTTCATGGCCTTCTTGATGGGCGCGCCTCCGCGCGAGAAGGTGAGGAGCTGGCGGGTCAGGTCCTTGGCCCGGAAGGCGGCGTACTCGGCGTCGGCCAGGATTTCCGTGACCTTGTGCTCAAAGGGCAGGAGCTGCTTGGTGAGCGAAATATTGGCGGTGATGGCGGTCAGGATGTTGTTGAAGTCGTGGGCGATGCCGCCGGCCAGGATGCCAAGCGACTCGATGCGCTCGGCCTTCTGCATCTCCCGCTCCAGTTGTTTTCGCTCGGTGATGTCATGGAGCACCAGGACGGAGCCGGTGAGCCTGCCGTCGTCGCCGAGCAGGGGCGTGGAATTAAGCTGATAGTCTCGGCCCAGGACCTTGATGCGGGCCTCGCCGGAGTGTTCCATGCCGTCGCTCATGGTGAGGAAGTGGGGGCATGATACGGGCGGGGTGTCCTGCCCGTAAATCAGGCGGCAATAGGGACGGCCCAGGATTTCCTGGAACGGCAGGTTGAGCAGCGAAGCCACGACGCGGTTCACCCGGATGACGCGGTGGTCCGGATCAACCAGGAAGATCAGGTCGGAGATGGCGTCGAACGTCCGCCTCCATTCCCCGGCGGCCCGCTTCAGCCGGGAGTCGTAGTTCTTGCGGCCGGTGATGTCCGTGTTGACGCCGACCCAGCGGATCTTCCCGGCCGGTCCCGGGATCACCACGCCCCGGCTCGAAATGAAGACGTAGGTCCCGTCGCCCCTCCGCACCCGGTATTCTTCGTGGAACGGCTCGCCCTGCCCGAGGTGCCGGGCCACCGCCTCATGGACCCGTTGCCGGTCCTCGCGGTGGACCAGACGGTTGCCCGCGAACAGATCGCGCGGAAAACCGCCCGGCGGATACCCGTAAAAGGCGTCAACGTCGCCGTACCACTCGAACCGCCCGGTATCCGAGTCCCATTCAAAGATCAGGTCATGGGCGATGCCCGCCGCCGTCCGGAACCGCTCCTCGGAGCGCCGGAGCGCCTCCAGGGCCTTGCGCTCCTCCGTGATGTCCCGGGAGATCAGCAGCACCTCGAACCCGCCTCCGCCCTTGTCCAGCAATGTCGGATAATTCTCGACCAGGATATCCTGCTCGCCGCGCTTCGCTCTCACCACCACCGGCCCGGCCGACTCCCCCCGGAGCATGGCCTGCAAGCTTTTCACCATTCGCGCAATGTCCTCGGGGTAGGGCAGGTTGAAATCCGTGAACTTCTTCCCGATCGCTTCCTCCCGGCTGATTCCCATCAGGTCCAGGGCGGCCTGGTTCAGGTCCAGGACCGCGCCGTCGGCCGAGATGACGGTAATGGCCTCGGGCGAGGAGCTGAACAGGGTGCGGTACTTCTTCTCGCTCTCCTGTAAGTCTCCGATGACCGCGCCCAGCCGCTTGGCATAGCCCCGGACGAGGAGGAAGATGATGATGGAGGTAAAGAGGACGAAAAACACGCCCTTCACGGTCTGGAGCAATGCCAGGGACGGGACGTCTTGCGCCAGCCGGGCGATGAGCTCGTCGGAGAAAAAGATCCAGAGCACGCCCAGCAGCATGAAAACGGCCGCGATCTTATAGGGCACGAGGCTCAGGTCTTTTCTGGTATCGGGCCCCGGCGGCGTCATGCTTTACCTCTTGGATTTCGCCGCGCGCGGTGAAGCGGCTGCTTTCCCCTTGCCGGCGGCCGCGCGGAAGAACTCCGCGGTGAGCCGCACCGCGTCCTCCGGCGTGGGCTCGGGCAGGATCTCCGCGGAAAGCCAGCCCTCGTAATTCATGGCGCTGAGCGCTCGGAGCACCGGCGTGAACGCGATGTGGCCCTGGCCCGGCGCGCGCCGGTTCGAGTCCGCGAAGTGCACGTGGCCGAGCCGACCGCCGGCCAGCCCAAGCGAACCCGCCAGGTCCCGGTCCTCGATGTTCATGTGAAAGGTGTCGGCCAGAATCATGATGGAAGGGTCGGTCCGGTCCAAAAAAGCCACGGCCTCCGCGACCGAGTTGAGGAGCCGCGTCTCGTAGCGGTTGATCGGCTCCAGCAACAGGCCGGGCGATCCGGCCTCCTGCGCGTACGCCCCGAGCTCCGCGAGCGCGTCCGCGAGCCGGCCGAGGGCGGATGGTACGTCCTCCCGGCGCCCGGCCGTGCCCCGGATCAGGCCGACGATCACCCGCGCCCCGAGCTCCGCCCCGAGATCGAGCTGGCGCTTCATCCGCTCCATCGCCCGCGTCCGCTTGGCCGTGTCCGCGCCGGTGAGCGACAGGCCCTCCTCGACCCAGGCCTGTCCCGTGCCGATCGCCGCGATGGACAGGCCGTGATCAGCGGCCAGCTTCTTCATGCTCCCGGCCGACACCAGCGCCGGGTCGCGCACCGCGACCTCCACTCCGCCAAAGCCGTGGGCCGCCACCAGGGCAAAGGCCCGTTTAACGTCCGCGGACAGGGCCAGGGCCTCGAAGGAGGTCGGCGACACCGAGACCACCATGGCGGTCTTCAAGCCCGTGGCCTTGGGCGCGCGTCGTTTTTTTGCCGGGCTCATCTTTCTTCCCGCGCCACCCGACGCCCGCCGATGGTCCGGACGGCCTGCTGGAGGGCCGCGATGCCCGCGCGCGCGTCGTTCTCGACCCACCACTCGGGGTCCTTCGGGTTAAAGGTCCAGAAAATGTCGTCGCAGCCGCAGGCCTTCTGGTTCATCGCCCGGCGTCCGATCTCGACGTCCATGGCCAGCACTCCGTACTCGGCGTAGAGCCAGTCCTCCATCTCGCCGGTGTAGGAATCAAAGACCCGGCTCTGGAGGCGCGGGTACTTGAGCTTCGGCTGGTTCAGGCTGAAGGCCCGGCACATCTTCTTGAAGCGCCGGGTGCACGCGGTGCTCGGGCAATGTGCCGGGTACTGGACGGCCGCGTAAGAGTGCCACTCGATGGCGGCCACGATCTCGGCGTGTTCCCGGAAGAAGCGGTCGAGCGCGCTGGTCTCGGGCTCGGAGAGCGGCGCGGGCCCGCGGTAGTGGCCGGAGGCCGGGTCGGGCGATCCGGCCCAGTCAATGGGTAGGGTGGGCCGGCCCGGCATGGGCCAGTTCCGGTTCAGGTCCACCCCGTGCGCGTTTTTGCGGCACGATCCCGGGTCCGGCTCTTTCGGGTCCTCCCAGGTATTGAAGTAGCCGTCGGGGTTCACGCACGGTGTGATGTAAAAGTCCATCTCGTCGAGCGCCCCGCTCACCATCGGATCGGACCCGTCCTGATCCAGGAGCAGGTGCGCCACCGCCATGGCCATGCGGTTGCCGATCCACTCGTTGCCGTGAATGGCGCCGCCCACCCATCCCGCCGGCTGCGGGCCCGATCCGGGCCGGCTGATGCGCACGACGAGCAGCGGACGGCCCTGCACGCTCCGGCCGTACTCGATCACCCGCGCGCGATCCGGGTGCGCCGTGGCCAGGCCGTAAATCTCGGCGATCATTTCCTCGGGCGGCGGGTACGGCGCCACCGGATTGGCCGGGCCCGCGGCCGGCGCCGGCCCGCTGACCAGGGCCAGGAGCGCCGAAAACAACCAGAGCTTATGGCGTGTCATAGGCACCTGTCCTTGATGGTTTGTAACGAGAAAAGGGGGCGCGTGGCCCCCTTGATTCTGGTTTATGGTGAGTCGGGATCGTGCTCGGGCCGGGTCCGCGGCTCAGAAGGGAATGTCGTCTCCGGGCGGCGGCTGGGAATCGTCGGTGCCTTGGCTGGAAGCATCAGGGGCCGGAGCACTTTCTCCCTTGCCCCCGAGCATGAGCATGGACTGGCCCACGATCTCGGTGGTCTTGTGCTTCTGCCCATCCTGGCTGGTCCACTCGCGGGTCTGGAGCCGGCCCTCGATGTATACCTGTTTGCCCTTGCTCAGGTACTGGCCCGCGATCTCGGCCAGCTTGCCGAACAGCGCCACCCGGTGCCATTCCGTGCGCTCCTGCTTGTTGCCGTCCTTGTCCTGGTAGTTATCATTAGTGGCCACGCTGAAATTGGCCACCGCCTGCCCCGAGGGCAGATACCTTACCTCCGGGTCCTTGCCCAGGTTCCCGATGATGATGACCTTGTTTAAGCCTCTTCCCGCCATTATCTTGACCTCCCTCGATTTTCGCTTTGACTCTATCATGCCCGCCGTGTTAATAGCAAGTAGCATGGTGGTCCTGTACACCGCCTACATGTGGGCACTGATCGCGGCCGCCACCCTGGTCTTCGGCGGCCTGCTCGTGGTGTTGTCACCGGTGGCGCGCAAGGGACCGATCTACCGCCTGATCTCGCGGGCGTGGGGCCGGATCATCGTGCGCGCCTCCGGAGTCCGCTTCTCCATGATCGGCGCGGACAAGCTCGATCCCCTCAAGCCCTGCGTCTATATGTCGAACCACCAGAGCTACTTCGACGTGATCTGCGAGATCGGCTACCTGCCCCACCCCGCCCGCTTCGTGGCCAAGAAGGAGCTCGTTTACATCCCGATCTTCGGCCAGGCTATGTGGGCCTCCGGCCACATCATCATCAACCGCTCGCGCCACGCCGATTCCATGGCCGGGCTCAAGAAGGCCGCGGACAAGATCCGGGCCGGGACCTCCATCCTGGTCTTTCCCGAGGGCACCCGCAGCCCGGACCATAAGCTCGGAGAGTTCAAGAAGGGCGGGTTCATGCTCGCGCTCGAGGCCCAGGTCCCGATCGTGCCCGTGAGCGTCTCCGGCACCCACCCCATGATGCCCAAGGACGGATTCACCTTCCGCAAAAGCGACGTCACCATCGTGATCGGCGAGCCCATCCCCACCGCCGGCCTCACCGCCGCCGACCGCACCCGTCTCATTGATCTAACCCGCGCCGCCATCATCAAGAACTTCCCGGCCGGATCAGCGGAAGCTCTTGCCAACCAGAAGGACCCGGTGCTGGAAAAAATTTCCTGCGATCAGTAATTCAAGCTGCTTTTTCAACACAACGGCACAACGGCATAATGGTTTCTTAATATACCTTCATCTTGCCGTTGAGCCGTTGTGCCGTTGTGTTGAATAAAACACTTGGACGTGCAGACGCGGTCGCGACTAAAGTCGCGCCCACGGCAGGATGGAGGGAAGGCTCATTGCGCGCGGACCCATACCTCCATTTGCGACGGGCCGCGGTTTGACCAGGCGTAATAAGGGATGGCCGTGAACTCCGCGCCCTCTTGGGTGCGGCCTTTGACCACCACCACTCCGCCCAGCAGGTCGGGCCGGTATTCCGAGGACAGGGCCGCGGATTTGTTGATCACGAGCTTATGAACGTCGAGGCCCGGATTATCTTGGCCTTCCAGGCAATAGAGCAGCGGGCCGCGGAGGATGGCGACTCTTCCGCGGTTTTCCCGGACCTCACGCGGCGACGCCACCAGCACCGGGTCCATGCGCAATGCCATCTCGATCAAGTCGCCCGCTTTCCATTCGCGGCTGATCGTGAGATAGGTCCCGGCCGCCGGGTCGCCGGTTTCTTGGCCGTTCACCGTGATCCGGGCGCTTTCCGCCCATGCCGGCACGCGGAGCTTCATGGTAAAGGTCAGGGGCCGCTCCAGCTTGACCGTGATGCTCACGTTCTCGTCCCAGGGCAGGCCGCTCTCGACCACGATCTCCACCTTGCCCGGCTCCAGGCCGAACTCCGCCTTTCCGCCCATGTACTGATTGACCCAGACCGTGTCCGGCCCCTGGCCGTAAGCGTAGCGCTCGAGCGACGCGATCAAGCGCGCGATGTTAGGCGGGCAGCAGGCGGTGGTGTACCACGGCTTACGCTGGTCTTGGCCGAATGACGCGAGCCGGTTCTGGTAAAAATAATTCTTGCCGTCGAGCGATAGCCCGGCCAGGAAGCCGTTGTAGAGCGCGCGTTCGAGCTGGTCCGCGTAGCGGGCCTCGCCCGTGGCCAGGAGCATCCGGGCGCTCCAGAAGATGCTGCCCACGGCGGCGCAGGTCTCGGCGTAGCTCTGGTGGGGCAGCTCGTAGTCGCGGCCGAAGCCCTCGATGTTGGGCAGCGATCCCATGCCGCCGGTGATGTAGGTGCGCTTGAGAATCGTGTTGTCCCAGATGCGCGCGAGCGTGGTCAGAAGCCCGCTCTCACCGGTTTCCAGGTACAGGTCGGCCGCGCCGGTGTAAAAATACATGGCCCGCACCGCGTGTCCTTCACCCACGCTCTGCGTAAGGAGCGGCGCCTGCACCTGGAAGTATTTGCCGCTGATGAAACTGGCCAGCGTGCGCGCCAGGTAGGAAGGGTTGATCAGCTCGCCGCCGTAAGACGAGCCCGCGGCCTTGTCGTCCGGCGGCAGGTACGGCGCGCGCCTGGCCGCGGCGATCTTGCCGAGTTCCGACTGGTCGCGGAGCGCGGCCAGCAGACCCTTCACGTAACCCGGGTTCCGGCCGCGCTGATGGATGAAAAAGGAGGCGAGGTCCAGGTAGTCCTTCTTCCCGGTGACGCGGCAGAGTCGGACCAGCGCGAGCTCGATCTCCTCGTGGCCGGGCACGCCCTCATTCCGGCCCGGCCCGAACTCGCGGACCAAGAGGTCGGCGAGCCGGGTGGCGACTGCCAGGAGCGCGGTATCGCCGGTGGCCTCGAAATCCGCGCACGCCGCCTCGATCAGGTGGCCCGAGCAATACAACTCGTGGTTCATCCACAGGTTGGTGAAGCGCCGCTCGGGCGCGAAGACCTGGTAATAGGTGTTGACATAGCCGTCGGCCATCTGCGCGTCCGCGATCAGGCCCGCGGCCTCCCGCACCCGGGCCGCGAGCTCCCGGTCCTCCGGGTGCTTGCCCGCAACGTAAGACGCGGCCTCCAGCCACTTATACAGGTCCGAGTCCATGTACACCGGCCCGAGCTGAGCGCCTTCCGTCTTTCCCGCCGCCACCCGGAAATTGTCCAGGTAATGCCGCGCGACCAGTTGCTCCCACTGCTCCGGCAGCGTGACCTCCCGGAGCTGCTCGCGCCGTGCGCCCCAGAACCCGCCGCTGATCTCTGCCTTATTAAGGTCAAGGGGATGAAATACCGCCGCCGAGTACGTGCCCATGTCGCCCTCCGCAAACGCCGCCGGGGCCGTGAAGCCCGCCGCTAAAAACGCAAGCATGATTATTCCGGCCGACTTCATTCCTCCACTTCCTTCCCCGCGCATTCTCCGGTTCCAGGTTATCTTACCAACAACCTCTTCCGGGGCCAACTATCTTGCCGGCGGCCCCTTGCGCGTCCCGCTGAAATATGTTTTAGTGGGCGCCAAGCCGGCTGCGGCCGGCCGGCTCATAAATTCCTGAAGCAAGAAAGGAGAACTGACATGCGCACAACCAGGAGAGCGTATTCACTGAAACTCGCGGCGGCAGTGTCCACGGCTTTCGTGCTGGTGGGCCTGCCGCTCTTGGCCGGCAATGAGACCCAGTCCTTCGGCCATACCATCCCGGCGTTCGAGGACGTGTTCATCAAGCTGTTCAAGCTCGAGGTCGGGACCATGAGCATGGACCAGTTGAAGACGGTCTCGGCCCAGCTCTCCGACAAAGAGCGGGCGGCCATCAGCTATTTCCTGGGCTCGGAGGGTCACGACAAGGTGAAGGAGGGGATGCCGCAGGACAAGCAGGACTTCCTGGAGGAAAAATACCAGGCCCATAGCGAGGTCCCGCCGGAGTTCGACTTTCGCAAGGTGTTTCCGCACGTGCTGGCGGTGGCGGACAACAACCTGACGCTCGAGCAGAACAAGCAGGTGGTGGACGCGCTCGCCGAGGAGGAGATCGCGAGTCAGAGTTTTTACCTGGGCGAGGACGGACGGGCCGCATTTTTCAACGAGATTTCCGAGGACCGGGCGCGGATCATCCTGGACCGGACCGCCGACTGGGTGTTCATTGACACCGGCAAGCGCAAGTACAAGCTGATCAGCGATTACACCAGCATCATGTATAAGCAGGAGCGGCTGGGCAATAAGCTCCAGGACGTGGAGAAAATCCTGGTCAAGTTCCGCGAGAAGCCAAAAGGCATTTACATGAAGTGGCTGGACGGCCCGTGGAAGGGGCGTGAGCTGGTGTACAGCGACAAGGCGCTGGGCGTGGGCAAGGTCAGGGTGCGCGAGAGCGGCATCCTGGGCATCATCCCGGTCACGCTGCCGGTGGACAGCGAGATCGCCAAGCGCGGCTCCAACCACATGGTCACCGAGATCGGCCTTAAAAACCTGCTCGACATGATCGAATTCGACTACAGAAAGGCCGCGCCCAAGGGCGAGCTCACCCGCAAGAATCACGGCATCGTGGACGTGGACGGGCACAAGGTCTTCAAGCAGGAGAGCATCCTGTCCAAGGACAAGTCCAAGGGCTACTACTGCTACCGCATGATTCACTATATTGACTACCTCCGCTCACTGGAGATCCAGGCGGAAGTTTTCAATTGGGACAATGAACTCCAGGAATCGTATCTGTACACCCAGATCAAATTGAACGCCGGGCTCACCGACCGCGACTTCGACCCCAGTAACCCGGACTATGACCTGAAATAATCAGAGGGGTTGAAAGAGTTAACCGCAGATGAACGCGGATGAACGCAGATAATTATCTTATTGAATACATAATCTTATCTGTGTTCATCTGCGTTCATCTGCGTTAAAAAATACCTATTGGAAGCTGAAAAAACGGGGAGGGATTATTGTCCCGGATCTATTATGGCGTGTGCAACTTCTGCGATTCGAGTTGCGGCTTGGCCATCGAATATGAAGGCGACCGGGTGCTCTCGGTCAAGGGCGACAAAGAAAACGCCTTCAGCCGCGGCCACATCTGCCCCAAGGGCATGGCTCTCAAGGACCTCTACCATGACCCCGACCGCCTGCGCCGGCCCATGCGCCGCACCGCCGCCGGCTGGGAGGAGGTGTCGTGGAACGACGCGCTGGATGAGGCCGGGCAACGCATCGCGGCGGTCCAGAAAAAATACGGCCGCCACGCGCTCGCCCTTTATTACGGCAATCCCACCGCCGGCGACTACGCCCTGCTCCTTTGCCTGCTCCCCTTCATCAAGGCCCTGAGGACGAAGAATATTTATTCCGCGACCTCGCTGGACAGCCTGACCCGCATGTTGACCTCGCTGTGGCTCTACGGCAGCCAGGCGGTCATGCCCGTGCCCGACCTCGAGCGCACCCGGCTGCTCATCATCATCGGCGCCAACCCGGTGGTCTCGCACGGCTCCGTCATGACCGCGCCCGACACCAAGCGCCGCCTCCAGGAAATCCGCGAGCGCGGCGGCAAGATCATCGTGATTGACCCGCGCCGCACCGAGACTGCGGCCATCGCCGACTCTCACCACTTCATCCGGCCCGGCGCCGACGCCCTGTTCCTGCTCGCGTTCATCCACACGCTGTTCGAGGAAGGGCTGGCCGACCCGGGAGCGCTCAAGGGCAGGATCGAAGGGATGGACGAGCTGCAAAAGATCGCGCGCGAATTCCCGCCGGCGCGGGTGGCCCCGGCCGTGGGCATCAGCGCGGAGACCATCGCGTCACTGGCCCGCGAGTTCGCGGCCGAGCCGCGCGCCGTCATGTACGGACGCATGGGCGTGTCCACCCAGGAGTTCGGCAGCCTGGCCACCTGGCTCGCCGACGCGGTCAACATCGTGGCCGGCAAGCTCGACCGCGAGGGCGGCTACATGTTCAACACCCCGGCGGTGGACCTGGCGGGACTGGCCAAGGTCCTCAAGCAGCCCGGCTTCTTCAACCGCTGGCAAAGCCGCGTCTCCGGGCTCCCCGAGTTCAACGGCGAGTTCCCCGTGGCCGCCCTGGCCGAGGAAATGGAAACCCCGGGGCCCGGCCAGATCAAGGCCCTCATCACCCTGGCCGGAAACCCCAGCCTCTCCGCGCCCAACGCCCGCCGCCTCGACGCCGCCTTCAAGAACCTCGAATTCATGCTCGCCATTGACTTCTACCTCAACGAGACCACGCGCCACGCCCACATCATCCTGCCCCCGGTGTCGCCCCTCGAAACCGACAACTACCACATCCTCTTTTACGCCCTCGCCGTCCGCAACGTCGCCCACTACACGCCCGCGCTCTTTAAAAAGCCCGCCGGCGCCCGGCACAACTGGGAAATCCCGTATCAGTTGATGCGGAGAGTGGACAAGCACAGAGGCGGCGCGGACCGCGTGATCGGCGCCGTCAAGTGGCCGCTGCTGACTTGGCTAAAACCACGCCGCCAGCTCGGCCTGCTCCTGCGCCTGGGCCCGCACAAGCTCTCCATCGCCAAGCTCCTTAAACACCCCCACGGCCTCGACCTCGGCCCGCTCGAACCGCGCTTTGACAAGGTCATCGCCACCCGCGACCGCGTGCTCCACCTCGTGCCCCCGGCCCTGGTCCCGGACCTTGGCCGCCTCGAAGCCCGGCTCGACCGCGCGCCCGACCAACTCCTGCTCATCTCCCGCCGCACCATGCGCAGCATGAACTCGTGGATGCACAACCTGCCCCGCCTGGTCGAAGGAAAGAACCGCTGCACCCTGCAGATGAACCCGGCCGACGCTGAGCGGCTCGGCCTGGAACAAGGCGCGCCGGTCAACGTCTCCACCCGCCTGGGAAAAATCGAGGTCCCGCTGGAAGTGACCGAGGACATGATGCCGGGCGTCGTCTGCATGCCCTTCGGCTGGGGCCACGGCCGCGAGGGATCCCGGCTCTCCGTCGCCGCCCAGCACCCCGGCGTCTCCATGAACGACATCACCGACGACGCCCTCTTCGACAAGGTCAGCGGCATCTCCGTGCTCGACGGCATCCCGGTCAAGGTCACACCGGTGGCCTAGCTTCAGCAGGTGGAATGGTCGCGTATCTGACTCAGTGGGAGCTGGTTTCAACACAACGACACAACGGCACAACGATAAATCTTATTCTCCATTGATCATCGTAGTGCCGTTGAGTCGTTGTGTTGAAAAAGGGGCTTATATTGCCCATGGCCGCGCAGACGAGGCAAGAATGGTGGGCTCAGGGTTCGAAGCTGGTGGACACGGAGTTGCCGCCCTTTCTCTTGCTCTCGTACATGAGCTGGTCGGCGCGGCGGATGATTGCTTCGTCGGTGTCGTCGGGGACGGCGAGGGTGGCGCCGATGGAGATAGTAACGTGGATGATGTTGTCGCCGGAGGATATGGACGAGTGTTCCATCAGGGTCTTCAGCTTGTTGGCGACGGCCTGGAGCTGTTCCTCGGAGCCGATGTGGGCGATGATGGCGATGAACTCCTCTCCACCCCAGCGCACGATGATGTCGAAGGAGCGGAGGTTGTGGGACAGGGTGCGGGCGACCATGCGCAGGACATCGTCGCCCACGTCGTGGCCGAAGGAGTCGTTGATGCGCTTGAAGTGGTCAACGTCAATGAAGAGGATGCCGAAGGGCAGGCCGTAGCGCTGCTGTTCGTTGATCTTGGAGTGGAGCTGGATCTCGCCGAAGCGGCGGTTGCCGAGCCCGGTCAGCGGGTCGAACATGGCCTGCCGCTGTAGCTCCTCCATCTCGGAGAGCTCCACCATCTTGCGCGAGTTGTCGCTGAAGATCTCCACCGCGCCGATGATCTTGCCGCCGCCGTCCTTCACCGGCGAGATGCAAACGAGCACCGGCACCCGGTGGCCCTCCTTATGGTGCATGTAAACCTCGGACTGCCGGTACTTCCCGTCCGTGAGCGTCTTGGCCAGCGGGCAGGCGGTGTTGCATAGCTCATTGCCGTCGTCGTCAACGTGCCGGAGCTTGTTATGGAAGCAGTACGTGCCGATCACGTCCGAATCCCGGTACCCCGTGATCTGCTCCGCGCCCTTGTTCCAATAGGTGATCTTCCGCTCCGGGTCCACGAAATAAACCCCGTCGTGGATGTTGTCCAGGATCACCTTGAACAGCTCGTCACCATCCGCCATGTTTTTGTTTCCCCTGAGTTTCCCGGTTTAAGATTTTTCACTGGTTTCATCATCTCGGATTTGATGAACCTTCATAGTTGCCTCGGCGGGCCGCCCCCACTATATTTAAATATAATGACGGAAGCCCAAAAGTCTAACCTGGGCCCTCCGGCCTTCGAGCAGGGCCCGATCCGCCCGCCCTCGGAGGCCCGCTCGCTGCTCCTCAGGGTCACGCGCAACTGCCCGTGGAACCAGTGCGAGTTCTGCCCGGTCTATAAGGGGACGCGTTTTACGCGGCGCACGGTGGAGGAGGTGGAATCGGACATCCGGGCCATGGCCTTCTGGCACGAGCGGGCGGTCGAGGAGTCGTGGCGATTGGGGTTCGGGGGCAGGCTGGACGGCCGCGCCATCCAGTCGGTTTACGCGCGCGCCCCCAACAACCCGTACCTCACGTCCATCCTGCTTTGGCTGAGCGGCGGCGGCCAGACGGCGTTCCTGCAGGACGCGGACAACCTGATCCTCGCGCCCGACGACCTCGCCGCGATGCTCCGGTTCCTGCGCCAGACCTTCCCCGCGATCGGGCGCGTCACCACCTACTCGCGCTCGCGCACGCTGGCCAAGCGCGGCGTTGCGGATCTGGTCATGCTGCGGGAGGCCGGGCTGGACCGCGTGCACGTCGGGTTCGAGAGCGGCTCGGACGCGGTGCTGGAAATGGTGAAGAAAGGCGTGGACGGCGAGACGCACATCGCGGGCGGCCGCAGGGTGATGGAGGCCGGGCTGGAGCTTTCGGTTTACGTGATGCCGGGACTGGGCGGCCGGGAGCGGTGGGAGGAGCACGCGCGGGAGACGGCGCGGGTGCTCTCCGCGGTGGGTCCTCACTTCATCCGCATCCGGCAGCTTGGTCTTCGCGAGGGCATCATTTTGTTCGAGCGGATGGAAAAGGGCGAGTTCCAGCCGCTGGACGACGTCGAGGTGGCCCGCGAGCTCCGGCTGATGATCGCGGAGCTCAAGGGCATCGGCTCGTACGTGGTCAGCGACCACGTCCTGAACCTGTTGCCGGAGATCGAGGGAAAACTGCCGGACGACCGGGACCGGATGCTCGCGAAGATTGATGCGTTCCTCGGCCTGGACCCCGAGGACCAGATGACTTACGTGGTGGGCCGGCGGCTGGGCTTTTTCGATGACCTCTCCGGGCTCGACGATCCGGTGCGGGCCGGCGCGGCCCGGAGCGCGCTCATGAGGCTGCGCGAGCGGGGCGGGCCCGACGTGGGCAAGACCATCCGCGAGGCCGCGGGGCGGTTTATTTAGCCACATCGGCCGAGCTCCGTTTTTGGAGTGCGCCGGCACGACGGCGCTTTCATTGGCGCTGAATGTTTCGTGAGAGATTCATGGGCGGGCAGTATCTTGAATCCAATAGGGAAGCAATAAAATAAATCTTATCCTGTTCATCCTGAACATCCCTGTTAAAATTTTCTCCCCTGCCTTTCCGTCTTCCGGATGTACCAGTCCCACAGCTCGCAGCGCTGGAACTGCTCCGCGGGCTCGCTGATCACCTTGGGCCCTTCCGTATCGAACACCATGCGCCGCCTCTCCCCGCCCTCGTACGCCGGCCATTCGGGCAGCCCCGGCCCGTTCGGGTCGCCTTGCTTCGCGAAGTTGCCCCAGTAATCCATCATCGCCGCCGAAACGGGCGCGGCCAAGCCGACGCCCTTCCGGCCCAGGATGGTCCTGACCATCCCGCGGTCATACGTGCCGAACACGAACGGGACCTCCAGGGCGTGGAACGCGCCGGTAGTGGAGCCGAGCGGCACGTCATCAAAATCGAACCGGTAATAATACACGTCGTTCTGCCACCGCGAGATCGCGTCCACCGCGTCGTGCGCGCCGCAGCCCGGGTTGCGGTCGCCATCCATCGTCACGTACGCCTCACCCGGCGACCCGAAAGCCGCCGCCGGATACGCCGCCAGGAACTCGTCCGCGTACTTCCCCTTCTCCTTCCTCACCCGCGCCTCGTACTCCTTCTCATCCATGTTGCGTGCGTCGCGCTCAAGGAGCAGAAAGATCTTGTACTCGTCGCGGTTCGACCCGGCCAGGTAGGGCACGTGGTTATAATCGCCGTCGCGCAGATGGTCAATGGGCATTTTCTTGAGCAGGTACCCGTCCTCGTGAGGCTTGAACGGACTCGTCCGGCCGGTCGCGTCCCACGGCGCCGACGCCATGACCTCTTTTGCCGTCTTTGACCGCAGGCACTCCGCCGCGCCCGGACCCTTGCACCCGAGAGCGGCCGCCAGCTCCCGGCCGTAAGTAAAGCCCTGCTCCACGGTCAGCGTCCGGTTGCACCCGCCGCTCTCCTGGATGGCCCGCTGGAACAGCCCGGCGGCCGCCGGCGACGCCATCAGGTTGCAAACGCTCCACCCGCCCGCGCTCTCGCCGAAGATGGTGACGTTCTCCGGGTCGCCCCCGAACGCCGCGATGTTGTCGCGCACCCACGTAAGCGCCGCGATCTGGTCCATCATTCCGTAACCGCCCACCGAGCCGGCCGCATCCTCCTTCTGGAAATCCTCATCAGCCAGAAAACCCATCACCCCGAGGCGGTAGTTGATCGTCACCACCACCACGTCCTCTTTAGCCGCCAGCACGTCGCCCGCGTACATGGCCGACGACCCGCTCCCCATCATCAGCGAGCCGCCGTGGATCCACACCATCACCGGTAAAACCCCACTCTTCTCCGGCCGCCAGACATTGAGGTAAAGACAATCCTCGCTCCCCTTCGGCTTGCCCCTTCCGCCCCGCGCCAAGGCCCCGAGCTGCACGCACTCGCTCCCGTAATGGTCCGCATGAAGCGTCCCGCTCCACTTCTCCGCCTTCTCCGGCCTCCGCCACCGCCTCTCCCCCACCGGCGCCGCGGCATAAGGAATCCCCAGCCACGCGCATACGCCAGGTGTTTCGGCGTCCATTCCACTGACCGATCCGTGCAATGTTTCAATCACATTAGAACAAGTTAGCTCGTCTGCATGGACAGGAAAAACGGAGAAGACAAGTAAAAAAATAGCTGCCGTCCCCCAAAAGAAATATTTGGCCATTCCAACCTCCTGCTGCGAAATACTCCGGGTCAAATTTTACAGGTTAAGAAGGTATTGTTGAGGCATCGCCGTACCAAGATCAAGAGCATCAACCAAACTACTCAGCTCGGAGTTCTCTTGTCGTTTGACGCCCTGCATTTCCTGCAGGGAAACCATTATTTCGTCCCGAACATCTTCTAGCTTTATCCTTTTTGCCAACTCCAGGATGTTAATTCTCTTCAACACCGCTTTTGTCAAAGGCCTTTTACTTTCACGAAATGCAATGCTGGCTATGAATTTTTTGCTAAGTGATTGGTTGAGTATGGCCGCGATGACGGCGGCTTGTTTGGGCGATTGGCATGGCAGCATATAACATGTGTCATCGCACAACACCGGTTTTGAACCTTTAGGGCCAACCGCAATAAATTTCGGCTCCTTGTGCAACCCGGACACCATTACTTTAGATGGCGCGAAGGAATATTTTCCAATTCCGAAAATCGAAAATGGGGGTTTGTTTCGATAGATAGAAGACTTCCTCTTAAAAAACGTATCGTCATGTTTTGATAAATATGCCCATAAATTGGGAGCAATGGTCTTCAAATATTTGGTGTCCTGACCAACCTCTTTTTGCGTTACAATGACTGCCTTATCTATCGAAGAGCTCCCGCAATATGATCTAATGTCCGACCCTTTGATTAGCGGGAAAATAAAATCGTTTTCGACTTCCACCCTTTCCGCCAACCCATTTAGCCATTGATCGCTGTCGCGTCGCCTCAGTTCCAGGATGGGGGCGGCGTCATGCTTTATACCTTGTCTCCATTCAATTGGGCTTTTGCCTTCCAGAAAAGCGACTGATTCATAAGCAGTTAAATCGGAAACAGGTTGGCCCTTGATAAACCCGAATGTCGTTGAGGTTGAGACAGCGTCAAGCGAGCGAAAAATATTGGCTTGGTAACTGGGGACTGATGAACCGATCTGCAAAGAAAATAAACAGGCGTCAACTGCGGCTCCAAACCACTTTGCTGAATCAATTTTCCTTATTTCCGCACCGGCCATTGGCAGCTTGGCCCGTTGAGCATATTCCAGTACATTCCGAGCCACGGATGTCTTGCATAGAAGAGCGATAGTGGGCTTTTCGGCGGCCAATTCGCTCATGATTTTCAGCCAGATGTATTCAGCAATGTCAAAGTTTGATTGTCCCGTGATTGCTTCTATGCCCCGCAAGCCTTTAAAGTTGTGCTTGACGGGCAAATTCACCCCCTCTAATGCTCCGATTTCAGAATTGGTAACCCAGGGTGGATTGCCAATGACAAGCAAAGGGCCTCGGAATTTCCATTTCAGATCTTTGGCCAGGTTGATCTGAAAAATGTCCCCTTCAATCACAGTAATATTTTTTGATCGAATGGATTCGGATTGCCTGATATGCTCATGCTGGATTTCGATGCCGATAATCTCCTTGGGGGGAGATTGAGATTCCACGACACCGCGGAGGAAATGCCCGCGTCCGCAAGTCGGCTCCAGCACCCGTTCCCATTTGTCGCCGATCGGCCCAAGCAAATGAAGAATCTTCTTGACCAGCGCCGGGGGAGTCTGAAAGTCACCAAACTGCCTGGCCTTCATGATGACTCTCCTCTGCTCCCCAGAAGATTTTCCACTCCTTCATTCCCGCCCTTGGCCGCGATGGAAACTATACGGCCATACTGCAATCTCCATTGCAGAGCATTGGAAATAGTCAGGCATCCCGGTTTCGGAGGCTCTCTTAAAATTCTTTCCGCCAATTGATCACGGCCGATTTCGTCCAATGGCAAGTTGCGCTCCTCCAGAAAAGCAACGATATCGTCCTTATTGCCCGAGCGTTCAAGGATACCGATAAGACCCTGGGTGGTTTGGAAGTCGGACGTATATTCCCTGTTCACAAAAATAGCATGTTGGAAATTCAGGTGGGCGGACTTTTTGCGAGGATCATCTTGCTTATCATAAACAAAGACTAGAAGATGATAGCCCAAGCCATAAACCTTCTGACTGGCCGACTTATAAGGGCACGACGATTGGGGTTGGCGGATGGAAGTCACCTTTAGATCAACTTCCAACTTGGGAAAATCTATCCCACTGGCGGAGCTTCCCGCCTGATAATGATAATATGCCTGAAGATGCTTGTGAAAAGCATGTTCAACGAAAGTACCAACAGCCTTGCCGTCGGTAACACCAAAAAGCTCAGGAAATCGCCGCTTGTTCATCCCCAGGAGGTATTCCCGGGCCGATGATTTCAACTTGGACAATGTAAGAATGCCGCTCATTTGATAATATTATAACTCATAGCTTCCATTTTCAATCAGCCTCCGGTACCAGAACGCGCTGGCCTTGGGCGTGCGTTTTTGGGTGGCGAAGTCGGTGTGAATCAGACCGAACCGCTGGCTGTAACCGTGCGCCCATTCGAAGTTGTCGAGCAGCGACCAGACGAAGTAGCCGCGGACCTTGACGCCCTCAGCCATGGCGCGGCGCACCTGGGCGAGATAGAGCTTCAGGTAGTTGATCCGTTTGTCGTCGCGCACGCCGCCGGCCACGACCTTGTCATCATAGGCCGCGCCGTTCTCGGTGATGAAGACCTCCGGGCCGCCCCACTCGGTCTTGAAGCGCATCAGGGTCTCGAAGATGGACTCGGGATAGACCTCCCACCCCATGGTCGTGTACTCATGGCCGGGGATTTGGTGGGCCTCGTCGGCCATGGCTTCGAGCAGCGGGGTGGCGGGGTCGTGATACGCGAAGATGCGGGTGTAGAGGTTCAGGCCCACGAAGTCGAGCGGCTGGAAAATCCTGGCCATATCGCCGTCCTCGATCGGCACGAGCGGCTTCACCAGCGCGAGCAGGTCGGCGGGGTACGAGCCGATGAGGACGGGGTCGGCGTACCAGCGGTTCATGAGTCCGTCCATGCGCCGCGCCGCGACCAGGTCCTTTTCCGAGTCGGTGCGCGGATGGAACGGAGGGAGCTGGAGCACGGTGCCGAGCCGGGCGCGGGGCGCTTCCGCCCGGAGCGCTCTGACGGCGTCGCCGTGGGCCAGGTTGATGTGGTGCGCCGCGCGGAAATACTGGAGCGGGTCCTTGATTCCCGGCGCGTGGTAGCCGGTCATGTAACCGAGCAGCGAGAAAATGCCGGGCTCGTTGAAGGTCGCGATCATGGGCACGCGGTCGCCGAGCTTCCGGGCCACCGCCGCGGCATAGTCCGCGAACCACGCCGCCGCGTCGCGGTTCGTCCACCCGCCCCTTTCATGCAGCGCCTGCGGCAGGTCCCAGTGATAGAGCGTGGCGAGCGGCTTGATGCCCGCGTTCAAGAGCTCGTCCACGAGCCGCGAGTAAAAGTCCAGCCCGCGCGGCTCGGCCCGGCCCGTGCCCTCCGGCAGGATCCGCGGCCAGGCCATGGAGAAGCGGTAGGACCCGAGCTTCAATTCCCGCATCAGCGCCACGTCTTCTCGGTAGCGGTGGTAGTGGTCGCAGGCGGCATCGCCGGTGTCGCCGTTCTTCACCTTCCCCGGCGTGTGCGCGAACCGGTCCCAGATGGACTCGCCCTTCCCGTCCTCCCTCCACGCGCCCTCGATCTGGTACGACGCCGTGGCCGCGCCCCATAAAAAGTCCGTTGGGAACTCGATCTTCGTCATGGCACCACACTTCCTTGAAAAGGATTTTATTAGCCGCAGATGAACGCGGATGAACGCAGATAATTAAAAATTGTTTACGAGTCTCTTTATATCGATCTTGGATTTTCCGAAATTTATTAACAGGCAAACGCTCAGGCCGGTGGCGCGAAGATAGTTCATGCCCTGGGCGATCTGCGCGTCATTCAATAACTTGACTGCTTTGATTTCCACAAGCACCTTGCTTTCCACCAGCAGGTCAGCGATGAATTCACCGACAATTATTTTTTCATACCTGACTTCAAGCTTCACTTGCCGCTCGACATTGAGTCCTGCCTTGCCCATCTCATATGTCAACGCATTCTCATAAACCTTTTCCAGGAACCCGGCGCCGAGCCCATTGGCAACCCGGTATGCGCATCCTATGATCTTTTCCGTGATCGCGTTCAGTTCCTCCCTTTCCGCCGGACTCATGAGCCTCTGCGGTCCAGGATTAGGAAATAAAATCTTATCTGTGTTCATCTGCGTTCATCTGCGGCAAAATATAAAACCTCACGCTTCGCCGGTCACCACGTCCCTGGCGTAGTTCCTTCCCGCCGTGGGGTCCGGGCCGTAGAAGTCGGCCCCGATCTCGTCGCAGTACTCCTGCCGGATCGGCGCGCCGCCGATCATGATCTTGACCTTGTCCCGGAGACCCGCCGTCTTGATGGCCGCGATGGTGTCCTTCATCGCCAGCATGGTGGTCGTGAGCAGAGCGCTCAGCCCCACGAGCTGCGGCGCGTGCTGCTTGATCGCGTCCACGAACTTGGCCGGCGCCACGTCGGTGCCGAGGTCCACGACCTCGAAGCCCGCGCCCTCCATGGTCATGATCACCAGGTTCTTGCCGATGTCGTGAAGGTCGCCCTTTACCGTGCCGATCAGGATCTTGCCCATCGGCTTGACCCCGCTCTGCACGAGCCGCGGCTTCAGCACCGCCAGCCCGTGCTGCATGGCCCGGGCCGCCACCAGCATCTCCGGCACGAAGTACTCGCCCTTCTGGAAAAGGTCGCCGACCTCGTCCATCGCCGGGATCATCGCCTCCTTCAGGAGCTTCTCCGGGTCCGCGCCCCCATCCAGGAGCTTCTGCACCCGCTCCGCCGTGTCCTTGGCCTTGCCGGTCATGATCATCTTCTTCAACTGTTCCATGTCTTCCCTCCTTTCAACTCCACGGCCGATCCGCCGCGTTTCCAAACTAGCCTAATTCCATGTCGCGCGCAACGGCGCCGGAGCATGTGGCTTGAGGCTTGAGGCCTGAGGCCTGAGGAGGCAGGCGAGGCGCGCATGCCATCTTCCATCAAGCCCCAGGCCTCAAGCCCCACGCCCCACTCCTCACGCCCCGCCCCTCGAATAAAACGGGATCCCGTTCTTGTCCAGCCCCTCCTGCCTGAAGTCGTCGAAGATCACGGGCACGCGTTTCCTGGCCATTTCCAGGAGCCGGCACATGACGCCGCGGATCTCCCAGTGCGAAGCCTTGGAGCAGCGCAGCGCGAAGATGTGCCGCCACTCGCGCAGGTTCGCCGTGACCACGATCTCCGCGCAAATGCCGGTCGGCAGCAACTGGCGCGCGTCCTCCGGCCGCCACGGCTTCCCCTTGTGCGTCTCGCCACCCGCAGCCGCTACCCGGTAATCGCCCGACCGGAGCTTGCGGTAAACCGCCTCGTTCAGCATCAGCCACTCGTCAAGTCCCGCCTCCACCGTCCCTCCGGCCGAGAGAGGCAGCGTGAGCCGCATGGCCGCCGGGTCATCCGCCGCCGGCGGCAGCACCACCTCGAAATCGCTCTCGTCAACGTAGCGCGTGGACTCCTGCGTGAACGACGCCAGCCGGTGCCGCACCAGCTCGTGCGTGAAACCCCGCGAGCAGTTTTTGAAGCGCACCGTCATGGCCGAGTGCTCCAGCACCGACTCGTGGCCCAGGCTCCGGAGCATCCTGATGAACTTCCGCGCGCTGTCCCTGGTGATCTTCGCCTGGCTCTGGTACGCCGTCCGGCCCGCGAGCTCCAATAGCTTCAGCGTCTCCTCCCCGCCCCCCGCCAGCACCGCCAGGATCTCGATCTGGGCGTCATCCACACCCCTGAAAATCTTCATCTTCTTACCTTTCTTGATGATTTTTTTTCACGCAAAGGCGCGAAGGCGCAAAGTCCTAAAGATAATATTCTTCTCTTCTTTGCGCCTTCGCGCCTTTGCGTGAAGAAACGCCTCTCCTTGCTCATCAACTAACAATCTCAATCACTTGCTACGCATACCGCTCTACCAATCTTCGGATGTCCCTCCCGAACTTGAGCAGCGCCCACCGGTCCGCCTTGCGCTTCTTCCCCAGCGCCGAGTTGACCGCGATCTTGTGGATGTCCCCCACCGCCGGCGGCACCATCAGCGCCAGCCCCCGGTTATGCGTCTTCCTTTTGAGCACGTCCTCCACCCAGTCCGCCGCGTTCCTGAAGCTCCGCACCACCATCTCCGTCGAGCAATGCGGGATGATCGCGCACCTCTCCGACAGCGCCTCCCACACCGCCTCGAACTTCGTCTCCGACACCCCGAAGTTGATCCCCCGCAGCCCGCGCACCTGTTTCAGGTTATCCAGTTGGTGCGCGATGTTCCCGCACGAGTGGATCACGATTCCGCCGAACTCTTCGCTGAGCTCGTTGATGTAGGGCAGGCTGAACTCCGCGTAGGTATTTTTCGAGAGCACCGCCAGCGCGTCCTCCGATACCGCCAGTCCCATCCCGTCCGGCAAATACACCGGCGGAAAATGCGCCGGCACGAACTCCCTCACCTTCGACCGCATCTCCTTCACGAACCTGATGATCAGGTCCGTGACCAGCCGCATCAAATGGTGCACCTCCTTCGGGTGCTCATACATCGCCACCATGAAGTCGCACGAATCCCACACCAGGTACGCCGTGTCCATCGGCCCCTGCAAATCGGTCATGGCGATCGGGTACTTGTGCTCCGCCTTCTGGTCAAAGTACTCGGCAAAGTCCAGGATGTCCCCGAGCAGCCCGTCGCGCACGTCCGGCGGCTTGATCTCGTACACCCTCTCCGGCGCGTCGCCCTCCTTGAGCAGCGGATACGACCACGGCATCTGGTCCCACGGGAACCTGGTCCGGCAACCGAACGCCGACGCGAACGCCCCCACCCCCATCTGCGGCTGTAAGTGCAGCACAAAATCATCCTTCGACCACCACTTCTGCGCCCGCGTGAAAAATTTGTTGAACTTCATGGACTCATGGAACTGCACGTCCCGGTCCATGAACAGACCCGTCACCGACCGCCCCTTCCCCAGCCAGTCCATCGCCAGCGCCAGCACCGGCGACGCCGGAATGAACCACAAAGGCCTTGGCAGCTCCTCCCCCGCCCACAGCGCCTTCCACCGCTCCTTCTTCGCCTGCTCCGATTGGTCTTTCCAAATGTCCATGTTACCAGCCTTCTTTCCGGGGCAAGGGAGGATGCCCCTCAGTACGCATCTCCCCGCGGCAAAATCGCATAGATGTAGATCACCCTCACCTCTTTGTCCGGCGTGAAGAGCACCCGCCATGGTCCGACGCGCAGCCGGCAGTCACCCTTGAGCTTTCCGGTGAGGGGCTTTACGTCTTTGTGGAAGAGCGGCGCCTCTTCCCGCTCCAGCTCCAGGAGGGCCTCCTTGATCCGCTGCCGCGTTTTTTTGTCGAGCTTCAAGTATTGCTTTTCCGCGGCGGGCTTGACCTCAATCCTCCAGGTCGGCAAGCGACTTCCCCTTGACGCCGTCCTTGACCTCTTTTTTGCCTGCCATTATCACCTCGACCCACTCGGGCTTGGAAAGCAGGTCAAGGGTCTCCTTGTGCCGCTCAATGTACTCATCTATAAGCCCGGAGAGCAGGTCCTTGATGTCGGTCTTTTCTATCCCGGCGATAATCTTGAGGATGTCCCTCTTTTCCTCCGGTATTCTTACGGTAGCCGTACGCATGACACACCTCCTTTTGTATATTAATAGCATAAGCGCTTAAGCGCTTAATGTCAAGGTCTAGATGAATTTTCATAGGGCATCATTATCAGTAACTATTGAATAATAAACGTCTAAAAATCAGCCTCCATCCTGTGGCGGCCCCCCTCCTAACCTCAAACCTCAAACCTCACTCCCCATCCTACCACTCCCTCCCGAAGTGCTCCCGGTTCCATTTCCTGCCCTCGTCGAGCATGGCGAGGTAGTTCGGGAGCGGCAGGTAATTGGCGACGGAGTTGCCGGTGCCGAGCACGTAATGCCCGGTCGTGGCGCAGGCGTCGAGGACCTCGCGGGTGCGCTTCCTGATCGCGGCCTCCGGGCCTTGCGCCAGCAGGTCCATGTCAACGCCTCCGATCAGCGCCGTCTGGTCGCCCCACTTCCGGTACGCCTCTTCCACCGGCATGATCTTGTCCTCGAAGCTGTGCTTGGCGTCAATCCCCAGCGCGATCAGGTCGTCCATCACGCCGTAAACGTTCCCGCAGGTGTGGAGCACGAACACCTTGCCCGCGGAGTGCGTGAGGTCCACGATCTTTTTCGTGTTCGGGAAAAATTTCTCGCGCAGCACCCGAGGCGACACCGTGGTCCCGGAGAAGAAGCCGAGGTCGTCGCCCATGAACAACCCGCCCACGTTGGGCTCGTCCATCAGGTCCTCGACCACCTTGTAAATCAGGTCCGTCACCTTCTTGATGATCGCGTCCACCAGGTCCGGCTGGTCCGTGAGCGCCAAGCTGAACGGCACCAGACCCATCAGCCACGTCGTCCACTCGAACACCCCGCCCGGGATCACCATCACCTTCATCCCCTCCGGCACCCGCTTCGCGCCCACCCGCGACATCGCGTTGATCCCCCGGATGTTCGTCGGCCACCGGTACTGCTCGAAATCGTCCCAGCTCATGATCGGACCGCGGTTGTCGTTCAGCCACCCGCGCCTCCCGTCCTTGACCTCGCTCGACGTGTTGTCCGCCACGTTCACCCGCATCCCCGGAAACGGGATCATGCTGAACGTGTACGCGTAGTCCCAGCCCGTCAGGCAGCAGAACCGGATCGTCTGACCAACGTAATCATAACCGCCCTTCAGGTCCTTGAAGGTGAGCTTCCGGTCCGGGTCCTCCGCGAACGCCGCCCAGTCCAGGACCTTCTCCTTTAAAAAATTCCCCACCGTCTCGAAGTCCGCGAAAATGTCCCCCGCCGTCACCGGACCAGCCTCCCGCGTCATCACCGACCTTCTGAACCTCTCAAAGTCCGGCCTCCGCTCCCCCGGCGCCCGCATCCTCAACACCGATCTCCAAAAATCCATTTCCCCTCCTGAAAACATCAAAAGAATTAAACAGGGATTTTCAGGATAAACAGGATTTAATAATTAATATTTCATATCCTCTACATCCTGTTCATCCCTGTTAATTTCTCTTCCTCTTGTCCGCCTCGACCACTACTTGGCCTTCACCGAGTTGACGAAGTTCCCCGTCCCCGTGCCCGCGATGCTCCGCGTCTCGCCGTCCTCGTGGAACTCGAACTTGAAATCGCACCAGAACCGGTAGCTCCACGTCTCGTCCGCCACCATCTCCGCCAGCTTGCGGAACAGGTACGGATACTCCGCCAGCACGTTCTTCGACTCCGCCACCCGCGTCACCTTGATCTCGCCCGTGAGCCAATCATCGCCCGCTCTGGCCTCCACCCGGAACCGGCGCGGCAGCATCACCCCGCCCTCCGGCGCCGCCGCCGGGTCCAGCTCCGTGAGCGTGTAATCGTGCGACGAGAACAAAATCCTGCCCGGCTCCGCCACCATCAGCCGCTCCGACCACCGGCCGTCAAGGTCCGGAGCCGACGCCCGCACCATGCTCACCGTGGCGTCGTCAGTGTAGAACCAGAACGCCCGCCACTCGCTCATGTAGCGGAGCGGCGAGAGCTGCTGCCAGTCGTGGTTCAGGCTCCCCACGCCGGCAAGCTCCCGCGTCTTCCCCTTCACCGTGAGCCTCCCGGAAATCCTCGCCCACGGGATCGGGAAATTGTGCCGTACGAACTCGTCGCTCTTCGTGAACCTGACCATCCCGTCGCCCTGCTGATAACTCCCGACGAGCGGCGTGTACGTGAAATCGCCCTGGATGTCCTTCCCGGTAAACCGCACCCGGTAAACCCCGGCCCTAAGCTCGAGCCGCGCCGCGCCCGTGCTGATCCCGAACCCCTCCGGGTCAATCTTCACTTCCTCCGGCGACGACGAGCTGAAATCACCGACGTACCCCAGCTCCGGCGACGATACCGTAATGTAACTGTCGCAGTACCCGCTCGACACCCCCAAATTGTGCATCTGCACGTTCACGATCACGATGATCCCCGGCTCCCGAAACTGCATCTCATGGAACCAGACCTCGGTATAAAGCTTCGACGGGAGCGGCCGGGCCTGGAACATCTTCACGTCCAGCTTCTCGAACCCCTCCACCTGCCCGTTCACGTGCCCCGAAAAAAACGTCACCTCCGGCGCCGCCGCCGCCAGCGCCACCCCCGCCGCCACCAGCGCCGCCAACCGCCATCCCTTTCCGCCTTTCAGCCCCATTGCCTTTGCCCTCCTCTCAAGTATGCTCCTGGTTCCACTTCCTGGTCTCGTCGAGCATGGCGTAATAGTTCTCGACCGGGCAGAAGTTGGTGACGGAGTTACCGGTGCCCATCATGTATCCGCCTCTGGGGGCGCAGGCTTCGAGGATCTGGCGGGTGCGGGCGCGGACTTGGGCGGTGGCGCCGCGGGCCAGGAGGTCCACGTCAATGCCGCCGAGGATGGCGATGCGGTCGCCGTACTTTTTGTAAGCCTCCTCGACCTTCACCACGTTGTCCTGATAGGCGTGGCGGGCGTCAATGCCCACGGTCTCGATCAGGTCGTCCATCAGCGCGTCAATGCGGCCGCAGGAGTGGAGCATGAAGGGCTTGTTGTGCTGGTGGCTTTTGGCGGCGATGCGGGCGAGGCGCGGGATCACGTGCTCGCGCATCCACTTGGGGTTCAGCATGGTGGAGCTGTTGAAGCCCATGTCCTCCGCGTAAAACACCGCGCCGGCCGCCGGGTGCGCCGCGGCCTTGTCCACCACCGTCTCGCAAAGCACCGTGAGCCGCTCCAGCACATCCACGCACAGGTCGGGCTCCTCGATGCTCTTGATCGCCATGGTCTCGAAGCCCATCAAGAGCTTCAGGTCCTCGAAGATCCCGGACACGAACACCAGCAGCTTCTGGCCCGGCGCGAGCTTGGGCGCGGTGTAGTCCATGATGCCGACGCCCACGTCCCCGGGCGCGGGCCAGGGGAAGGCCTCGAACTGCTCGCGGCTCGTGATCAGGCCCTCGTGCTCGTTGGCCCAGTAGCGGGCGAGGCCGTCCTGCCGAGGGTTTTCCTTGATGGCGAAGGTGGTGCGGGGGATGGGGACGATGGGGTACATGGTCACGAAGTCGTAGCCCACGGCGGCGTGGAAGGCGATGGTGAGGTCAATGTACCTGAGCGCGAGCTGGATGGTCTCCGGGTCCATTTGCGGGCCGCTCTTGATGATGCGGCTGAGGACGCCGCGCGGAAAATCCACGCCCATGACCTCCGCCATGATCTCCGGGTCCACGGTGAGCTCGACGATGGGCACCGGGCCTTCCCGGGTCTCGCGCGTCAGCACCCGCCGGAAATGCTCGAAGTCCGGGCCGCTGGTAAACGGTCCATCCAGTTTCATGCCTTGCCCTCCGTTCATTCGGCCTTGACGATTATTATCATAATCCCCAAGGAGCGCAATGAGCAATAGTCCGGGAGCGATAGTCCGGGCTCGCCTTCCATCAGGCTTGACATGATGATGTTATGTCTTATGATTCAGGCCGAGGGGAGGGAGTGATAATGCGCTGGAAACTGCGGGCACGGGTGTTGGTACTGGCGGCGGTCCTGCTGATGGCGGCGGGTTGCGCTCGGCCGAAGAAGCCGGGGGAGGCGCCGGTCCTGGTTTTCTCCGCGGCCGGCGAGGTGCGGCCCACGGCGGGAGGGCAAAGCCTGTTCGCGGACCGGAAGGGGCAGGGCGTTCTCGCTGACGTCAAGTCGTCGTTCCTCTCGCGCGACCTGGTGATGGCCGATTTGGCGGCCGGATTCGACCAGGGCTGCCAGCCGCTCCGGGGCGATGAGTCGCTCCGGTGGAGCCCGGAATGGATGCCGCTCTTGTCCGCCGCGAACCTCAAGGTGCTCATGCTCGCCGACGACCACGCGCTCGACTGCGGACGCGAGGCCCTTTCGCTGGGCATGAACGCCATGCTGGCGCAGGGCTTTTATCTGACCGGCGCCAGCCGCAACCAGAAAGAGGCCGGCTCCCCCGTGTTCCTCACCTCAAAAGGCATCACCGTCTCCCTGCTCAGCTTCCTCACGCAGCCGGTCCCCGGCGTGGACGAGTGCCGTGACTGCGCCGGGCCCGCCATCTACGACCGCACCTCGCTCATCAACTCGCTGGCCGAGATGAAGGACCGGGCCAACTACCACGTGCTCTGCCTCCACTTTGCCGAGCGCGAGCTGCCGCGCCTTTCCGACCAGGAGCTCACCGTGGCCAAGGAAGGCATTGATTACGGCGCCGACCTGGTGATCGGCTACGGCCCGGCCAGCGCCGGCGGCATCTACCGCATCCGGGGGACCTGGGTGGTCGGGAGCATGGGCCGCCTCACCGGCGACGCCGCCGACGCGCCGCTCAAGAGCGCCGACGGCTTCATTCTCTCCGCCGAGTTCGCGCCCGACAAGATCATGAACCTCCGGCTCGCCGCGGTGGAGCTCCAGGACGGAAAGCCGGTCCTGCTCCGCGGCGACCCCGGCACCCGCGCTCTCGCCGACGTGGTCGCCAAGGCCGACGCCGAGGTCAAGGACAACGTCAAGCTCATCGGCGACATACTTTACTTGAGGTAGGGCGTAGGCTGGATTCTATCCCGGCAGTGGTGCCGATTGTTGAAGATCATTTTCCCCGAATCATTCGTTGATAAGAAGACTGATTTTTTGCAGGACTTTTTGCAAGGTGGGTTGAGGCAGGACGCAAAGCAGTTCAGCCTCGCGGCTGCTCCAATCGAGGCTCTTCACCTGGTCGGCCAGGATTACGCCGCTGACCTTGAGCTTCTCCGGGATCAGGACCTCGAACGGATACCCCTTGATCCGGCTCGTGATCGGGCAAAGCAGCGCCAATCCAACCTTGCCGTTGTAGATGTCAGGCGAGACCACCACCGCCGGCCGCCGCCCCGACTGCTCATGGCCCAGCCGCGGATGCAGGCTGATCCAGACCACGTCGCCGCGGCGGGGGACATAGCGTTTCCTTTTTACCACGCCTCTCCTCCCCGCGCCGGGCCCGTGTCCACCTCATTATGCAAATTGTCCTTGGTAACGCGCCGCAGAAGTTCCGCCAGGCTCGGGCCCGGCGCCGGGGCCGGAGAAACCACCAGCTTTCCGGACTTCAGCTTGAGCTCGACCACCGAGCCGTCATCGAGCTCGGCCTCCTCGGCCAGGCTCTTGGGTATGCGCAACGCCAGGCTGTTGCCCCATCTCCTGATTTTCGCCACCATCAGCTTCCTCCTTAATGTATCTACAATGAAGATACTATGAATCCATGGCCCCGTCAACGCGGCCCGGCTGGAGGCGCCGGTTCCCGCTAATGCTCGACGCCCACGTTCAACACCGGATGCATCAGGCCAATGGACATGTCTTCCAGGTAGAACCGGTTGGCGGCGTGCTCGTCGCCGTGAAGGATCACGTAGGAGAGCCCGACGTTTTCGAGGACCAGCGCGCGGGTGTCTCTTTTTTTGGGGAACAGGTGCTCCACCCCGGCCCGAAGCTGGCAACTGGTGGTGGGGGCCTTGCGTTTGTCAGCGCCTCCCCCCGACGAAAAAATCCGATCACGCTTCAGCACCAGGTGTTGTCCCACCCTTTTGTTGATACTGGCCGCGGTCTTCCCGACGTAAAGCGGAATGGGCAGACCGGCGGAAATGCCCAGCCAGTCGTCATCAATCTCAAGAACGACCTTTTTTCCTCCCGGCCCGGCAAGGGAAAGGCGCCGGTTTCTCCCGGCAAGGGGTCTTAGGTCACCGGTCCACCAAAAGGCGTAGACACCGCCCTGACTGGGCAGGAAAGCAGGCCTGAGCCCATTACCCTTAGCGTTTGCCGCCTCCTTGAGCAGTGGATGTTTGATGCGGCATAGCTGTTCGAACCAGCGGCCCAACAATTCTCCGCGAATCCGCGCGCCCATCAGCATTCTCCTTCCCTCTAATTTAATCGTTACTTCCGTCGCGCTAATATTCTCACCCTCCCCGGCTCGATCCGGAGGTCGTGGATTTCCACGTAGTCGAGGAGGTTGATCTGGAGCTCTTTGATGAGGGGGATTTCCTTGATGCGCTTTGCGAACTCGTTGGACCAGAAGGGGTAGCGGTGGAGGGAGAGCTTGAGGCAATCGGGTTCGACGGCGATGCCGGCGGCAAGCTCGGGCGCCAGGAGCTTGAGGAGGGCGGAGGCCTCGTTAATGAAGCCGGGTCCGGGCGTGATGGTGACGACGGACTCGAGGTTGTCGGTCTTGAGCTCGGCGCGGCCGGCAGGCATGATCTTCACGACCTGTTCGTCGGCCGTGACCCTTACGCCGAGCAGGCGCGCTGAGCCGGAGGCCCGGAAGCGCATGCCCTGAAGCTCGCCCTCGGCCTCTATCAACGCCTCGCCGTCGCCGCAGCGAAGGCGCAGCAACGTAAAACCGGGCGGCAGCCCGCGCGTCCGGATGAACTCGTTCACCATGTCCTCGCCCGCCACCATGTTGCCCGACAGCAGGTCGCGGATGCGGTTGTCGGTGAAGAGCTTTTTGATCCGGTCAAACATCAGATTTTCACCCGCATCAGGTCTTTGGCCGCGATGACCTCGCCGCCGAACGCCTCGCGCGCCGGCCCGATCATGTCGTGGCCGCGGCAGGCCGGGTAAAAATGGGTGAGCGCGAGTCTTTTAACGCCAGCTTCCGCCGCGATCCGGCCGGCCCGGGACGGGGTCAGGTGGCCGGAATGCGGGTCGGACTCGGGAAAGGCGGACTCGGCCACCAACAGGTCCGCGCCCCGGGCGCGCGCCGCTCCGGGTCCGGGTAAATAGTACCGGTGCCGAGAAATATTTCTTCCATGCGATCCATCCTTCCACATGATGATAAACCATCAGGCACCGGGAAGATAGCGGCAAGGGCCTCAAGCGCTTGACCGTTCACGGCGGGCGATTTAGACTAATGATCGGATGGAGAAAAGGGGGCTGCAATGAAGAGCAAGGTATTCACCGCGGTCATTCATAAGGAAGATGATCTTTATGTGGCGGAGTGCCCGGAAGTAGGCACCGTTAGCCAGGGACACTCGATCGAGGAAGCGCTGGCCAATCTCAAGGAGGCCACGGAATTATACCTTGAGGAGTTCCCTCCTCCCGACTCGAGGCCCCCGCTGGTGACGACCTTCGAGGCCAGGTATGCCTAAGCTCCGGCGCGTCTCCGGCCGGGAAGCCATCAGCGCTGGAACGTCTCGGTTTCGAACAGGTGAGAACGAGGGGAAGCCACGTCGTCATGAAAAAGTCCACCTTGTCCGGAGATCTCGGGTGCGTGGTGCCGCTCCACAAGGAATTAGCGGTGGGTACTTTGCAGGGGATTCTCAAACAGGCCAAGGTGTCGGCCGAAGAATTCATGAACAATCTCTAGAGAGCTCAGCTCATTCGCACCCCGTTACCTCGACCGGGTACTCCTCGATCATCTTGCCGTTGGCCCCGATTTTGACGGTCCAGCGGCCGCAGGGGGACGAGGTTTCGGTGGTGGCGGGCTCGATCCAGCTCCAGAAGTAATAGCAGCCGGGCTCCTGGGGCTCGACCTCGCGGACGAAGTCGGCGGCCTGTTTGCCGTCGGGGTCGCGCCACTCCATGATGAGCTTGTCGCCGGTGCGCACGCCCTGCCACGCGGTCCAGACCTGGATCTTGGGATCGCCCCATGAAGCCTTCTCGATTTTCCGGGCGCAGCTCGACTTCTTCTCGTTAATGGAGCCGCACAGCTCGACCCGGGTGAGGAGCCGCTGCTCCCGGATGCGCGGCGAGTCCGACCACAGGCCGGACACGAACGCCCCATTGTCGGTCACGTCCACCACCACCGTCAGCTTGATGTCCTCCTTCGCGAACGGGCAGCGGTAGATGGTGACCGTGCGGAACGGGTCGAGTCCCATGATCTTGTAGGTGTAGTTCCACTTGCACGGGCCTTGCGACGCTCCGTCCAGGTCAGCGGTCTGGCGCAGCACCCGCTCCATCGAGTCGCAGGGCATGGCGGCGCGCATCTCGTCCGAGAAGCGGTCGCACAAACTCTCGGCCTTTCCCCCGCTGAAATCGTCGGCGGCCCAGCGCGAGACGTCCAGGCTCTTGCTCACCTGCTTGCAGCCGCCGAGGAGCAGGAGCAGGGAAAGAAGGGCGGCCGGTTTTATCTGTTTCATTTTTTCAACTCCCGCCGAAGATCTCCAGAAGCATTTGCCCGTTGCGGTTTTCATTTACTAAACGCCCAGAGGCCTGCGATTTCCCTGAATGGATTAACCACAGATTAACACGGATGAACACCGATATGAAATTTTTATTGGCGCCCTTGGCGTCTTGGCGTTTAGTCCCGGCCTGTTCGCCCGCCCGTTATTTGCAAGGCGGCGGGCAAGATATTAGGATTGATCTCATGCGCGGGGGCGCGGCAAGGAGATAGGGCCATGACTTCATCATACGAGATCATACCCGGGTTCGAGGAATACCGGGAGCTCGCGGAGCAGGGCAACCTGGTGCCGGTTTACGCGGAGATCCTGGGCGACCTGGAGACGCCGGTCTCGGCGTTCCTGCGCATGAGCGATTCCGACTATGCCTTCCTGCTGGAGAGCGTGGAGGGCGGCGAGAAGTGGGCGCGCTACTCGTTTTTGGGCGCGGAGCCGGCCGTGATCTTCCGTTCCAAGGGAAATCGCGCGGAGATCATCCGGGGCACGCGCTACGAGGTGATCGAGGGCGGGAAAGACGCGCTCGATCATCTGAAGCGGCTGATGGCCGAGTATAAGCCGGTGGCGGTGCCGGGCCTGCCGCGGTTCGTGGGCGGCGCGGTCGGGTACATCGCCTACGACATGGTGCGCTACTTCGAGCGGCTGCCCGACTCCACGGTGGACGAGCTCGCGGCTTATGACACGCACTTCATCATCACGGACTCGATCATCGTGTTCGACAACGTGCGCCACACCATGAAGGTGGTGGTGAACACGCACCTGGCCGATGGCGAGGACCTGCGCGCGACCTACGACGCGGCGGTGGAGAAGATCCGCGACATCATTGCCAAGCTCCAGGAGCCGCTGGCGCTCGAGCCGCCGCGCGAGTACGAGGAGGGCCTGGAGTACCGCTCCAACTTCACCCGCGAGCAGTACCTGGAGGTGGTGAAGAAGTGCAAGGAGTACATCCGGCTCGGCGACATCATCCAGGTGGTGCCGAGCCAGCGCTTCCGCGCGCCGGCCAAGGTCGAGCCCATCACCCTCTACCGCGCGCTCCGGCGCATCAACCCGTCGCCGTACATGTTCTTCCTGAAGCTCGGCGGCGAATTGCTGATCGGCAGCTCGCCGGAGGTGTTGATCCGGGTGGAAGGCGACCTGGCCGAGCTCCGGCCCATCGCCGGCACCCGGCCGCGCGGCAAGACCGCCGCGGAGGACGCGAAGCTGGAGCAGGACCTGAAAGCGGACCCCAAAGAAATGGCCGAGCACATCATGCTCGTGGACCTCGGTAGAAACGACCTCGGCCGCGTGTGCAAGATCGGCAGCGTCGAGGTCACGGAGCTGGGCATCGTCGAGCGCTACAGCCACGTCATGCACCTGGTGTCGAACGTGCGCGGCCGGGTCAAGGACGGGCTCGACGCCTACGACGTGTTCCGCGCGTCCTTCCCCGCGGGCACCCTCACCGGCGCGCCCAAGATCCGCGCCATGGAGATCATCGAGGAAGTCGAGCCGACCAAGCGCGGCTGCTACGGCGGCGCGGTCGGGTACTTCAGCTTCACCGGCAACATGGACATGTGCATCGCCATCCGCACCATGTTCATCAAGGACGGCATGCTCAACATCCAGGCCGGCGGCGGCATCGTCGCCGACTCCGACCCCGCCACCGAATACGAGGAAACCGTGAACAAGGCCAAGGCGCTGATGAAGGCGGTGGGAATGGCAAGGAAGGGACTGAAGATCGAGTAGCAAGCTGCGGCCTTGGAGTGCGGCGGCACGACGCCGCTTTCATTAGCGCCGATGCCGCCGAAGAGCTTATATTAACAGTTTCGGGCCAATGAAGGGCGGGTGGAGACTTCCAACGCCAATGAAAGCGGCGTCGTGCCGCCGCACTCCAAAGCGGGTCAACGCGATGAATAAGGTAGGAGGACAAAATGCCTTCTTCAGCAAAAAATAAAGACAAAGCGGCAAAGGATCAAAACGATAGAACAATGCAGTTGACCATCAAAAACTTCGGCCCCATCAGCTCCGGCAAGGTTGACCTCAAGCCACTTACCATATTTATCGGGCCTAATAACTCAGGCAAATCCTATTTAGCAATACTTATACATTCATTCTATAAATCAATATCGAAGGGTTTGAAAACGGGAATGAAAGATATCGGCATTACTAATATTAAAGATCCCACCTTAAAGAAATTTGACAAGATCTTAGATAAATTGGTTACATTGAAGCCTAATGAAGCGTTCACCTATCCTGCCAATCTTATCTCTCAAATTGTAAATGATAAGTATCCTCTTATTCATTCTAGCAAATTATCTAATGAAATAATGGAATCATTTTCCTCACCTCTAACCAATTTGGTTGGAGGGTCATCTTCATCATTTATCTTCACCGCAAGCAATAACAGAATAAAGTCAAGATTCGCCTTGGAGGGTGGCGAGCTCAAAATAACAAAGAGTAACTACATCTCTAAAGATATTGTATTCAGCTTTGCCATACAACAAGAAGGATGGTTTGCTGGAATAAGTCCTGATAATGAAAATAATAAGTTGAATATCAACGTTAACTACAAATGGAAAAACAAGCCAAATCAATATAACCTGATTTGTTCTGCGGATGCCATAATAAATTATTTGCAAATGCTATTTAACGATTATCTTATCAAATCGAAAGACACAAGCTATTATTTACCTGCCGCTAGATCAGCTCTCATACAATCTTATAAATTTTTAACTTCACGGCTTTGGAAAAGTATTCCCATTGCAATGACTCGAGGGATAGAGACCGTTGATCTTCCAAATTTTTCTGGAGTGGTTTCTTCTTTTCTTTCGGAAATTGCAGGAATCATTACTAAGCCCAAGAAATACCATAAGTTAGCCGAGGATCTGGAAACTGACCTATTAAAGGGGAGATTAATGTTACATTCACCTGATAACATGCCTTTATCTGACATTATATATAAAGCGGAAAATCTTGAGATTCCTCTATCCAGAACCTCTTCTGCTATTCAAGAAATTGCTCCATTGATTCTCTATTTAAAATACATTATTACTGATCGTACTGCTAATCTAATAATAGAAGAGCCAGAGGCGCACCTTCATCCCGCCAACCAGCGGATTCTGGCCCAATACCTGGCAAAGCTCATCCGCCAGGGATTGAACATCATCATCACTACTCACAGCGATTATCTTTTAGAGCAATTGGCCAGCTTCGTGATGATGAGCGGGGTGGACGAAAAGAGCCGCGTGAAAAAATACAACCGCGGCAAGGACGATTACCTGTTGCCGGAAGAGGTCGGCGTTTATGCTTTCAAACGGCAGAAGCGCGGCAATGCTTTTAAAATTGAGCCGGTTGAGGTAACGCAGGAGACAGGCATATCCATGGATGAGTTCAGCGATGTTCTCAATGAACTCTACGAGGAGACTTCCAATATCAGAATTGACCTTCAAGAGAAGTAAGGTGAGAGGTCAGCAGGTTGCGGTTACTCGATCAGATAAGGCGGGAGTGCTCGGGGGCGCTCCTTGACTATTGCGGAGAAGCTCGAAGGCGTAGAGTAGCTTTGGGTCCGGGGACCAAGGCATTGATTATCAAGGGCGAGAAATTAGCTTCCTCCTTCAAAAATGGGGACAGTAGATCAGGAGGGCATTGTGATTGTATAATCATTTTCAGCTCGGGCAATGAGCTCCGGGTGGCAGTGATTGAAAACAAGAAGGCCAACATTAAAGCGACACATGCGATCGAGCAGATCGAGAATTGCTTTATGCTCGCGAGGCGGCTTCTCGCTCCGCATGCCCGGCATTATAAAATTGTATACAGGCTTGCCATCTACGCTCAAGGCGGATGGTTTAAAAGCGACATAGAAAAAATCGAAGCTCGAAACAGAAAAAAATATCAGGAACCGCCGATCAGGAGGCGTAAATATGACATGAACATCTTGACCCTGTTTGAAGGAGCGAAGAAATGACCGAATCATCCATAACGATTCCGCGGCCTCCCGAGGGGATCAGGCCCGCCGGGTTCTGGGAGGAGTGGCTGCCGGGGGTGTTGAAGGATTTTATGGAGGTGATCAAGGAGAACGCGGGGGCGCTGGACGCGATCCTGTCGGTGCGGGTGACGGGCGACGGCGGGGGCGAGTGGTCGGTGGTGGTGAAGGACGGGGAAGCGAGGATCGAGCGCGGGCTACGGGATGACGCGTTCCTTGCGCTCGCGCTCTCAGTGAAGGACTTCCACGACGCGGTGACCGGCCGGCGCGACGACCTGATCCCGGGCGAGGGCGGTCTGTCCGGCGAGTTGGACCCGGCCCGGGTCGGCGCGGCTATCAGGAACGCCGTGGCGACGCTGGGCAAGATCAAGGGCTCGCTGCTGTTCCGCGCCTCTCATCCGTCCGACCCGTTCGAGTGCCTGCTCAAGTTCAAGGGCGAGTGGAAGCCCGAGCCCGACACCGTGGTCAAGATTGACCAGGGCTACCTCCGCGAGATGCGCCTCTCCGGCATCGGCTTGGTCACCGCCTTCATGGGAGGCAAGATCCGCATCAGCGGCGCCATGGACCTGGTGCTGAACTTCATGCCGCTGCTCACCTGAGAAGGAGCCCGAATGTCCAGGCCTTCAAGGTCAAGGAGGTGCGAAAAAATGAATCTGATTCAAAGCGCCCTGAAATTTTTAGCGCCTGCCGCGCCGGTGATCGCCCTGTCCGTCATCTGGCTGGCGTCACCCGGCTGCCGGTTCGAGGCGGACTGCGAAGACCGCGGGTGCAGGGGCAATGGGCGCTGCGCCTGCCTCACCTATGATGAATTGTACGCGCGCCAATCCGAGGCCATCGCCAACCTGAAGGCCATCTATCAAAACGAGGTGGCTTACTACGGCGAGATGGGCACTTATAGCGGGAGCTTCCGCGGGATCTACTGGTCGCCGGAGGGCGATACCGCTTATGCTTACTTTCTTCCCGATGAGACGCTTCAGCCCTCGATCGCCGGCCCCTACCAGCTTCCTCGCGGCCTCGCCCCGGCGGCGGGCGCCGATGATTTCGCCGCGCTGGCCGTAAGCAATATAGATTGCGATCCGGTCTTGGACATCTTCATGATCAGCAAGAACGGGTTTGTCGTCAGCGTGTCGAATGATATCACTGAGTAGAGCGTACAGGCTTGAAAAAACCCCTGACGAGGGAGCGGGAGTTCGGGAAATGGGGAATTATTTGTCGCGGAATGGCGCAGCGATTTTGCTGGCTTTCCTGGTTGCACCTGCCCTTTTGCCTGCATGTAAAATAGATGGCGATTGCGACTGCGACTGCAAGAGCCGGTGCGGGGCTGATTGCCAGTGCGTGGAATATGCTGACTTGTTTGCCCAGCAGGAGGAGGCCAAGCAAAACCTCCGGGCCATCTTCACCACTGAGGTCGCCTATTTTGGAGAAAACAACACTTTCAGCCCCAGGTTCATTGACGTGGCCTGGTCTCCGGAAGGCCAGACCCGCTACGCTTACTTCCTTCCCGGGGACTCCATCCAGCCTACGCTCACCATGCCCTGGCATCTGCCGGAGGGGCTTTCCCCGGAGCTCAATGGGCATTCTTTCACCGCGATGGCGGTGAGCAACATAGACTGCGACCCGACCCCTGATGTCTGGACGGTTGATGATTCATACCATATCAAGAATGTTATCAATGACGTTTATCAATAAGGGGCGGCGCAGCATCGGCAGGACTTGACGAAGGAGAGAAGATGAAACTGGAAAAGGTCGGCCAGGTGGGCGTGGTGGTGAAGGACGTGGAGAAGGCGGCCCAATTTTTACGCGAGAAATTCGGGATCGGGCCGTTCAATTTCGTGGATTTTCAAAACGGGAAGGCCGAGTACAAGGGCGAGCACAGGAAGTACAAGAGCAAGGTCGGGATGTGCAACTATAACGGGTTGGTGATCGAGCTGATGCAGCCATACGAGGGCGAGACCATCCAGAACGACCCGCAGTACCTTCCTCCCGGCGGCCAGGGCATGCACCACCTGGGCTTTTACGTGCCGGACGCGGAGGCGCTGGTCAAGGAGTTCGAGCAGGACGGCGGCCGCGTTTTGCAGCGGAGCTGGCCCCTGCCCAATGCGATGACCATCTACCTGGAGACGCCGCAATACGCGGGCATCCTGATCGAGCTGATCCAGCTCGGCGCTCCCAAAAAATGAGCGGGAAAATGGTGATCCTGGTAACGGGCGCGAGCCGGGGGATCGGCCGGGCGCTGGCGGAGGAGCTTGTCCGGCGGGGCCACACGGTTTACGGCGGCGGCCGGTCGTGGGACGATGCGGCCGGTCTTGGCTTCACGCCTCTCGACATGGACATGCGCGACGATGGTTCGGTCAAGGCGGCGGTGGAGCGGGTGGCGGCCGAGCAGGGCCGGCTTGACGTGCTGGTGAACAACGCGGGCGTGAGCCATTCGGGGTCGGTGGAGGACACGGACCTGGAGACGGCGCACGCCATGTTCGAGACCAATTACCTGGGCGTAGTGCGCGCGGTACGGGCAACGCTCCCGGTGATGCGCAAGCAGGGCTCGGGCACGATCGTGAACGTGGGCTCGGCCGCGGGCAAGATCGGCATCCCGTTCCAGGCGCACTACGCGGCGTCCAAGTTCGCGGTCGAGGGCCTGTCGGAGGCGCTGTATCACGAGCTCAAGCCCTTCGGCCTCAGGGTGCTGCTGATCGAGCCGGGCGACGTGGGCACCACCATCTGGGAGCGGAACAAGAGTCGCGCGCCGGAAGGCTCGCCGTACTTCCAGGCGGTTGAGCGGTTTTTGCAGGTCAAGGACCGGGAGATGGGTGCGCGCGCCACCTCCCCGGAAGACGTGGCGCGGGAGATAGCCGGCATCATCGAGTCGCCTTCGCGCAGGCTCCGGCGCCCGGTGGCCAGGGGCGCGGGCCTGTTCCTGCTCGCGCGCAAGCTCCTGCCCGACCGGGTTTTCCTGTGGGCGGTGGGGAGGAACTACCGGATTAAATGAGAGCCGTCGCGGCAAGAGCGCTGCCCGGGAAAAAAGGATCGAGGAGCGAGGAGCGAGGGATTCCGGAAAATTTCCTCGATCCCCGCTTCTCGATCCTCGCCCCTTTAACGTGTGCCCCTTGACGTTACGCCTGGCCCCTCCTTAGAAGAAGAGCTGCACGGTGACGAAGGCCCGCGCGGTCTTGACGGCCTTCTTGCCGGTCTGCATGGGCTCGTGATAGATGCTGATGATCATGGGCAGCTTGGCCTTCTGGTCCAGGTAGAGTTGCGTGGTGTCGGCGGAGACGCCGTACCAGGCGGTGCGCGCGATGTTGTCGGTGAGCGGCACGGCCTCGCCGTCAATCAGGTCGCCCCAGCCCTGGTGGTAGCGATAGCCGGTGAAGACGTTCAGTCCCTGGGCCAGGTGGAAGCTGAGCTCGGTCTCGCCCTCGTACCAGTCGCCCTGGTCGAAGCTGCCGTTCACCCGCTTGGTGGCCAGCTCGTATTTGGCGAACGGGCTCCGCGGGTCAATCACGAAAACGGCCCGGTCGTAAGGGAAGCTGTAGGAGTAGCGGCCGGCCAGGTTCAGGGTCACGAATTTCACCGGGGTGAGGTCGGTCATGCCGTACACTCCGAGGTCGTAGTGCCCGTTGCCGTAGGCGATGTCGGTCAGGTTCCTTTCATCGTCCACGCTCCCGGTGGGGATGACGCTCCAGACGCCGGTGGCGAACTGGACCATGTCATTGACCGGGATCTTGTACTTGAGGCCGAGCTGGACGTCGCCGATGCCCGGTCCTCCGGCCCAGCTCTTCACCTTGTCATAGCCCAGGTTCTGCTTGATGAAGGCCTGGGCGTAGGGCGTCATGTCTATGGGTCCCGGCGGCAGGCCGAGCGAGGTGTTGGGCCAGACCAGGGCATTGAAGTCCACCTTGGTGTCGGCCATGGTGATGTAGGGAAAGCCGACGCCGAGGGTCAGCTTGTCGGTGAGGCCGTAGCTGTAGGCGAAGACGAAGGCCCTCATGTCAATGCTGGACTGTTCGGTGAGGAGCGCGAGGTTCAGCGACGGGGTCCCGGCCGGGAGTCCGGCGATGTCGTTAAAGATAGGCGTGCTGATGTCCGTGATGTTGATGTTGTTGAAGTAATACCCCAGCTCCCGGTCCCGCCCCTGGCTGTCGAATTCCCGCGTGATGTCGTCCTGGAAGTATGAGAGGGAAACCGAGCTGCGGCCCTTGGGAAGCACCGAGGTGGAATCGGCCAGGGCCGGAAGGGCCAGCACCATTACCGCTAAAAAAGCCAGCGCACCCAGAATTCTTGTTGCCATTGTTCTCATCTTAGTTGCCTCCTTTTTAATCAAGGCGTGGTTAGTTCGAGATGAAACTCTCATTTTGCGTGCTCTTCTTTTTTCCACGTATAAATGTAATCATGCTTATAAGTTCGTGCAATAATCAGGATAAAAAAATATAAATATTTAATTACGATAAAAGAACGAAAGGTTAGGCGATTTTCCTGAATGCGGGTTCACCTTTTCCTAGTTCAAAATGGAATAAATGGCGGATAACTTCTGCGACGGGAAGAAAAAAAGTAAGCCGCCAGGGAGCAGGCCACGCCCGCGGCGGGTTCGGGTCAAAGGTTGAACCGCTGGTAAAAATATGGGAACCGGGGCCGAAAAACGGTAAACGGAGGCGCGGAAGGGGGCGGCGGGAAATCAAGAATAAAGGGAATCCTATTGGCGGCGAATCAATCCTGGTTCGGAAAGGGAATCGTCGGCGCGGGGAATAGAGTCCGGGAGTTATCAGGTTTGATTGCCCGGGCTATTCGGATAAATTTCGGGGCCGTCCGGCGGTGGTTATTTCCATCGGTCCTTGTTGTTCTCCAGGTTCATGAAGTGGGCGATGGCCTTGGCTCGGTCGGTGAAGGTCTGGACCTGGGGCAGGTCGTCCACGTCGGCGGGGTCAGTGGAGTCGGGGACCACGTCGAACTGGATGTCGTTGGCTTCGCCGTATTGAATGACGGCGACGTAAAGCTCGCCCCGGAAGTTGCGGCCTTTCTTCTTGGCGCCGATCATGATGATCCGCCCCTTCGATCCCTTGTAATCAATTTCCTTGGCCACGGCCGGCTCCTTTCAATTGCTTGCCAGCATAAACCATCATAGAAGACAACTCAAGCGCGGGCTTTGGCCGCGTGGCCGGCGCCGGCCCGTCATTGATCGGACACGCCCTCCGGGTATCGTTCCAGCAAGTGGCCCAAGTCTTGCCAGATGGGGCAATGTCCAAAGTAGTTCATCTCGGCCACGGCGTCCTGGTTTTGCCAGCCGTCGTGCTCGATGCGGTAGATGCCGGCCATGAGCCCGGTGCGGTCAATGCCCATGGTGCAGTGGAAGTAGACGGGCTGGCGGGCGGGGTCGTTCACGATCTGGAGGAACTCGGTGATCTGGTCCCGGGTCGGCACCTGGTCGGGCCGGACCGGGATCATGAAATATTGGAAGCCGGCGGCCTGGGCCTGGCCGCGGTAATCATGGCGGTCCTGGTAGCGGAGGTTAATGATGGTCCTGATGCCAAGTTTTTTAAGTTCATCGAGATATTGTTCGGGGTCGGACCCGCGGTAGAGGCCGTCGTTGATCCTGGCCACGTACTCGATGCCGGCGATGCCCGGCACGTATTGGGCGAACTTGGCCTGGGGCGCGGGCTGAAAGAAAGCGAGGTAAGCGGGCAGATAGGCCCTCAGGGCGGCCCAGCCCAGGGCCAGGGCCGCAAGAGCGGAACCGGCAATGTACGCCGCCGTTTTTTTCCATGGCCGGCGCTTCATTTCCTGACTCATGGCCTGGTGGCGTCCTCCCCCGCTGATCGTGCCGCCGGTTACGAACCGGTGCCACGTCTTAACGTGGATCAGAGCAGGATGCGCAGCCCCACGATCAGTCCGCCGAAGGTGTCCTTGGTGATATCGAACATGGCTCCGCCCTCGATGGAGATCATGTCGTTGATCTCGAACTCCATGCCGCCGCCCACCGGGAACAGATAAGTGGTGGTGGTGTCGTCCATGTCCTCGAAGTCCAGCTCCACGAAGCCGATGCCAACGGTGGCGTAGGGCCGGATGTTGGGGTTGTTGGCCAGCGCCGCCGAGAACTTGACCTGGCCCGACACGCCCCAGTAGCTGTTGTCCGCGCCGCCGCCGATGTGCAGGTACGGCCCGACCGAGATCTCGTCGGTCACGTAATAATCCAGGCTCACCATGCCGGCGGTCATGTCCGGGTCAATCATGAAGCCGGCATCAACCCCCACGCTCGCATAGCCGCTCCGGCTGCCCAGAGAGCTCGCGGGCCCGGGGGCGTCCTGCGCCCAAGCCGTGCCGCCGCCGACCAGAACCACCGCCGCCAGTACCAAGATCCGCTTCATCTTCAGCTCTCCTTTATTTGAATTTCCAGACCAGCTCCACTCCGGCCGTCACGAACCCGACGTTCTCGAACGGATCCGTGGTGACGTTGTATTTTTTCCCGGTCTTGTGCAAGGCCCTGCTCTCCAGGTTTTCGTTCATCGGGAAATACAGGTAACGCACGTTGACTCCCGCGGTGAGCGCGTGCCGGAAATCGTAGGACAGGCCGCCGCCAGCGAAATAGAGCACGCTCGAGCCGGAGCGGCTCTTGAGCTCGCTGAGGCCCGGGTTGGTCTGCCACGACTGGTAGCCTACCCCGAGCTCGGCGTAGGGCCTGAGCCAAAGGTCAATCTTGGGACGGTAGCGCACACCCGCCATCAGCGCCGTGGTGGAGAAGGTGATCCCTTCATCCTTGCCGTCCACCAGGAGCGGGGCGTTAAGAGAGAGCATCTCCACTCCCGCCATGATCGAGGTAGTGGAGTTGAGCCAGTAATGGAAAATGACGCCGTAGTCGAATGCGGGATCCAGAGAGTCCGCGTCGGCCTGCGGCCAGAGGCAGTGGCTGGACAGGCCGATCTGCATGGCCCCCTTGCCCCCGTCCGCCCGCGCCGGAGCGCCTACCGCAAGCGCCGCGAGGAGCACCGCGGCCGCCGCCCATTTCCGTTCCATAATTAAATTTAATTTAAACATGATTGAAGGTATCTTATACTAAACTTATCATAATTTCAAGCCCCGGCCGGCGTTTTGGAATACGGCAGCTTGACGCCGCACTCCAAACGAACAGCTCTGCGTTCTCCGCGTCTCCGCGGTTAATTCCTGCTTTACGCCCTCACCACGGCGTCACGCCGAAGAGCTTGTTGTGGAGGAAAAGGACGATGATGAATGCGGCCAGGGCGATGGCGGGGAGGGGGACGCTGAGCTCGGAGAGCTCGAGTTTGGTCTTGCCGGTGATGACGGCGGCGAAGGGGAGGATGGAGGTTTTTTTCTGGAACTCCTTGAACTCTTCGCCGCGCTCCCGGGCCTTCCTGCGGTCCTGGTGATAGGCCCCGAAAAAGCCCACCACGAAGATGGACCCGAAGAAGAACACATCACCGAGCTTGCCGTTCGCGATGAGGTGTCCGAGTCCCCACAAGGCGAAGGCCATGTTCATGGGATGGCGGGTGACGCGGAGGATGCCTCGGGCCTCGACCTTGGCCGGCATCATTCCGGTGGGGCTCGGGGTGGCGAGGCTGGAGACAAGGAGGACAAAGGCGAAAAGGACGAGGATCCAGACCACGGGGTGGAGCCATTCTGGTGTGTTCCAGAGCACCTGCCCGGCGCCCTTTTGTCCGGCGAAGAGGGCGATGGCCCCGCCCAGAGTTATGAGCGAGACGAGGGAATAGAGGCCGCGGAAGGGCATGTCGCCGAGCCTGGCGACCAGTCCCGCCCGGATGCCGCCGTGGGACATGAGGATGTGGGTGAGCGCGAACAGGACGCTGAAGACGATCAACATGACGAGGGCCATTAGACTACCTCCTTCTCCTTCTCCACGCGAAGGGCACTTGCTGAAAGTGTGCGACAGGGATTCGCGTTTGTCAATGTGAGATAAGTTGTTTTAGGCGCAAAGGCGCAAAGGGCGCAAAGGATTCTCCGGGAAAATGTCTTCGCGTTTTTTGCGTCTTTGCGCTTTCTATAATCGCTTTTCCTGGTGGAAGCGCCGATGAGAGCGGCGTCGTCCGCGGCACTTCAAAAAAGGCGGGGCCTTGAGGGCCCCGCCTTTGCTGCGCGATGTTTACGGAGACGCCGGTATTAGAACAGTCCCTCGACCTTCCCGCTCTTGACGTTGACCTTGATGCGGCGGTAGGCGGCGTCGGATGCGGTGCCGGGCATGAGGCGGATGTCGCCGGCGACGGGGACGAGGAAGCCGGCGCCCTTGAAGGTCATGATGTTGCGGACCTTGAGGGTCCATCCCTTGGGCGCTCCGACCACGCCGCCGATGTCGGTGAGGGAGAGGTGGGTCTTGACCATGCAGGTTCCGAGCTTGGCGTTGGCCGGGTCCTTCTGCAGGCGGTCGAGCTTGGCCGCGGCGTCGCCGGTGTAGCTCACGTCCTTGGCGCCGTAAACTTCCTTGGCGATCTTCTCGACGCGCTGTCCGAGCGGCATCTTGTCCTCGTAGAGGAACTTGAAGTTGTTCTTCTGCTTGCAGGCGTCAATCACGGCGTCGGCGAACTCGAGCGCGCCGTCGCCGCCGAGGCCCCAGTGGCGGGACTTGGCGAAGCGGGCGCCGGCGCGGATGGCGACCTTCTTGACCGCCTCGATTTCCTTGTTGGTGTCGTCGGTGAAGGCGTTGAGCACGACCACGGGGTTGACGCCGGCCATTTTCAGGGTGCGGATGTGGTGGGCGAGGTTGGCCTCGGCGCCGGCCTGCACCAGCTTGACGTTCTCGGACTTGTAGGCGGGGTCGAGGGGCCGTCCGGGGACGACCTTGGGTCCGCCGCCGTGCATCTTGAGGGCGCGGATGGTGGCGACGAGCACGGCGCAGTTGGGCTTCAGTCCGGAGAAGCGGCACTTCAGGTTCCAGAACTTCTCGAAGCCGATGTCGGCGCCGAATCCGGACTCGGTTACGTGGTAGTCGCCGAGCTTCAAGGCGATCTTGTCGGCGACGATGGAGCTCTGCCCGATGGCGATGTTGGCGAAGGGCCCGGCGTGCACGAATACGGGCTGTCCCTCGACGGTCTGCATGAGGTTGGGGTTCAGGGCGCGGAGCATCAAGGCGGCCATGGCGTTGCCGACTTCGAGGTCGGCGGTGGTGATCTCCTCGCCGTCCATGTTATATGCCACGACCACGCGGTTGATGCGCTCGACGAAGTCCTTGAGGTCGGAGAACACGGCGAGAATGGCCATGAGCTCGGAGCTCACGGTGATGGCGAAGCCGGAGCGCATCATGAAGCCGTCCATCTTGCCGCCGATCCCGATCACGATGTCGCGGAGCGCCTGGGCGCAGAAGTCCATGATCCAGCGCATCTGGACGTTCCTGGGATCTATGTTGAGCCTTTTAAGGCGCTTGGTTTTAAGGAAAGCGTCGTTCTGGTTGAACTCGTGCTGCATGCGGGAGGTGAGGGCGACCATGGCCAGGTTGTGGGCGTTGGTGATGCAGTCGAAGTCGCCGGTGAGTCCGAGCGAGAAATCGGTGAGGGGCACGCACTGGGACACGCCGCCGCCGGCGGCGCTGCCCTTGATGTTGAAGGTCGGTCCCATCGAGGGCTGGCGGATGGCGCCGGTCACCTTCTTGCCGCGCTTGCCCATGCCCTCGATCAGGCCGATGGTGCAAGTGGTCTTGCCCTCGCCGAGCGGTGTAGGCGTGATCGCGGTCACGTCAATATACTTGGCATTCGGGACGTTCTTCATTCGTTTCAGCACCGCCTCGAAGTCCACCTTGGCCTGCGCCCGCCCCATGGGGATCAGCTCTTCATCCTTGATCCCGAGCTCGTCCGCGAGCTGCTTCGGCGTCTTCATGGTCTTCTCGGCCTCCGCCGCCACCTGCCAGTCCTGCATAAAGTTCTTGTACAGATCGAATTTCATTCCCCGTTACCTCCTTTTTAATTTCACGCCATAACCTTCAAGCCCTGAGGGCAGGGCCACTCTCCCGGACCAGACCCGCGCCGCATCTTTGTCCCGTGGAAATTAATTTTTCTCATACTGAAAATGAGCTGATTGAACACCTCGGCACGCGAGCTTACTTGTGTATCATATTTACACAAAAAATGCAAGCGCTTTTTCGGTCGCATCCCCGGCAACCGGCCAGAATAATTAGAATTTTTAATATTGTCGCGCGGCGCGGATCAGATTCTCGAGATGATCTGGAAGATGAGGACGCAGAGGATGGCGGAGGCGGGGATGGTGATGATCCAGGAGTAGATGATGTTCAAGATGACCTTGCGGTCAATGGAGGCGATGCCTCGGGCGAGGCCGACGCCGACGACGGAGCCGACGATGGTGTGGGTGGTGGAGACGGGCAGGCCCATCTTGGAGCAGGCGAGCACGGTGGTGGCGCAGGCGAACTCGGCGGAGAAGCCGCGGGTGGGGGTCATCTCGGTGATTTTTTCGCCGATGGTTGCGATGACCTTGTATCCCCAGGTGGCGAGCCCGACGACGATGCCGATGGCGCCGACGCCCAGGATCCAGACGGGCACCGGGGCCTGCTCGACCAGGGCCTGGGTCTTGATGGCGGCGTAGATTCCGGCCATGGGGCCCACGGCGTTGGCCACGTCGTTGGCGCCGTGGGCAAAGGCCACGTAGCAGGCGGTGCAGATCTGCAGATAGCGGAAGATGCCCTCGACCCTTTTTAGCTGGTCCGAGTAGCTGAGTCCCTCGCAATCCTGCCATGACCGTTTGAGGAAGGCGTAGAGCGCGATGGACCCGATAATCCCCAGGGCCGCGGCGATCATGAGGGCGTGCATGAAGCTGAGCTTGGTGTGCAGCCCCTTGTAGAAGATGGAGAGGACCAGGATGGTGATGACCGGGAAGACCAGCCCGGGCGCGACCCTTTGCGCCGCCACGGCGGGGTGCTCGGCCTTGAACACCCGGTGGTGGATGTAGCTGAACACGATGAAGCCGATCAGCGCCCCCACCACCGGCGAGATGACCCAGGAGAGCACGATCTCCCCGATCTTGCCCCAGTGCACCGAGCCGGCCCCGCCGTAAAGCAGTCCGAAACCGAAGACGGACCCGACGATGGAGTGGGTGGTGGACACGGGCAGGCCGAAATAAGTGGCGATGTGGAGCCACAGCGCGGCCCCCACCAGGGCGGAAAGCATCCCGGCGATCAGGACGTTGACGTCGGTCGCGAAAACGGCGGGGTCCACGATCCCGTTGCGGATGGTCTGGGTGACGTGGCCGCCGACCAGGACGGCGCCCAGGAGCTCGCAGATGCCGGCCAGGACCACCGCCTGTCTGAAAGTCACGGCGCCCGAGCCCACCGACGTGCCCATGGCGTTGGCCACGTCGTTGGCCCCGATGTTCCAGGCCATGTACAGCCCGACGATCAGGGAAAGCCCCAGGATCAAGGAAGTCGACGCCATAAAAAAATTTTCCTTTACGCGGATTTCAGGATAGCTCGATCATGGCCCGAAGATACTTGCCGGCGGTCTCCGAGGCGTTGGCGACCTGTCCCAGCTTGCGGCAGTATTTGTCGTACATGAGCACGGTGATCGGGTCAAGCTCCTGCTCCAGGCCGTAAAAATGCCGCGCGAAGCGGCGCTGCAGCTTGTCGGTGTTCCATTCCTTCTCGCCCAGCACCTTGACCGCCTCCAGGGTCTTTTCGGCCTCCTTGCCGGCGAACGAGCTCTCGGCCAGGGCCTTTAATTCCTCCGCGGCGACCAGCAGACTCTCCGCGCATTCGATCACCGCGTTCACGAAGTTCATGAACTCGTCCCGAAGCTCCGGGTGCATCTTGGTCTGGCGCAGGGTGAGGACCACGGCGAAGTCCTGCGCCCGGTCGGCAACGTCGTCCTCCGCCGACAGGAAGCGCAGCATCGCGTCGCGGCTCACCGAGATGAAGAGCCGCCGGTAGAGGATCTTCCGGATCTCGTCCTTGATCTGGTCGGCCTCGTACTCGAGCCGGGACACCTCATGCTGCACCTGCAAAATCTTGTCATAGTCCTCCTCGAGCAGCGCCTCCGCCGCCGAGCGGATCAGCTCCACGCACGCGTAAACCTTCTTTGAGTGTTCGGTGATTACCCCGAACGGCGATTTGCCGATCAGGTCGGATAGCCATGGCATGTCTGCACCTCTCTTTCCGGGCCCGGCTTGGCGCCAGGACCGGACGTTGACGTTAGTATCATGAATAACACACCGCACGGCCGCTTTCAATCCCGCCGCGGTTTGACAGGCCCCCGATGTTCTCCTAAACTCTTTATCACGGCCGCGCCGCCGGGGACGTTCATTGGGGCCTCCGCGCCGGACCAGGCGGCGGCCGGGACGAGGAGAAAATCAATGAAAAGATACATGGTTTGCCTGTTGATGCTCCTGGCGGCCGCCCCGGCCTGCAAGAACAAGGAGCCCAAGACGACCTGCATTTACGGCGACTCCATCCCGGAGGCCGACCTCACCGCGATCCTTTCCGTGTCCGACCGGCTGATGGAACTGGTGGCCGGCGGCGACGCCAAGACGGTTTACGAGGCCGGGACCGAGGAGATGCAGGCGGGCCAGAACCGGGACCAGTTCACCCACGCCGTTGACCTGTTCATCCAGACCTTCGGCCAGTTCGAGTTCCCCAGGGTGAAGGAAGCCTATTACATGGAGTCCGACGCCAAGGAGACCCAGGTCTGGATCTCATGCAACCTGGGCCAGGCCGGGATGGATGACCTCTACCAGATGCCCTCCAACCGCAAGCTCGCCGTGGTCATGTACCAGGCCCACACCCAAACCGAGGAGATGCGCATCATCTTCCAGCTCGAAAAGCAGGGCGAGACCTGGATGCTCCGCTCCCTCACCATCAGCCCCATGACGATTAAGCATAACCTCCCCGAGTATTACACCAAAAAGGCCCTCGAGCTCCGCGAGCAGAACCACCTCCACGCCGCCGTGCTCTATTACCGGACCGCGATCCTGCTCTCCGACGTCGGCCGAAACGTCTCCGAGTTCACCGTCAAGTTCATCAGCGACCTGATGAACCAGATCAAGGTGGACTACATGCCCGCCGGCGAAGCCCAGCTCTGGGCCACCGACTCCGGCGCCGGCTACAAGGTCTATGGACTCGATACCGCCTACGATAAAGGAAGCCTCCTCGTCCAGATCAGCTACCTCACCCCCACCCTCGCCGACAAGAAAAAGCTCGACCAGGAAGCCCATGACCTCGCCTCCTTCCTCGATAAAAAATTCCCCGAGTACCGAACGGCCTTCGACGGCTTCCGCGTCACCGCCGCCCCCGAAAAAAGAGAGGAGCTGATGATGGCCTACCACACCACCATCCTCTTCAAGGACCTGCCCCCGCCGGCCCCCGCCGCCGGCGAGGAAAAACCCGAGCCGCCAAAGCCCGCCCCCCTTCAGCCCGCGCCCGAAAATCCGCCGCCGGAAAAACCCGCGCAACCAGCGGAATAAGGGCCGGCCGCGGGTGATGGGCCGCGCCGGTGAAGGGAAAATTTTTCGGGCACTGCCACCGGCCGCAATTCCAGGCCACACAAGCCTTTTCCCCGGAAAATTTTTGCCCGGCTCAACACGGCCCATAATGAAATCGGGTAGTTGCCGATCCGTGGCCCAATTTTTGAGGCCCAGCATCCAGGCCGCAAAGCCCCTTTCGTGGCCCAATACCCGGCCTCCCGTGGCCCAATGTCCAGGCCACCCGCGGCCCAATTCCCGACCCTCTGTGTCCCACCGTCCAGGCCACGGAATGACGCGCCAAAATCCCGGCTTTTTACCCATTTGTTGAGCACGGCTATACACTTTTTTTGCCCCAATCAAGAATATTAAACAGGGATTCCCAGGATTTTAAGGATAAATTCCAAATTTCTCTTATCCTGATCATCCTGTATATCCCTGTTAACCCTCTTCAACCCCAAACCCCAAACCTTTCTTCCCCTCCCCACTTAAACCACAAACCCCAAACCTCAAACCCCAAACCTTTTAAATTGCCCCCCCTACTATTCGCAAAATGGTCGCACCGGATTGGAAAAAAAGTAATGCTGGGGAAGCAAGCAGCTTCCGCCCTGAAAGGGCCGAAATAAGATAGCCCAGGGTTGGCCGTCATCGGCCTACCCTGGGATAGCGGTACACCATTACCTTTTCAGCCCTGAAAGGGCGAAATAAGGATGATCCCTTGCCGGGCATGATGAAGCCCTGGCGCGCACATCCCAGTGGTCGCCGCCACGATAAAGAGACCAAAGCGCCCCATTACCGGGACGACGACCTTTTAGATAAATCGAAAAAGTCCGGCATGCGCCAGGGCGGCAAGGTCCGGGAGGCGATGCTGATGGGGTGGACGAGGAGGGAGGGTTTGTAGTTTGACTTCGGCGAGCTCAGTCGAGCCGTGGTTTGTGGTTGGATTCATTTTGGCATTGACAAGCTGATGAGTATCCGATAGAGTTGGATGGTGTGAGCTGGCAGTTGTGTCGGACGCGCATTCCTGATTGAAGGGCCTATTCAAGGAGGGAGCCATGAGCCTGTCAAGGAGATTCGGGCTTTCCGCAAGGAGCCGCAACTATTCGTCCTGGCCCCTCTATTTTCTTTTCCTTTCTTTCCTGTTCCTTCCGCTTCCTTCCCTCGCCCAGGACACGGACGGCGACGGCATGCCCGACTCCTATGAGACCGCCTACGGCTGCCTGATGCCGGACACGGTTGACGCCAACGTGGACTATGACGGCGACGGCATGACCAGCCTCGACGAGTACCTCTAATCTGACCAGCTCGATCCCTGCAATCCGGACACGGACGGGGACGGAATGCCGGACGGATGGGAGGTTGCCAACCTGTTAGACCCATTGCTGGATGATTCCACGGATGACGCTGAAGGAGACGGGCTCATCAACCTGCATGAATATTGGTATGGCGGCGACCCCCACGATCCCGACACCGACGGGGACGGATTGAGCGACGGAGACGAGGCCAATGTCTACGGCACAGTTGTGGACGAGCCTGACACTGACTGGGATGGCCTGAATGACGGGGACGAGATCAATGTATATGGCTCTGACCCGTTTAATCCCGATATGGACGATGACGGCCTCAGCGACGGGGATGAGGTCAACCTTTACGGCACCAATATGTTCGAACCGGACACCGACGGCGATGGTCTCTCGGATGGGGATGAGATCAATTATTTCGGGACTGACCCGCTGAACCCGGACACGGACGGGGACGGGATGCCGGACGGATGGGAAGTATACTACGGCCTTGACCCTAATTGGGACGATTCCGGCGATGATCCTGACGACGACGGGCTGAGCAACCTTGCAGAGTACCTGAACGGCACTGATCCTTATACCAATGACACCGATGGAGACGGAATGCCTGATGAATGGGAAGTAACCAATTTGCTTGACCCATTACTGGATGATGCCACGGAGGACCCGGACGGGGACGGGCTCTCTAACCTGGACGAGTATCTGAACAACGCCGACCCCCAGGACGCTGACACTGATAGTGACGGCCTCTCCGACGGCGACGAGGTCAACACTTATGGCGCCGATCCCCTCGATCCGGACACGGATGGTGACGGCCTTTCAGACGGGGACGAGGTCCATGTGTACGGCACAGATCCAATTAACCCGGACACCGACGGGGACGGTTTAAGTGACTGGGACGAGGTCAATATTTATGGAACCAACCCGGTTGAGGAGGACACCGACGGCGATGGTCTGTGGGACTGGGACGAGATTCAACTCGGCACGGACCCGTCAGACCCCGACATGGACGATGACGGAATGCCAGACGGATGGGAAGTAACAAACGGCCTCAATCCGCTGATTGATGATTCCCTTGACGATGCGGACGGTGATGGGCTTAATAACCTCGTTGAATATCTGCGTGATACTAATCCACATAGCGCTGACACTGACGGCGACCTCTTGCCCGACGGATGGGAGGTTCAATATGCAGGATGCGGATTCGATCCGCTCATTAACGAAGCTCAAGCCAATAAGATCGGAGCGGACCTCCGGATCACCAATGACGCGAGTGATAGCGGCTCTTCTTCCCTTTCCTGGACCGGCTCGGAGTTCGGGGTGAGCTGGTATGATTATCGCGACGGAAATCAGGAGATTTATTTTGCCCGGGTCTCCGCGGCAGGGACCAAGATTGGAGCTGACCTCCGAGTCACCAACGCAGCGAATTACAGCCGCTATCCTTCCCTTTCCTGGACCGGTTCGGAGTTCGGGGTGAGCTGGAATGATGCCCGCGACGGAAATGATGAGATTTATTTTGCCCGGGTCTCCGCTTCCGGCACCAAGATCGGTGCGGAACTCCGTGTCACCAACGAAGCGAGTATCAGCTACTCTCCTTCCCTTTCCTGGACCGGCTCGGAGTTCGGGGTGAGCTGGTTTGATTATCGCGAC
>DATKZS010000128.1:0-4997 GCA_035527835.1 bacterium
TGGGGCCAACGCTCCGGAGCTGTTCTTTGCCGGGCCGCAAAGAAACATCATGATTTACTTGGCGATCCTTGGCGCTCTTGGCGTCTTGGCGGTTTTCTTACGGCCTATTTTGGACAAGAGTGATATTTTGACAGGATTAACAGGATTCACCGGATATTATCTGCCTCTTCCTTATCCTGTACATCCTGTTAATCCTGTCAAAATATTTTTGATCGCTGAAATGGTGCAAGCTTCATGAAAGAGCAAGTGAAGAATTCATGGCCAGGATAAAACACATCAACTGTCCCAAGTGCGGCGGCACTCTCGGTCTTTCGGCGGTGGACCGGGTGGTGAAGTGCCGGTATTGCGGGGTGCTGTCGCTGGTCGGGGGCAACGACGAGGCGCCGGAGTATTACGTGCGGCCGAAGGTCAAGGAGGTTGACGCGCGGCGCAAGGTTCAGGGCTTTTTGCGGGACCCGGAGATGCCCGCGGGCATGATCAAGGAGGCGCGGCTGCACTCGGCGCGCCTTTACTTCATTCCTTATTACGAGCTCACGGGCCGGCGGCTCGGCACCATGCAAGTGACCGAGTTCAAGGCCGCGGGCCCGCCGCGAAGGGTTACGCAGGTTAGCGAGTCGGATTATGGACAATTTAATTACTATTACGTGAAAAATATCCCGTCAAATATTGTGCAGGAAAAAACTGTGGACACGCGGGTGGTGATGTCGGACGTGGTCCGGCTCGAGCCCGCGGTCAAGCTCGACCAGTGGGGCATCGAGGAGTCGGACATCGGCGCGATCCGCTCGGACCCGGCCGGACTGCTCCAGCCCATGGACCGCCGCGACATGGAGCGCCACGGCAAGATCTACGATCCGGGCATGAAGCCGGAGCAGATGCTGAACTATGTCAACACCAAGGTCGAGACCTCCGGCTTGAAGGACGACACCGAGATCGCGGAGGTCCGGGTGAAGCGCGTGTATTACCCGGTCTGGCGCGTTCGCTACCGGTACCAGGGCCGGCTCTACGGCGTCTCGGTGGACGGCGTCACCGCCAAGATCATGGCCGCGCGCGCGCCGCAGGACGACCGCTTCCGCGTGTACTGGCTCCTGGGGACCACGGCCCTGGTGTCATTCATCGTGGGCCGGCTGGCGCATGCGTTGGTCGGCTCCATCGCCTTCGACCAGGAGAACATCGGCTTCCTGATCCCGCTCATGGCCAAGGGCGCGGTCGTGATCATCCCGGTGGCCCTGGTCGGCATCGGGCTCGCCCTCGCCGTCATGGGCCTGGGATGGGAACAGTACCGCTACCCCGGCGAGATCGTGGTCACGGGCGACAAGCGCGAGATCGAGAAGATCAGCAAGCCGGAGCGTACCACCTTCGACGCGCTGTTCGACCTCACCATGCGCGCCTTGAACAGCTTCATGAGTTCTAGCCGCAAGCGGAGGCTCTTCGAATGAGCGGCCTCACCGTCACCGCCCTGGTCTGCCCCGACTGCGGCAGCCAGCTCGCCGGCCTGCGCTACGACCGGGTCTTTTTCTGCGATTCCTGCCGCCACGGCCTCGCCCCGGACCCGGAAAAACAGTGGGTCCGCTACCCGCTCGCCGTGGCCAAGCCGGAGTCGCCGCCATCCGCCCGCATCATCTACCTCCCCTTCTGGCAGGTCAACATCGAGGCCTTTGCCCAGTGCGTGAACAAGCAGCAGGAGGTCGCCAGCCGCCGCCTCGCCGAGCTCACCTCCGTATGGGCCACCGGGTTCATCGTGAATCGAGGGAGCTACTTCGGAGACCTCGGCCTCTTCTACACCGAAAAAGCCGTGGCGCCCGCCGAGGCCGAGGCCCTGCCTTACGGCGCCGTCATCGCCGGCTGCGCCCGCACCCCGGAAGACGCCCAGAAATACGTCCGCCTCTACGTCACCCTCATCCTCGACAAACGAGCCGACGTCACCGGCATGGACCTCAATATCATCACCTACGACGCCAGGCTCTGGGCCATCCCCTTCGCCGATTACGGCGACAAGATCATGGACCTCATCACCCTCCACGAATTCCCCGCCTTCAGCCTCGACGACCTCGAAGGCGTCAGGAAATTGAACACCAGGTGAAAAGTCTTGCCGGCTGCCACCAGGCGATGCGTCCGGCGACGCCAAGGGATCATGGAAATTTTTTCAGACGGGATTAACGGGATTTACAGGATGAAAAAGAAAAGGCAACGCGTCTTCCGAAAATCCTGTTGATCCTGTTAATCCTGTCAAGAAATTCCGGAACAGGAGGCAAAAATGAAGAAGGCTCTTATGATAACGATCATGGTCCTGGCCGCCGCCGGGCTCAAGGCCGGGACCGCGGATTCACCGGCCCCCGCCCCGCTGCGCTACAACGACGCGCAATGGAAGGCATCCCACAACACCTATCAGCAGAAGGCCGGGGTGATGACCATTCTCCAGGACTACAACATCCGCTCCATCGAGTTCGACATCCACGCCTCCCGGAAAAAACTCACGGGCACGGTGCGCGCGCCCGATGGCGACTTCCTGGTCTATCACGGCGCCATGGACGACTGGTCCAGCTGCGCCACCCTCGGGGCCTGCTTCGCCATCGTACGCAAGTTCCACGACCAGAACCCGGACCACGACGTGATCACCATCTTCTTCGACATGGCCGGAGTCGGCGAACCCGGCCACACCCGCGAGGACCTCTACGCGCTCTTTAACCGAGCCTTACCCCAAGGCTCCATCCTCACCCCCGGAAACCTCATGGACGCCTGCCCCGGCGCCAAAAACCTCCAGGAGGCCGTGACCGGAAAAGGCTGCGGCTGGCCCACCCTCGACGACCTCAAAGGCAAGTTCATCCTCGTGGTCTCCGACGGCCGCGAGTCATTCATGACCCCGCCTTACGACGTCCACAAAGACATGGTCTTCCTGGTCAGCAAGAACGGTAAAGAATCCACCATGCGCGACGACCCGGACCTGGTCTTCTTCAACCTGAGCGGCCCGAACCCGTTCGCCACCATCGTGGGCAAGGCCGGCTTCGTGAGCCGGTGTTACTTCATTGACCAGGAGGACGATTATTTAAAAGCCGGGAAAAACGGCGCGAACCACCTGGCCACCGACAGCATTGATCCGGCCGCGTATCCGTGGTCCGTCACCACCGACGCCCGCGGCCGGCCGTATCGGGTGATCGGAGTGAAGGCGGGTGCGGAATAAGGGCGGGTGTTACCGGGTCCCGGGTTCAGGCTCCCGGGCCTCGAACCGGGAAACCACGCGCTCGATGAAAACCAGGGCGTACGGGATCACCACCACGTAGGTCGCGAAGAACATCCGGCCGTATCCCGGGGCCAGCACGCAATAAAACAGGGAAATCGGTATCAGCACCAGCAGGTAATGCGGGATCTGGTACTTCCTGTTTTTCCAGTTGCTCCAGAACCCCGCCGCCGCGAAAACCAGGAAAAAGGAGAAGCCGCTGCTGAGAGCGAGCAGTCCCCGGGCCGTAAACAGCCCTTGGAATGAGGGCCACGCGTAGCCCAGACGGACCATGACCACGTGCATGATCTCCTGGAGCACGGTGCCGCTCGAGGGCTCCTGGGCCCAGAACGTGCTCACGTATTCCCGCACCCCGATCAGCAGCGCCGCGGAGACCACCAGCGACACGGACAGCGCCAGCCATTTTTCACGCTTCAGAAAAGGCATCAGCATGACGAGGCAGATGTTCTCCTTGGCCAGGATGATGAGGGGATTTAACAGAGCCAACAGGATCAGGCGGTCGGTGATCGTCAGGTAGGAGATCAGCGCGATGGCGAAAAAATAGACGGAATCCACCATGGGCGTTGCCGCGGAAAGCACCGCGATCCGGCTGCCGAGGAAGAGGGCCAGTCCGATCAGGTTCAAATATAATCTGAACCCGAGCCGCTCCAGGATCAGGAAAAGCAGGAACGCCGCTCCCGCCATGAACGAGAAGTTCACGATGTAAAAGGAAAGGTTGATCAGCTCCAGCTCATCCTTGATCGGGGGCCGCCCGCCGGGCGCCGGCGCCGGCGCCGGCTCTGGCCCGAGGGCAGCCGGAAAAAGCGGCGCGAGCGATTTCCGGGCCAGCGAGGCCAAAAACGGCACCACGAACCTGTACCTGCGCTCCCGGGTCGCATTGTCGTAACGGCCCAGCGACATCGCCACATGCGACCGCGCGTCAAACAGCCCCTGCGTCTCATTGATGTTGAAATGGCGGAACTGCTGGTAACTCGTGCCGTAGAGAACGGAGACAATATAAACCAGGATGAAAGCCAAAAGCCTTTTCCGGGAAGAAATCATTTCATACCCCGCTGGTCCCGCGCCTTGCTTGTCCCTTGAAAAATGATCGGGCGGACTGGCTGGACTCGGCCGCCTCGCCAGGGAACTGCGGCCATAATCTATATAATTCATATTCAGGAATTCTCAAAATGCCGCCGGCGCCCGGAAGACGGTTTGCGCGGAAAAAGATGATAAAATGCTTTAGGTTGAAAAATCCGCCGGGCCTTGACGCGAAAAATGGGACGGGACGCTGGAGGGCGCCGGCCGCTTGACAAGGAGTGATCGGGATGGGAGAGAACAAAAAGATTCTGGCCGAGGCCGGCGTGGTGCGCATGGAATTTGATCCGGAAGCCGGCGCGGTGGTGATGGGCCGGCAAGACGGCGCCGTGACCTTCGGCCCGCTCCTTTGCCGCGCCAGTTTCCGGAGCGCGGGCGACAGGGCCTATGACCCGGTCTCCACATTGGTAAAGGGCTGGAAAGCGGAGCCGGCCGAGGTCGCGACCCCGGCCGGAAGCGGTCCCGGCTTCCGGGCCACACTCGATAACGCCCCCGGCCTGCCCGCCGCGCTGACCTGGGAAGTGGCGCTGGTAGGCGGGGAGGACGCCTGCGCGCGACTGACCATCGTTAACCGCGGCCGCCATCCCCTCCGCCTCTTCGAGCTTGTCCCGCTCGCCTACCGCGGCGCCGATCCCGGCCTGGACCTGGGCGCCGGCTACGGGAGCTGGCGCTTTTACCGCGCCGG
>DATKZS010000129.1:0-9796 GCA_035527835.1 bacterium
CGGTTTTCTTACGGCCTATTTTGGACAAGAGTGAATTCAAGTTGATTTTTTTAAAAGGAGGTCAGGGGATGGGCGATCAAGCAAAGATCAAGAAGGAGCGGTTTGACGGGACCCAGGTCGAGGTGTTGGGTGAGACCTATGATCCGGGTCAGCCCGAGATGGGCGAGAAGTACAACTGGGAGGAGCGTCTGGGCAGCGACCGGAAAGAGCTCCTGATGTTCCTGAAGACCGGGCTGCGCTACTGGTACTCGAACGATTGGTTCGGGAGCGAGAAGCGGAAGAACCCGGCCTGACCTGGGCCTCAAAAAAACCGGATTTAAGGAGGGCATAGAGGTGGCGATACAGGTAATGAAGGAGACGTACTCCGGGAAGATTCGCGAGGTTGAGGTCGGCAAGGGCCCGAAGGCCGTTAAGGTGGGCGGGGCTCAGTCTTACCCGTTCCACGGTTTCGAGGGGTCTTTGGGCAACCCTCCGCGGATCGCCTGGGAGATGTGGGACGCGGGCGCGGACGAGGCGTGGCCGGATGCGGCCAAGGAGCCGTTCGCGGACGTGCTCCAGGACCCGGCGGCGTGGGCCAAGAAGCTCTCGAACGAGTACAAAGCGGAGATCATCTCGCTCCGTCTGCAAAGCATAGACCCGAACGGGATGAACGCGAGCGCGATGAGCGCGGTGGAGACGGTGAAGAAGGTTCTGGAGGCGATCGAGGTCCCGCTGATCGTTTGCGGGGTGTGGAACCAGGCCAAGGACCAGGAGGTGCTGCGCAAGATCGCGGAGGAGTGCGAGGGCCGGAACCTGGCGCTGTGCCCCATTGAAGAGGGCACGTACAAGACGGTGGGCGCGGGCGTGATCGGTTTCGGTCAGCTCGCGGTGGCGAGCACGCCGATTGACGTGAACCTGGCCAAGCAGCTCAACACCCTGCTCGGTAACCTGGGGGTGAAGCCGGAAAAGATCCTGATGGACCCGACGACCGGGGGCCTGGGCTACGGCCTGGAATACAGCTTCTCGGTGATGGAGCGCGACCGGATGGCCGCGCTGGTGCAGCAGGACGATAAGATGCAGCAGCCGCTGATCTGCTTCCTTTCCTACGAGACCTGGAAGACCAAGGAAGCCAGGATGGACGAGCCCAAAATGGGGCCGGCGGGAGAGCGGGCCATCGCCATCGAGGCGATGACGGCGATGACGCTGCTCACGGCCGGCGCCGACGTGCTGGTGATGCGTCATCCGCGGGCCATCGCCAAGGTCCAGGAAGTTATAAAGGAGTTGTGTTAGTTTTCGCGGGGCGGCCGCCGGCCGGACCCGGCCCCGCGCGCCCGCATTACAACAGGGTTTTGTGTTCAAGGGAGGTATTAAGATGGCGGACGAATCCAAGGAAAAAATGAAAATCAGCGTGGACCCCGCGGTGGGCAAGCTTTTGGAGAAGGCCCATGCGGACGGGTGCGAGACCGCGTTCGACCGCGTGGCCGAGGGCCAGAAGAACCGCTGCACCTTCGGGGCGGAGGGCATGTGCTGCCGCATCTGCTCCATGGGGCCGTGCCGCATCTCCAAGAAAGCGTCCAAGGGCGTGTGCGGCGCCACGGCCGAGACCATCGCGGCCCGCAATTTCTGCCGCATGATCGCGGCGGGCGCGGCGGCGCACTCGGACCACGGCCGGGCGGTGGCGGAGGTGTTTCTGCTTTCCGCCCGGGGGGAGATCCCGGGCTACGAGGTCAAAGACCGGCAGAAACTCTACGCCGTGGCCATGGACTACGGCATTGACATCGCGGACAAGTCGGACCAGGACATCGCGTTGGAGATCGGCAAGGTCGCGCTCGCGGAGTACGGACGCCAGGAAGGCGAGCTGCTCTGCGTCAAGCGCGCTCCTCTCAAGCGTCAGGAAGTCTGGAAAAAACTCGGCGTCACCCCCCGCGGCATTGACCGCGAAATCGTCGAGATCATGCACCGCACCCACATGGGCGTGGACATGGATTACAAGAACCTGATGCTGCAGGGCTCGCGCTGCGCGCTCGGCGACGGCTGGGGCGGCTCGATGATCGCCACCGACCTGCAGGACATCATGTTCGGGACGCCGGTGCCCGTCGTCTCGGAGATGAACCTGGGCGTGCTCAAGGAGGACCAGGTCAACATCATCGTGCACGGCCACGAGCCGCTGCTCTCGGAGATGATCGTGGTCGCGGCGCAGCAGGAGGACATGAAGAAAAAGGCGGCGGCGGTCGGCGCCAAGGGCATCAACGTCGCCGGCATGTGCTGCACCGCCAACGAGATCCTGATGCGCCACGGCCTGCCCATCGCCGGCAACTTCCTGCAGCAGGAGCTGGCGATCATCACCGGCGCGCTCGACGCCATGGTGGTGGACGTGCAGTGCATCATGCAGAGCCTGCCCGACATCGCCAAGTGCTACCATACCAAGCTCATCACCACCAACTACCGCGCCAAGATCGAGGGCGCCGAGCACATCCAGTTCGAGGAGCACCAAGCGCTGGAGTCGGCCCGCAAGATCGTGAACGCGGCCATTGACAACTATCCCAAGCGCGACCAGAAGAAGGTCATGATCCCGGACGAGAAGTGCGAGATCGTGGCCGGCTTTTCCCATGAGACCATCTCTTACCTGCTGGGCGGCCTCTTCCGCGCCAGCTACAAGCCGCTGAACGACAACATCATCAACGGCCGCATCCGCGGCATCGGCGGCGTGGTCGGCTGCAACAACGCCCGCACCACCCACGATGACGGCCATCTCACCGTTATCAAGGAGCTGCTCAAGAACGACGTCATCGTCCTCACCACCGGCTGCGCGGCCATGGCCTGCGGCAAGGCCGGGCTTTTGACCCACGAGGCCAAGAAATACTGCGGCGACGGCCTGGCCGAGATCATCGAGACCGTGGGCATCCCGCCGGTCCTGCACATGGGATCGTGCGTGGACAACTCCCGCATCCTCCTGGCCGCCACCGCGGTGGTCAAGGAAGGCGGACTCGGCGACGACATCTCCGACCTGCCCGCCGCCGGCAGCGCCCCCGAGTGGATGAGCGAAAAGGCCATCTCCATCGGCCAGTACTTCGTGGCCTCCGGAGTCTATACCGTCTTCGGGACCACGTTCCCGATCATGGGCTCCGAGAAGATGGTCAAGCACCTCTTCGAGGAAATGGAAGGGACCCTGGGCGGAAAGTGGGACTTCGAGCCCGACCCCATCAAGCACGCGCAGAAGATGATCGCCCATATTGACAAGAAGAGGAAGGCGCTGGGCATTGACAAGGCCCGCCAGCGCGTGCTCATGGACATGGCTGACAGGCGCGGCCTGGAGTAAGCATCACTCTTATAACTAAAAGGAGGTTCTAGCAGTGTCTAAGATAATCGCATCGGCCGCCATTCGAGGCGCCCATAAGATCGTGGCCAGGGCCGAGGAAAAGGTTAAGCTCGCCCTGGAAAAATACGGCGAGAACCAGGAAGTCGGTTTTCCCAACACCGGTTATTACCTCCCCATCATCTACGGCATCACCGGCCGCAAGGTGGAGAAGGTCAAGGACATGAAGCCGATCGTGGACCTGTGCAAGCGGATCCTGCCGCCGCCGGTCAAGGAAAAGAACCCCCTGCCCTACCTGGCCCCGGCCCTGGACGCGGGCATGGCCACGTTCTTCGCCGAGGAGCTGATCGAGGCCGTCCGCTACCTCGAAGACCCCAAGTTCTACTTCCAGGGCGAGGACCCGCCGGAGGACAAGATCTGGGTCGGCGCCGCCGACGACGTCATTCTCCGGAAGCGCGGCGTCGAGTTCGTGGACGGCACGGCGCCCGGCTTTGCCGCCATCCTCGGCTCGGCGCCCAGCCCGGAGGTCGCCAATAGCATCGCCCAGGAGCTGCTGGAAAAGAGCCTGTACGTGTTCATGGCGAGCAACGACAGCGGGACCAGCTTCTCGGAACAGCTCCGGAAGGCCGGCGTGCATATCGGATGGTCCACCCGCCTCGTGCCCTTCAGCCCCGACGTTTCGGGCACGGTGTTCGCCATCGGGTTCGCCACCCGCGCCGCCATGAGCTTCGGCGGGATCGAGCCCGGCGACTACCGCAAGATCCTCATCTACAACAAGGACCGCGTCTTCGCCTTCGCCATGACCATGGGCACGGTCACCGACGAGTGGTACGCCAACGGCGCCGGCGCCATCAACTGGGGCTTCCCGGTGATCGCCGACACGCCGATCCCGCAGGTCCTGCCCACCGGCATCTGCACCTACGAGCACGTGGTCTCGAACATCGCGCACAAGGACATCGTGGCCAAGGCCACCGAGGTCCGCGGCCTCAAGGTCAAGGTCTCGGCGGTGCCGGTCCCGGTGGCCTACGGCCCGGCGTTCGAGGGCGAGCGGGTGCGCGGCGAGGACATCTACACGGAGATGGGCGGCGGCAAGACCCAGGCCATCGAGCTGACCCACATGAAGGAAATGTCCGAGTTGGAGGACGGCAAGGTCACGGTGGTGGGCAAGAACCTGAAGGACATCCAGCCCGGGACCCGCCTGCCCCTTGGGATTTACGTCGAGGTCGCGGGCCGGGCCATGCAGGAGGACTTCGAGCCGATCCTGGAGCGGCAGATCCACCACCTCTTGAACTACGCGCAGGGCGTGATGCACATCGGGCAGCGAGACATCGCCTGGGTCCGCATCGCCAAGGGCGCGGTGGACAAGGGCTTCTCGCTCGAGCACATCGGCAAGATCCTCCACGCCAAGTACCACGAGGACTTCGGCTCGATCCTGGACAAGGTCCAGGTCACCATCTTCACCGAGGAGGACAAGGTCAAGGACCTGCTGGGCAAGGCCCGCGCCATGTACAAGAAGCGCGACGAGCGCCTGGCCGGCATGACCGACGAAGTCACCGACCCCTTCTACTCCTGCACCCTGTGCCAGAGCTTCGCGCCCAACCACGTCTGCGTGGTCACCCCCGAGCGCCCCGGCCTCTGCGGCGCCTATAACTGGCTCGACTGCAAGGCCAGTAACGAGATCAACTCCACCGGTCCCAACCAGCCGATCACCAAGGGCACCGTGCTTGACGGTAAGAAGGGCATATGGACCGGCGTCAACGAGTTCGTGAAGAAGGCGTCCCGCGGCAACGTCGAGAACGTCGAGGCCTACTCCATGATGACCGCGCCCATGACCTCCTGCGGCTGCTTCGAGGCCATTGCCTCCGTGCTCTACACCTGCCAGGGATTCATGACCGTGGACCGCGACTTCAAGGGCATGACGCCCGTGGGCATGAAGTTCACCACCCTGGCCGGAGCGGTCGGAGGCGGGGCCGTCACCCCCGGGTTCGTGGGCCACTCCAAGTTCTACGTGACCTCCAAGAAGTTCCTCTCCGCCGACGGCGGACTCCTCCGCCTCGTCTGGATGCCCAAGCACCTGAAAGAAGAGATCAAGGAGCGGTTCAACAAGCGCGCCGCCGAGCTCGGGGTGCCCGACCTGCTCGACAAGATCGCCGACGAGACGGTGGCCACCACCGAAGAGGAAGTGCTCAAGTACATCACCGAAAAGGGCCATCCCGTCCTGAGCATGGACCCGCTCATGTAAGCGGCTGAAGAAGGAGGAACGAGGAAATGGGTATTTCACCGATCGAGATTTTCAAGAAGCTGCCGAAGACAAACTGCGGCGATTGCGGGGTCCCCACCTGCATGGCTTTCGCCGTGTCGCTCACCCAGGGCAAGGCCGAGCTCTCCCAGTGTCCGCACGTGGACGCCAAGGCCGCGGAGCAGCTCTCGGCGTCGAGCCAGCCGCCCGTGCTGCCGGTCACCATCGGCTGCGGCGACTGCGCCTTCAAGACCGGAGGAGAGACCGTGCTCTTCCGCCACGAGAAGACCTTTGTCTCGCCCACCGGCATCGCCATCCTGCTCACCGACAAGATGGACGACGCCGAGCTGGAGCGCAGGATCAAGGCCGTGAACGAGCTCCAGTACGAGCGCGTGGGTATGAAGCTCCGCGCGTCAATGATCGCCGTCAAGAGCGAAAACCCCGACGCGCTCGCCGCCATGGCCTCGAAGGCCGACAACGGCGCCGGGCTGCCCCTCATCCTGATGAGCGAGAACGTCGAGGCCCTCAAAAAGGCCGGGACCGCGCTCAAGGCCAAGAGACCCCTGCTCTACGCGGCGACCGAACAGAACGCCGACGCCATGATCGCGCTGGCCAAGGAGCTGGGTGTCCCGGTCGCGGCCAAGGGCAAGGACCTCGAATCCCTGGCCGCGCTCACCGGGAAGATGGCGGCCGCCGGGGTCAAGGACATCGTGATTGACTCCGGCGCCCGCGACGTGAAGAAGCTGTTCGAAAACCAGATCCAGATCCGCAGGCAGGCCGTGAAGAAGAACTTCCGCCCGCTCGGATACCCCACCATCGTCTTCCCCTGCGACATGACCGACGACCCGCTCAAGGAAGCGCTCTACGCCGCCATCTTCATCCCCAAGTACGCCGGCATCATCGTCCTGTCCGACCTCAAGGGCGAATACCTCTTCCCGCTCCTGGTCGAGCGCATGAACATCTACACCGACCCGCAGCGGCCCATGGCCACCGAGCCCGGTGTCTACGAGATCAACAACCCCGACGCCGACTCGCCCCTGCTCGTGACCTCCAACTTCTCGCTCACCTACTTCATCGTCTCCGGAGAGGTCGAGACCAGCCGCCAGCCCGTCCGCCTCATCGTGGTTGACACCGAGGGGCTGTCGGTGCTCACCGGCTGGGCCGCCGGAAAGTTCGCCGCCGACATCATCGGCCCGGCCATCCTGAAAAGCGGCGTGGGCGATAAGATGACCAAAAAGCGGCTCGTCATCCCCGGCGCCGTCGCCAGCATCTCCGGCGAGCTGGAGGAAGAGCTGCCCGGATGGCAGATCATCATCGGCCCCCGCGAGGCCGCGCACCTCTCCGCGTTCCTGCGCGAGATCAAAGCCAAGGGGTAAAGTGTCATGGCGAAATGCGTATGTATCGGAGAAAACCTGAACGTGATGTCCAAGGTCCTGGGGCCCGCCATGAAGGAGCGAAACAAGGGGCCGCTCCAGGAAATGGCCAAGGCCGAGGCCGAGCAGGGAGTGGACTACATAGACTGCAACATCGGACCCGCCCGGAAGGACGGGACCGAGGTCATGCCTTTCGTGGTCCAGGCCGTGCAGGAGGTGGTGGACCTCCCGGTCGCGCTCGACTCCTATAACGGCGACGCGGTCGAGGCCGGCCTCAAGGCGGTCAAGCCCGGAACCGCCCTCATTAACTCCGTGACCCTCCAGCCGGCCAAGGTCGAGCGGGTGTTCCCGTTGGCCAAGACCTACAACTCCGACATCATCGTGGTGCTGTGGGGCCCGGAAGGCATGCCGCGCGACGAGAACGAGCGCGCCATGTTCGCGGCCGAGGCCATGATGAAGGGACAGGAGCTGGGCATTCCCAATGAGCGGCTCTGGATAGACCCCATCGTCAGCCCCGTCTCCGTCGAGATCAACCAGGTCAAGGCCTGCGTCATCTTCATGCAGACCCTGCAGGACCTGGTGCCCGGCTGCAAGTCAACCTGCGGCCTGTCCAACATCAGCAACGGCGCGCCCAACGAGCTCCGCGGCTGGCTCAACCGCTCCTACCTCATCATGCTCATGCGCTACGGAATGTACTCCGCCATCGTGGACGCCTTTGACGAGGACCTGATCGCCATCGCCAAGGGCGGCAAGCAAGACATCGTCCAGCTCACCTCCGACGTCATGGACGGCAAGTCCGTGTCCGTGAACTCGCTCACCGAGGAACAGCTCAAGTACTACCGCACCGCCAAGGTGCTGGTGGGAGAGACGCTGTACTCGGCGTCGTGGTTGGAGGGGTAAGACAGACCAATAATAATTGAAGACTTTTACTTATTAGCCCCGGAGCTCGAGCAGCTTCGGGGCTTTCTTTATCAGGGACTAAGTATCGTGAACTGCCGCCAGCATGATAGAATCAACCATTCACAAAAATTCAGGGAATCGCTGGGATGAGGACCTCATGTTTGAGCTAATACTAAATATCATGCGCGCCAGAATTCGGGGGCGGGAGTACGTGATGCCCCTGCATGCCCTTGAGGAAATGGAAAACGACGATCTGACCATCTTCGATATCGAGAGCGGTGTTCTGAGTGGAAAAATCGTGGAGCGTCAAAAGGACAAGGTCACGGCCCAATGGAAATATCGGATCCAAGGTGAAAGCCTCAGCGGCGAAGAGGTGGAAATAATCGCCAAGCTTGGAGCGTCCGGCAAGCTTTTAATCATCACGGTTTACCTGCTATAATCATGGATCATGAAAAGGAATCAAAGCATGGTTTGTTCTATTTGCGGCAAGAAGGGGGCTCGGGTTCAGCGCATTTCCAAGACTGTTGGCCGGGGCAAAAACCTGTTGGTCATTGAGAACGTCCCGGTGGTGCGCTGTCCCCATTGCGGAGAAACTTACCTGGAGGCTGACACCCTGCATGAACTGGAGCGCATCAAGCTCCATCGCAAGAACCTATCCAAAGAACGCTTGGTCCCCGTGGCCCATTACTCCTGATACTTGACCGAAACGCCCTCCGTGCGCATTGAATAAGGATGATGATTCAATGACTACCCGCTTCTTAAGCAACCAGAGTCTATGGAATGAGGTCCTATCGCGGCTTTCAAAAGCCAAAGACGCGTCCGTTGCCGTCGCCTATCTTGGAGGCTCAGGTACACAATTGCTTCCGCTAAGAAGAGGACATCGGCTCGTGGTGGATATGAGCTTGGGGAAGGTGAAGCAAGGAATAACGGACCCGCGAGAAGTTCGCCGTTTGGTCAAAAGAGGGGTTAAGGTTTATAGCAGAGCATCATTGCATGCAAAGCTTTACATCGCGGATAGATATGTTATTGCATCATCAGCGAATGCTTCAACAAACTCACGTTATAATCTGGACGAAGCTGGGATCCTGACCGATGATCCCGCCGCCGCGAGAAGAGCTCGCGCTTTTATTGATAGAATTTGCACCGAGCCCGTTCGCCCGGAATACCTGAAAAAATGCATCGCCGCGTATCGGCCTCCCAAAGGAGGGATTCCGGCAAAAAGGGGAAAGAAAAGAACTGAACCCAAGCTCTGGTTTATTGGAGGGCTTGTCACTCTAAATCTGTCCGAGGAAGAAAAGAAATCAATCAAGAAAATTGAAGATAAAGTTTCAAAGAAGTTGCGGGACCCTAATACAACTGAGGTTACATGGATTAGATACCGGCGCATGCCAAAATATGCAAGAAGCATTAGACCGGATGAATGGATAATTGATTGCATGAAGGACGGGAAGGTGCGAAGAGTTTTTGCTCCCAGCCAAGTGCTCTCGCGTGAGATCTGGAATTCACCAAGCGGCAAGAAGTATCATCTCCTTATGTTGGAATCGTCCATTAGCAGCGAAAGCATCCCTATTTCTTATTTTAGAAAGCTCGCCAGGAATATTGTTCCGGAGCTTGATAAGCCTAATCCACGTACTCGATCAATAATCAACGAAGAGAAAGCGGACGCCTTGCTTGGGTTGTGGAATCATTCCGGCCGTCTGAATCGCCGCAAGAAAAAATAAAACTACTCGCTCCGCGCATCACTCTCCGATTCTGACCCCGTGTTTCAGGATGTACTCCGCGAAACTCCCGCGCTCTGGGTTCTGAAGCGCGGAAGCCGGGAAAAGGTGAGGTTCGACATCGAAGCCGACTTCAAACTGCACGTGCGCCATGACCTCGGTCCGGCGTTGCAGGTCCCATGATTCCACTCCGTCCATGAAGGCGGCCAGGTCAATGTCGCTCCACTCGTCCGCCCTGCCCTCCACCTGAGAACCGAAGATGTAAACGGCC
>DATKZS010000130.1:0-7829 GCA_035527835.1 bacterium
GTTCTTTTTAACCGCGGAGACGCAGAGAACGCAGAGGTTATAGAATAAAATATTTCTCTGCGTTCTCTGCGCCTCCGCGGTTCCATTTAGAGCGCCGGCGCGCTGTAAAAGTTGATCCTGTGGCCGGGTGATGTTAAGTTAGGGACGGGCAAGGGAATACCCTTGCCTATTTCCATAGGTTGGGAGATTTGAGGTGGAGAGCAAGTACATTCCCGGGAGCATCGAGCCGAAGTGGCAGCGCTACTGGGCGGATGAGCGGGTTTTCGAGGTGGAGGCTGACCTGAAGCGGCCGAAGTATTATCTGCTGGAGATGTTCCCCTATCCTTCGGGCCGGTGCCACATGGGTCACGTGCGGAATTATTCCATCGGGGACGTGGTTTCGCGTTACAAGGTGATGCGTGGGTTTAACGTTCTTCACCCGATGGGGTGGGACGCTTTCGGTCTGCCGGCGGAGAACGCGGCCATCGAGAACCGGGTGCACCCGAACACGTGGTCCAGGCGGAACATCGAGTTCATGCGCGGGCAGCTGAAAAGGCTCGGGTACTCGTATGACTGGCGCCGGGAGTTCGCGACCTGCGACCCGGAGTATTACCGGTGGGAGCAGAAGATTTTCATTGAGATGTTCGAGCGGGGGCTGGTTGAGAAGCAGAAGGCGTGGGTGAACTGGTGCGACAAGTGCAACACGGTGCTGGCGAACGAGCAGGTGGAGGACGGGTTTTGCTGGCGGCACGGCGACACGCGGGTCCGGCAGAAGCAGCTCTCGCAGTGGTTTTTCAAGATCACGAAGTACGCGGAGGAGCTGCTCGAGTTCATGGAGAAGCTTCCGGGCTGGCCGGAAAAAGTGCTGACCATGCAGAAGAACTGGATCGGGAAGTCGGTGGGCGCCATGATCCATTTCAAGCTCGAACGGCCCTACCCCGATCCCGAGACCGGCGGCACCATTGACCGGATCGTGGTTTACACGACGCGGCCGGACACTCTCTTCGGCGCGACCTTCATGAGCCTCGCCGCCGAGCACTACCTTTGCGAGGTCCTGTCCCGGGGCACGGAGCAGGAGGCGGCGGTGCGGGAGTTTTGCGAGCGGGTGCGGAGCGAGGACAAGATCAAGCGGAGCGCGGAGGATTACGTCAAGGAGGGCGTGTTTACGGGAGCGTACTGTCTAAACCCGGTGACGGGGCGGCGGATGCCGATTTACGTGGCGAACTTCGTGCTGATGGACTACGGCACGGGCGCGGTGATGGCGGTGCCGGCGCACGACCAGCGCGACTTCGAGTTCGCGAAAAAGTATCAGCTCACGATCATCCCGGTGGTGCAGCCGGCGGACGAAGCGGCGCTGGACGCGGCCACGATGACGGAAGCGTACGAGGGTCCGGGGACGATGATCAACTCGGACGAGTACGGCGGCATGGGGAACGAGGAGTTCAAGAAGGCGATTGCGGCGCGTCTGGAAAAGGAGATGATGGGCGGGGCCACGGTGAACTACCGGATCCGGGACTGGCTGATCTCGCGGCAGCGGTACTGGGGCGCTCCGATCCCGATCGTTTATTGCGAGAAGTGCGGGACGGTCCCGGTGCGGGTTACGGACCTTCCGGTGGCGCTGCCGGCGGAGGTCGAGTTCGACGTGACGGGCGGGAGCCCGCTGCCGAAGCTGGACTGGTGGATGAACACGAGCTGCCCTCAGTGCGGCGGCCCGGCCCGGCGGGAGCCGGACACGATGGACACGTTCGTGGAGAGCTCGTGGTACTACGAGCGCTATGCGTCGCCGCACTGCGATACGGCGCCGTTCGAGCAGGACGAGGTCGAGTACTGGCTTCCGGTTGACCAGTACATCGGGGGCATCGAGCACGCGGTGCTGCACCTTCTGTACTCGCGGTTTTACACCAAGGTGCTTCGGGACCTGGGTTACGTGAAATTCGACGAGCCGTTCACGCGGCTATTGACGCAGGGGATGGTGCTCAAGGAGTCGTACAAGTGCGCGGAGCACGGTTACCTGTTCCCGTCTGAGGTCAAGGACCTGAAGTGCCCGAGCTGCGGGAAAGCGGTGGAGGTCGGGCGCAAGGAGAAGATGTCGAAGAGCAAGCGGAACACGGTGGACCCGGAGGAGATGGTGAACAAGTACGGCGCGGACACGATGCGCTTGTACCTTTTATTCGAGGCGCCGCCGGACAAGGAGATTGACTGGAGCGAGGAGCGGATCCAGGGGATGCACCGCTTCCTGTCGCGGGCGTGGTCGTTCGCGGCGCGGCAGATCGAGGGGATGAAGGAGAGCCGGTGGGACGACCGGGTGGGCGCGGATTTCATGAACGGCCCGGCGGACGAGAAGGCGCTGTACCAGAAGACGCACCAGGCGATCAAGGACGTTACGGACCGCATCGAGCGCTGGATGTTCAACACGGCGATCGCGTCGCTGATGGAGCTGTTCAACGCGATGGTGTCGTTCGAGCCGGGCGAGGGCGGGGGCCGGGAGCGGCGGCGAGGTCTGCTGCGCTGGTCGTTCGAGCGTTTCCTGACGATGCTTAACCCGTTCTGCCCGCACTTCGCGGAGGAGTTGTGGGGCGAGCTGGGGTATCCGGCGAGCACGTTCAAGCTGCCGTGGCCGGACTTTGACCCGGCGGCGCTCAAGCAGGAGATCTTCGAGCTGGTGCTGCAGGTGAACGGGAAGCTGCGGGCCAAGGTGGAGGCGCCGGTGGACGCCGGCGAGGACGAGCTCAAGCGGATCGCGCTCGGGCACGAGCGGATTCAGGCGCTCCTGGACGGGAAGAAGCCGCGCAAGGTGGTGGCGGTGGTGAACAAGCTGGTAAACGTAGTAATCTGAAAGCAACACGGGAAGCAGCGGGAGCGGGCAAGTCAATTATCACACAGAGACACAGAGGGCACGGAGAAAAAATAAGAAGAAATGAACAAGGATAAACAGGATATTCAGGATGATTCCGGTTCCAGGCATCTCTGTTCTTCTTATCCTGCGCATCCTGTTAATCCCTGTTCTATTTTTTTCTCCGTGTTCTCCGTGCCTCCGCGTGAAATAAAATTTCCCTCCATCCCTGGTCTGGTCGGAACATGGAAATAAAAGAATTCAACTCCATCCCGGAAAATTTTCTTGACGCCTCGGCGGTGACGGTGGGCAACTTCGACGGCGTGCACGTTGGTCATCGGGCGATTATCGGGGCGGTTCGGGGCCATGCCCGGAGGCTCGGGGCGCCGTCGGTGCTTATCACTTTCGACCCGCACCCGAGAGAGGTTATTTTCCGTGGTCAGCAGGTTCCGGCGATCATCCCGTTCAAGGAGCGGACGCGTCTGATCGCGGAGCTGGGGGTGGATTTGCTGGTGAAGGTGAATTTCACGCCGGAGTTCGCGAAGCGAACGGCGGGCGAGTTCGTCGCGGATGTCGCGGCTAAGCTTCACCCGCGGGCGGTGGTGATCGGGCACGATTTTCGGTTCGGGAAGGACCGGGAGGGCGGCGAGAATTTTTTGCGGGATGAGGGAAAGGAGCACGGGTTCGAGCTGGAGGTGGTGGCGGCGGTGGAGGTTGACGGCAAGCCGGTGAGCTCGTCTCGGATCCGGGGGCTGATCCAGGCTGGAGAGATGCGGCGGGTGCGGAGGCTTCTGGGCGCGCCGTTCAGCCTTGAGGGCGAGGTGGTTGCGGGCCACGGCCGGGGCAAGGGTATGGGGTTCGCGACGGCGAACCTGAAATGGGAGGCGCTGCTGATCCCGCCGGACGGGGTTTACGCGGCGCTGGCTTACTGGAACGGTCATTGTTACCCGTCGGTGGTGAACATCGGGAACAACCCGACGTTCGGCGACCAGGGCGTTTTCATCGAGGCGCATATCATGGACTTTTCCGGCGACCTGTATCAGAAGCGGCTGCGGATCGCTCTGTGCCGGCGGCTTCGGGGCGAGATCAAGTTCAGCTCGGTTGATGCGCTGGCGCGGCAGATAAAGGAGGACGTGAAGCGGGCGCGGGAAGAGCTTAAAGAAGAGTGCGGAGACGGGCCATGAAGTCGTGGCAGTTCTGGATCGGCGTTCTGATCAGCGTGTTATGCATCGGGTTCGTGGTGTCGCAGGTCAAGGACTGGGGCGAGTTCGGGCGGTCGTTTCTGGAGGCCGACTACTGGCTGCTGATTCCGATCGTGGCGTCGTATTTCGTGATCATGCTGATCCGGGCGTGGCGGTGGCGCTACATCCTGAACCATTGCGGGCACGTGGGCCTGGGCAACACCTATATGGCGATCCTGGTCTGCTACATGGGCAACAACATCTTCCCGCTCCGGGCCGGCGAGTTCATGCGTGTTTTCTTGATCGGGAAGCGGGAGCCCTCCGTGAGCTACAGCGCGGCGCTGGCCACGGTGGTGGTGGAGCGGCTGTTCGACTTCGTGGTGATGCTGCTGTTTTTGGCGGTGGTGCTGCTGACGATCCCGTTCCCGGAGAAATACCAGGACCTGGAGAGCCTGGTCCACAATTCGGGGGCGGGGACGCTGGCGGGGGCGGTGGCGCTGTTCGTGTTCCTGTTCCTGCTCTACGCGCGGGCGGAGCTGATGACGGGCCTGATCGGGCGGGCGCTGTTTTTCCTGCCGCTGAAATACAAGGAGCGCATTCTGGAGGCGCTCCGGAAATTCACGGGCGGTCTCACGATCATGGGCCGACCGACGGCGCTCATGGCGACACTGGGGCTGAGCCTCCTGGTATGGGTGGTCAACCTGATCCCGGTGTGGCTCTCGGGGCTGGCGTTCGGCATCCACTTAAGCTTCACGGGCAGCATGTTCATGCTGGCGGTGGGCGCGGCGGCGGCGGCGATCCCGGCGACGCCGGGGTTTTTCGGGACGTTCCACGCGTTCAACCAGCAGGCCCTGGTCTTCCTGATGGGCGTTGACCCGGCGGTGGCGCTGTCCTTCGCCATCGTGCTGCACGCCACATATTATTTCCCCATGGTGGTGGCGGGGGCGCTGGTGGCCTGGCGGGCGGGCTACTCACTGACCCGGCTCGCCCACGACGCGCAGGAGAGCGGGGACGAGGACACGAAACCGTCATGCAAATAGGCAATAATAGTTTGTTCTATTAATGCCGGAATTACTATGGCGGCATCTCCAAGGAGAACCGCTGGAGATTCAGGCCTCCCAGTCCTCCTCCACCATCACCTTATCGCTGTCTTCCTTGTCGCGGAGCTTGTCCTCCCGGATCATGAGCTGGGTCCCGCAATAGGAGCAGTAAATCACCTCGCCCATTCTGGCTTCCGGGTCCACTGGAATATAAGCGTTGCAGACGGGGCATTCGGTTTCCTTTCCCATGACAATCTCCTTTCCCGCCGCGAGGTCAGGGTCAGAGCTTCGGTTTTCAGTTAATAATGGAACAGTGAAAACTTCTTCTATCTCGATATTAACTGAAAACCGAAGCTCTGACCCCGCCCAGGCGGCCTTATTTGATCGTTTGACACTACTATCGTACTATAAATCAAGCGGGGATAACAGCCCGGCGCGGCTGAAACTTTTTCGAGGCCGGCGCGTTCTAACCATGGAAGCGGGACCGGACCAGTGGCCAGCGCTGGGGCCGGGCGGACGCGGAGGAGGGTGGTCGGTGGCGATATTTCTCATGGTCTTCGGGCAGGCGCGGGGCGATCTTTCCGCGTGGCGCCTCATCATCGGGTCCGGCCCGATGGTCAAGTTCGTGCTTCTCATTCTCATCCTTTTTTCGGTGCTGGCGTGGGCCATCATCGGGTTCAAGTTCTTCCAATTGCGTCGGGCGCAGGGTGAGTCGCGCCTGTTCCTCAAATCATTCTGGGCGGGCGACAGCCTGGAGCAGGTGTCGCTTTCCACGCGGCGCTTCACGGCGACGCCGCTGGCCAACGTTTTCCGCGCGGGCCTGGCCGAGCTCGAGCAGATCCGCAAGGGCCGGAAGCGTGACGAGGACAGCTCGCTCGAGGACGTGTCGCGGACGGAGATGGGGATGGAAAACGTGGAGCGGGCCCTGCGTCAGGCGGCGTCGGTGGAGATGAACCGGCTGACGCGGTTCGTGAGCTTCCTGGCGACCACCGGCTCGACCGCGCCGTTCATCGGGCTGTTCGGGACGGTGTGGGGGATCATGGGCGCGTTCCAGCAGATCGGGGTGCAGAAGGGCGCGGGGCTGGACGTGGTGGGCCGAGGCGTGTCGGAGGCCCTGATCGCGACGGCGGCGGGCCTGGCGGCGGCGATCCCGGCGGTGGTGGCCTACAACTATTTCCTTTCGGGCCTCCGGGTGATCCAGGTCGAGCTGGACAATTTCCAGTCCGAGTTCATGAACATCATCGAGCGGCATTACTTGAAGAAGCGGCAGATGCGGCGGCGGCCGGACGAGGGCTGAGGGAGGAAAGAGGGATGGCGATGCAGAGCGGCGGCAACAACCTGCCCATGTCCGAGATCAACGTGACTCCGCTGGTTGACGTGATGCTGGTGCTGCTGATCATCTTCATGCTTACGGCGCACCAGTTGGAACAGGGGGTCAAAGTGGAGCTGCCCCAGGTCACGGTGGCGGCGCTCCCGGCCAAGACCGACGAGCTGGTACTGACCATCACCAAGGACCGGAAAATTTACATCAACGAGGTGGAGACGCCTCAGGACAAGGTCGCGGCGACGCTCGAGCAGGCCTTTGTCAGCCGCTCGAGCAAGGACGTGTATCTGCGGGCGGACCAGGACGTGCCGTATGGGTTCGTGGTGAGGGTGATGGCGGCGGCGCGCAAGGCCGACGTGGCGGGCATGGGCCTGGTCACGGAGCCGGAGAGGATCAAGTCGCCATGAGCGCGGGCTTCATGGACATGGCCGGGCCGGACGCGGCGTTCCGGAAGATGTTCCTGCGCGCGGTCGGCGTCTCCGCGCTCATACACGTCGTATTCTTCTGCGCGGTGGCGGTGGCCGGAAATTTCCATGGACGGCCCCGCTTGGACGAGAACGTGATCAACGTAAAGTTCTTCGGGCCGCCTCCCAAGCCGGGCAAGCCGGGCCTCCCGCCCAAGCCCAAGATGACCGCGCCGACGCCCAAACCCCAGGCCCCGGAAAAACCCAAGGAGGCGAAAAAGCCGGAAATAAAGCCCGAGCCGAAGAAGCCGGAGAAAGTAGTGGCGCTGAACAAGGAGATCGAGAAGAAGCCCGCGGAACCGAAAAAGCCGGAATCCAAGCCGGAGCCGGCGCCGCCTGAAAACAATCCGCCTCCTGAGCCTCTGCGTCCGGACTCGCAGCAGGACATCGAGCTGGCGCGCAAGATGATGCATGGCGAGAACAAGGACGGAGAAGGCGGGGCGGGCGGGGCCACGGCGGGCGACGCGGACTGGTCGGCGGCGATGGCGGGGATGGAAGGCGACCTCCGGCTCCGGACCTGGGCGGAGGACGCGCGGCTGGTGCTCCGGGACGCGTGGCGGTATGGGCCGAGCATCCCGGTCAACGCGGGGCTGCACGTGGACGTGGTGGTGCAGGTTGACCGCGACGGCAACATCATGTCGTACGAATTTTACAAGCTCTCCGACAACGCGGAGCTGAACCAGTCGGTGGAGCGGCTCTTCAAGGAGGTAAAACAATTGCCGCCGCTTTCGTTCCTGAACCCGGGCGAGTCGCGCAAGATCGGGTACAGCTTCGCGCCGGGGGAAGAAGATTGATGGATCCTCACGCCGCAGGCCGGCGCGCTGAAATTATAAATACTTTTTTTGACAGGATTAACAGGATTTACAGCAGTGCTGTCCAAAATAAACGGACCGGAGAACCGCCAAGCCATCATGAATAAATAGGTCAGTGGCCTCACCGAGCGTGATGGGTTAGCATCAGCTCATTTACAAAATTAATTGAAAAGGAGGACCACTGACCATGAGTAAT
>DATKZS010000131.1:0-16267 GCA_035527835.1 bacterium
CCGGTTCGCCAAGCCGGTTGGGGCCGACGTTCCGGAGCTGTTCTTTGCCGGGCCGCGAAGAAACATCATGATTTACTTGGCGATCCTTGGCGCTCTTGGCGTCTTGGCGGTTTTCTTGCGGCCTATTTTGGACAAGAGTGAGAAAATATTTAAAAATTCTTCTCTGCGTTCTCTGCGTCTCCGCGGTTTTTATAATGCCTCTAACTTCCTCTGCCACTCCACCTGGGCCCGGAGCCCGTCTTCCAGGCGGGTGGCCGGCGCGTAGCCGGTCTCGGCGCGGAGGAGCGAGGTGTCGGCCGAGGTGTCGCGCACGTCGCCTTTTTCAGTGGACTGGTATCTGATCTTCGCCCTGGTCCCCACGATCGCGGCCAGGGCCTCGATCGCTTTCATGAGCACGGTGCGGTGGCCGCCGCCGATGTTATAGACGCGGCCGGGCACGCCCTTTTCCATGCACTTCATCGTGCCTTCCACGATGTCCGCGACGAACGTGAAATCGCGGCTCTGCTTCCCGTCGCCGTAAACCGCGATCTCCTGCTCCCGGAACAGCGCCCGGATGAAACGGTTAAACGCCATGTCCGGCCGCTGCCGCGGTCCGTAAACCGTGAAATAGCGGAGACCGATCGCGTCCACCCCGTGGTTCGCGCGGTACAGGTCGGCCAAATGCTCGCACGCCAGCTTGGAAACGCCGTAGGGAGAGCGCGGCCGCGTCGGGTTGGTTTCCCTGGCCGGCAATGGCGCCGTGTCGCCGTAAACCGAGCTCGAGCTCGCGTACACCAGCCGCGGCCCGCCCGCGTCCTTTACCGCCTCCAGGAAGCGCTGCGTGGCCCGGACGTTGTGGTGAAGGTAATGGTCGAAGCTCTGGCCCCAGCTCGCCCGCACCCCCGCCTGCGCCGCCAGATGATAGACGCCGTCACAGCCCTTGACCAGCGCCTTGAGGTCCAGGTCGTTCACGTCGGCCTCGATGAATTCGCAACGCGCGTCGTCCCTGAACCCCTCCGCATTCTTCTCCTTGAGCGCCCGCTCGTAATAATCCGTGAAGCAGTCAACCGCTATCACCCGGTCCCCTTTGCCGAGCAGCCGCTCGCACAAGTGGCTCCCGATAAATCCCGCCGCGCCCGTCACCACATATTTCATGTCCGTCCCCCTATAACCCACCAACCTGATAAAGCCAGGGTAACCCACACGTCTCGTGTGGGCGCCCGCGGCGCAGGCTCCAGATGTCCCGGGAACCAGGCCGGCATGTTGCGCACCGATCCTGCGGCAATGCCGCCCCCACGAGACGCGTGGGCTACCCTGGCTCCCATCACCACCATCTCTCCGGCCAGTATAGCCCTCTCCTCCTTGATGTAAAAATCAAAGAGCGGTAGATTTAAGGGGCGCGAAAATCGGCGCGGCAAGAGGGAGACATGTCATGATAAGAGGATGGCGTAAGGTATTGCTTCTGCTGGCGGCGGCGGGCCTGGCCGCGGGCTGCGCGGCCAAGAGCGACAAGTACAAGATCAAGGACCAGGCGCCGGCCCCGTACATCACCCCGGAGCGGAGCGCGGCGGACATCGTGAAGTATGGCGAGGGCGCCTGCGCCCTGCCCGGGCCGTTCGAGGGCGCCGCGATTGACTATCTGCAGGTGCTGGCGGGCCCGGCCGGCCGTCTCTCCGGCTCGCAGGGCTACCGCTGCGCCGCGGCCTTCGTGCGCGACACCCTGAAGTCGTTCGGCTACCAGGTGGACGAGGTCCCCTACACCTTTCCCTACTACGACTTCGACCTCGGCAAGGTCAAGGTCACACGCGCGCGCGACAACAAGGACTTCCCCGCGTTCCCCATGCATTACAGCGCTCCGGCCAAGGGGACGCTCACGGGCAAGCTCATTCGGCCCAGGCCCGGCAGCCTTGAAGGCTCATTCATCTACGTCAAGCCCTCCATGTTCGCAAGCCCGGACCTGAAGCCCAAGTACGTGGAGTGGAAGAAGCGCGGCGCGCTCGGCGTGATCCGCGAGGCCTCGATGCGGCCGGAGGGGGCCAAGGGCAATCGCCACCCCGCGCGCGCCCACGCCACGAGCTGGCGCTACGCGCCGCTGCCCGGCTTCGTGGTCGAGGACGCGGCCGAGCTCATCGGCGAGACCATCACGGTCACCGGCGAGGCCAGGATCGTGCAAGGCACCGGCTACGACATCGTGGCCAGGAGCAAGGAGCCGGCGTCGAGCTACGTGCTCATCACCGCGCACCTGGACTGCTGGTTCACCGGCGCGCTCGACGACGGCTCCGGCGCGGCCGCGCTCCTCGAAATCGCGCGGCTGATGAAGGACGACAACCGGGGCGTCATCTTCCTGTTCGTGGACTCCGAGGAAATCTGGCTCATCGGCAGCGGGGCCTACGTACAGAAATTCGGGACCGGCAACATCTCCGCCGTGATCGAGCTCGACATGGTGAGCAGCCTCAACAATTTCGGCCGCGACAAGACGCCCGAGAACGCCGGCATCATGCCCCGCGCCATCACCTATACCACGGGCCTCAAGCCCTACGCCAAGAACAGCCTCGGCGGACTCGCCGGCCGCAAGCTCTTCGTACCGCCCTGGCTCAACCTGCTGGTAAACCACGGCGGCTTCCGCACCGACTACGAGTGGTTCTTTTACGAGGGAGTGCCCGGCGTGCTCATCTACACGCCGAGCAAGTACTACCACCAGGAGCTGGACACACTCGACTGGATCCCGCCCGACGACCTGCAGGACGTGGCGGTGCGGGTGGCGGACCTCACCCGCACGCTCCGCGACCAGGGTGATTTGCCGCGGGCCAAAACCATCGCGTTTAATTTCGAGGCGCGGATGGGAGACGGCGACAGCGTGGAGCTGAGCGTCACCCTCGCGCAGGGGCAGCGCACAAAGCCGTCAAAGGTCGTGGTCAACTCTTACTTCGAGCAGGGCTTCGAGGACAAGGTAGAGCTGAAAAAGGCCGATGACGGGGTCTGGCGCGGCGAGTACCAGCCGCCCTGGCCCGGCGACTGGGAGTTCCTGGCCGCGGCCAGCCGGGGCCGGACCGCGGGCAAGCGCTGGGTGACACTGAAGGCGCCCAAGAAGTAACGCCGCCGGGAAGGCGGCGCCGTTTGCCGGCAACATGCCGGCGCTGAGTAGTGAGCCAAAGGAGGCAAAAATGGCGAGAAAGAAGATCACGGTAGTCGGGGCCGGGAACGTGGGCGCGACCACGGCGCATTTGCTGGCGATGAAGGGCTTTGCGGACGTGGTGCTGGTGGACATCATCAAGGGGGTGCCGCAGGGCAAGTCGCTGGACCTGTCGCAATGCCGGGGCATCTATCATTTTGACGGCAAGACCGTGGGGTCGAACAATTACGCTCCGACCCGGAACTCGGACGTGGTGGTGATCACGGCGGGCCTGCCCCGAAAGCCCGGCATGAGCCGCGACGACCTGGTCAAGATCAACACCGGGATCGTGAGGGACGTGACGCAGGAGGTAAAGAAATATTCGCCCCGGGCCATCATCATCGTGGTCTCGAACCCGCTCGACGCCATGGTTTACGTGGCGGCCAAGGTGAGCAAGTTCCCGCCGCGGCGCGTGCTGGGCATGGCCGGCGTGCTCGACACGTCGCGCTTCCGCACCTTTTTGGCCGACGAGCTCGGCTGCTCCGCGCAGGACATCACCGCCATGGTGCTGGGCGGTCACGGCGACACCATGGTCCCGCTCGTCCGCTACTCGACCATGGCCGGCATCCCCATCACCGACTTGATCCCCAAACAGCGCATTGCCGAGCTGGTGGCCCGCACCCAGAACGGCGGCGGCGAGATCGTGGCGCTCTTGAAGACCGGCTCCGCCTTCTTCGCGCCGGCGTCGTCGGTGGCCGAGATGGCCGAGTCCATCATCCTGGACCGAAAGCGCGTGCTGCCCTGCGCCGCGTACCTCGACGGCGAGTACGGGGTCAAGGGCCTGTGGGTCGGCGTGCCCTGCATCCTGGGCGAAAAAGGCGTGGAAAAGGTGGTGCAGGTCAAGCTCGACCGCTCCGAGTCCGCGGCGTTCAAGCAGTCGGTGGACCACGTGCGCAAGCTGGTCAAGACCATCAAGGTCTGAGGAGACGCCATGCGCAAGGTTAAAGCCCAGGCCGTGGAGGAAGCGGTCCGGCGGGCCTGCATCGAGGCCAACCTGGTGGGAAGCAAGGACCTGGTCGAGGCCTTCCAGCGCGCGCGGGAGATCGAGGAGTCCGAGACCGGCAGGGCCGTACTGGACCAGCTCCTTGAAAACCTCCGCATCGCGGAGCGGGAAAAAATCCCCATCTGCCAGGACACCGGCTACGCCGTGTTTTTCGTGGAGCGCGGCGAAGAGCTGATGATCGAGGGCGGCACGCTCGACGAGGCCATCAACGCCGGCATGATGCGCGGCTACACCGACGGGTATCTGCGCAAGGGCACCTGCGACTGCCTTACCCGCAAAAACCGCGGCGACAACTCGCCCGCCGTCATCTACACCGAGTGCATTCCGGGCGACGGCCTCAAAATCTCGTTCATGGCCAAGGGCGGCGGGTCCGAGAACATGAGCGGGGTGGCGATGCTGAAGCCGGCGCAGGGCTGGAAGGGCATCCGCGAATTCGTGGTGGGCACGGTGGACAAGGCGGGCGCGAACCCGTGCCCGCCGATCATCATCGGGCTCGGCATCGGCGGGACCATGGACAAGGCGGCGGTGAACGCGAAGAAGGCGCTGCTCCGCCCGCTCGGCGAGAAAAATCCGGACCCGGAGCTGGCGGCGATGGAAGCGGAGCTCTTGGAAGCGGTGAACAAGCTGGGGATCGGCCCGCAGGGCTATGGCGGCCGGGTGACGGCGCTCGGCGTCTCGATCATCCGCTGGCCGTGCCACATCGCGAGCCTGCCGGTGGCCATCAACGTGCAGTGCCACGCCAGCCGGCACCGCGAGATCGAGCTGTAGGAGGGACGCGATGAGTGAAGTAAAAAAATTAAGCGCTCCCTTTTCCGAGGAAGTTGCGCGGTCGCTCAAGGCGGGCGACCAGGTGGCGCTTTCGGGCGTGATCTATACGGGCCGTGACACGGCGCACAAGCGCATGATGGAGACGCTGGACCGGGGCGAGGATCTGCCATTCCCGCTCTCCGGCGCGGTCATCTTTTACGTAGGCCCCACGCCGCCGCCGCCGGGCCGGCCCATCGGCAGCGCCGGACCGACCACCTCGGGAAGGATGGACGCCTACGCCCCACGCCTGATCGCGCTCGGGCTGCGCGGCATGATCGGCAAGGGCAACCGCAGCAAAGAGGTGCGCGAGGCGTGCGTGAAGTACGGGTGCGTGTACCTGGGCGCAATCGGCGGCGCGGGCGCGCTGCTCTCCAATTCCATTTCGGCGGCCAAGGTCGTGGCCTGGGAGGAGCTCGGCCCCGAGGCGGTTCGCGAGCTTCAGGTCAAGGATATGCCGCTGGTCGTCATCAATGACTGCTTCGGAGCTGACCTGTACGAGCAGGGCCGGGCCAAGTTCGCCCGGAAATAGGGCCGGGGGGGGAAGATGATCCGCATTGAGCCCAGTCATCCCAATGAGTTCAGCATGACCATACTCATCCCGCTGGTGGGTAAATTGATTGGACTGGTCATCCTCGGCCTGGGCGTGTATCTTCTGGGATATGGGCTGGGCGTCCCGGGAATCAAGGTCATGGATGAGGGCGGATCGCCCGCGAAGCCTGTCCAAACGCTCATCTTTGGCGCGGGCATGGCCGTCCTCGGGTACGGCTTTATCTTTGGACGCAAGGGTGTGATCGTGGATCGGGCGCGGGGAGAGGTCGTGAGATGGACCGGCGCCCCCATGCCCTTGTGGAAGCGCCGGTATCCGCTCTCTTGGTATCAGCGCGTGACCATTGGCCGGGAGCGGCATGAGGACGCGGACAGGAGTTATGAAAAACACCCGGTACGGCTGGAGGGCGAAGACGGCCGCCGGCTCCTGATTTTCTCGCCCTCGGACCACAGAGAAGCCTGGCTGGCCATGCAGGAAATAAGCGCCTTTATGGGCTGGCCGACGCTGACCCCATTCCGACCAGAGGAAGGAACTACAGGAGGTTGGACACCCGGTCCCGGAACGGGAAATTAGCCTGGCGCCGCCGTTTAGTTATTGCAGTCCGCAAGGAGGTAAAACATGGTCGAGAAAAGGGCGCTGAAGGTGGTTTATGACGACGATTTTTATCAGGCCATTCGGCGGCGGATCAAGGAGTGGGCCGCGGGCAAGGGCAAGGGGCATAAGTATCTTGAGTTCGTTCTACTCGCGCCGGACCTTTTGCACCTCATGGTCAAGCTGACGCTCGACCGCCGCGTGCCCGCCGCGGCCAAGGCCAAGCTGGGCTTTGCCATCGCTTATTTCATCTCGCCGCTGGACCTGTTGCCGGAGGCCGTGCTCGGGCCCATCGGATACCTCGACGACGTGGCCATGGCCGCATGGGTGATTGACAGCATCATCAAGTCCTCCGGCGCCGACCTCATCCTCGAACACTGGGCCGGAGAGGCCGACATCATCGCCACCGTGTCCCGCATCACCGGCGCCGCCAACGAGCTCCTGGGCGCCGGCCTGGTAAGAAAGCTTAAAGTAGTCCTCGACCGCCAACACTTCGGCAATAAGATGGTCAAGGAACCCGTGATGAGGACGTTGGAGAGCGAGTAAAAACTCTCCCGGAGGTCTTGAGAGTCTTTTTTCACGCAAAGGCGCAAAGAACGCAAAGTTTAAGAAAGAAAATATTTTCTTTGCGTTCTTTGCGCCTTTGCGTGAAATAAATCTTTATTATTCGTCCCCGCCCTTCACCCGGGTCTACTTTTTTTCCAGCGCCTCCTCCGAGTACTCCTCGGGATGCATGGCCTCCCAGCGCTCGGACCAGAACTCCATGAAGTACTGCAGGAGCTGCATGTAGGCCTCGATCACGTCCTCCCCGTCGAGCTCGTTCACCGAGAGCAGGGCCTGGCGGTAGATGAGCTCGGGCTCCAGGTCCATGACCTTGGCGGCCCCGAGATGGGAGAGGAAGAAATCGAAGTACTCGCCGTAGGCCGCGAGGTGCTCCGCGGTAAAGCCCTGCCGGCCCAGGTGGTCGAAGAACGCCTTCTTGACGAATTGGTTGTCGTCCATTAATTTTTTCCTTGAAACGTCATCGTCATTATTTCAGCAACTATTATTAAGCGCAAAGGCGCAAAGAACGCAAAGAGAAGAATTTTTCTATTAATCTCTGCGTTCTTTGCGCCTTTGCGCTTTTAAAAATTTTTTCGGACTTATTCCTCTTCCTCCTCGGTCGTCTTCTTGGAGGCGGCGATGACCTTTTCCGCGATGTGTGCTGGCACTTCCTCGTAGTGGTCGAACTCCATGGTGAACATTCCTCGTCCGGAGGTGATGGAATCGAGGTCCGGGGAATAGCGGAGCATCTCGGCCAGCGGGACCTGGGCCTTGATGATCTGGCTGTTGCCGGACGAGTCGGTGCCGAGCAGGCGGCCCCTCCTGCGGTTCATGTCGCCGATCACGTCGCCGGCGCACTCGTTGGGGACCACGACCTCGACGGTCATGATCGGCTCCAGGAGGCACATGCCGGCCTGCTCGGCCGCGGCCTTGAAGCCCAGGGAGCCGGCGATCTGGAAGGCCCGGTCCGAGCTGTCCACCTCGTGGTACTTGCCGTCGTAGAGCCTTACCTTGACGTACTTCATCGGATACCCCGCGAGCACGCCCTTGGTCATCCTGGTCTTCACGCCCTTTTCCACGGAGGGGATGTAGTTGTTGGGGATGGCGCCGCCCTTGATCGCGTCCTCGAACTCGAATTCGACCTCCCCGTCGCGGGAAAGGGGCGAGATCTCGACCCAGCACCAGCCGTACTGGCCGCGGCCGCCGGTCTGCTTCTTGTATTTCCCTTCGCCCTTGGCCGAGCGCTTGATGGTCTCCAGATACGGCACCTTGGGCGCGGACAGGATGACCTCGACCCCGTACTTGCGCTTCATTTTTTCCAGGGTGGTCTCGACGTGGACCTGGCCCATGCCCTCGATGATGAACTCGCCGGTCTGCTCTTCGCGGCGCACGCCGAGCGTCGGGTCCTCCTCCATGATCTTGTTCAAGGACGTCATGAGCTTGTCCTCGTCGCCCTTGGTCTTCGGCGTCACGGCGAAGCTGATCACCGGCGAGGCCTTGGGCAGCGGTGGCAGAAGGATCACGTCATTGTCGGCCGAGAGCGTGTCGCCGGTGGCGGTGTCCTTGAGCTTGGCCACGGCCACGATGTCGCCGATCCGGGCGGGATTGATGGTCTCGGTGTTCTCGCCGGTGATGAGCAGCATCTGGCCGATGCGCTCCTTGCCCTGCTTCGTGCTGTTGATCACGGTGGAATCGCCCTGCAGCTTACCCGAGAAAATCCGGAACACGGCCAGCTTGCCCTTGTAGGGGTCGGAGATGGTCTTGAACACCTGCGCGCAAAACGGCGCGTCCTCGGTGCACGGACGCTCGACCTCGCCGCCCTTGGGGTCCGCGCCCTTGACCGACTTACGGTCGAGCGGCGACGGCCCGGTCTCGGCGATCACGTCGAGCAGGAGCTTGATCCCGATGTTCTTCACGCCCGACCCGGCCAGCACCGGGACCACGGTGCCGCTCTTCACGCCCGCGGCCAGGGCCGCGAACAATTCCTGCGGCGTGATCTCCTTTTCCTCCAGATATTTCTCCAGGAGCGCGTCGTTGGACTCGGCCACGGCCTCGACGAGCTGACGCCTCGCGTCGTCCGCCTCGTTCTTCAAGTCCGCCGGGATGGACTCCTCGTTGTACTTGCCCGAACCGTCGCCCGCGTACACCAGCGCCTTCATGCGCAACAGGTCCACCACGCCCTTGAACTCGGCCTCCTTGCCGATGGGGATGCTGATCGGGCACGGCTGCACGCCGAGCACGTTCCGGATCGCCGTGAGCGCCGCGTCATAGTCCGCCCGCTCCCGGTCCATCTTGGACACGAAAATAAAGCGAGCCAAGAGCTTCCCCTCGCCGTCCTTCCACAATTTCTCCGTGAGCACCTTGACCTGGTCCACCGCGTCCACCACGAACAGCCCGATGTCAACGGCATTGAGCGCGTTCTTGGCCTCGGCCACGAAATTGGGATCGCCCGGTGTGTCCACGATGTGCGCCACGCACTTGTTATACTCGATGTGGCAAAAGTGCGTGCTCACCGAGCTCACGCGCTTCTTCTCCTCCGCCTCGAAATCCAGGACCGAGGTCCCGTCCACTACCTGACCCAGCCGGTTGACCGCCCCCGCCGTGAACAACATCGCCTCCGCGAGGCTCGTCTTGCCCGCGCCCCCGTGCGCAAACAGCCCCACGGTCCGCACGCTCGTCCTCTCGTATTCCTTCATCCAACCACTCCTTTCCGACGTGAACGAATAATATTAAATTGATGTTGCGGCGGTGTCAAGGCGAGGAAGGGACGAGGGTGTACGACAAATTTGGTGGTCAGGCCGCGCGTCTTGCATCCCAGTAGTCCTCGAAGCCCCCGGACTCCAGACAACAGCGGAGCGCGATGATCGCGTTGGCCCCGCGCACGGTCCAGTGCATCCCCGATTGTTTGAGGCGCTTGCCGATCAGACTCTTGCAACCCGCCTCCACGACTCCCGAACCGATGAATAAGCCTTGCTTGCGGAAGCGGTCATATCGCATCCGCTCCTGGTTCTTCTCAAAGTAGACCACCGCCTTCGCCAGCGCCTCTTTCTTTTTGCTCCCCAACTTTAATCCGCCCAACTCGCTGATGATCTCCAAGACCCGGCCCCGCTTAAGACGCTTGCGCATCCGCCCGAACCAGGCCTTCCTTCGCGCTTCATCTTCCGGATAAAGCAGATGGGCAATCCCGTTCAGGTGTTCGGCGGCGTGATAGAAGTCAACGATCTTGGCCGCGCCGGGGAAATGGAGATCGGCCAGGTTCCACACCCAGGGAGCGCCGTCGCCCACCACCGCCACTTTTTCCGCCTCGTTCAATCCCCGGCGGACCGCCTCCGCGTAAAGCCGCCCCCCGAAGCGCTCCACCTCTTCCTCTTCGATCTTGCCCGTGGAGCTCGTGGAGTCTGGGTCGCGCACCGGATGGCCTTGCTCGTCCACCCGCGTCTGGGTGAAGACCGCGCCCAGCTTGGCTTCCCTCGTCCGGGCGATTCCGTCCGACGCTTTACCCCGACGACCATGGGGTATTTGTGGGGTATTTGGGTATTTGGGGTCTGGACATTGGACATTATATTTGTTATGGCTCTCGTTTTTTTATGAGCTTGCAAGAGGCCTTGCAAGGATTTGGTGGCTGGCGCCAACTTAATTCAAATCGGATTTGCCTCATTGCTCTCTTCTAATTCCGGGGACACCATCCATCACTCTCATGCTTCCCCTCCATCCTCCTCTCTCCCGCTCGGCGCGGACCATGTGAAAGCCCGATTGATCGGGTTTTGCTATGGCATACAGGCCCGCCATTTATGGCGGGTGGCGAGGGCCGGCAGGGTCGGAGGAGGGCGTTTTAATGTCTTTCCCTCCAGGCTTGCAGGAGCGACTTTAGTCGCGACCGCTTCTCCTCCCCGAAATCCCGGAGGCCGTATGGATAAATCCCATCTTACGAGAACCCCGTTAAAACGGGGTCCAGGCACGGGTTGCAAACCCGTGCTCCCACCCGCGCTGAAGCACGGGCCTATACCAAGGCCCAAGGCCGCTAAACCGGCCTCCCCCTGTCCTCAGGCATCCGCTCGGTTCCCATCAGCCCCATTATACATTCCTATATTACCCTGTCAAGGGGAGAAGAGGGTTTACAGTTTGTACAGTTTGGGGTTTGGGGTTGGAAGAGGGTCTGCCTCCTCATTTTTCGCGCCCTGTTTTATAAACCCCGCAAGGGGTGGCAACGTGAGTAGCCGTAGGTGCAACCTACGGAACAGCGCCCACCGGGGTATCAACCCTGAAGATGTTGAACCAAAAGCGGCGGCGAGGTGCGACCCCTTCAGGGTCTGGTGTCGTGCGCCTTTCCGGGGGTTTCACCACCCGGCTACTCACATCATTGCCCTTCGGGGAAAGATTAAACAAGGTTCTGATCCCTTATTTGCCTGGGTCCTCTCTTCGAACCCCAAACCCTTCCCCTCCCCGACATACGACCTGCCACCTACTACCTACTCTCCTCAAAAGCATTACTTTTTTTCCTCCGGGGTGCGACCATTTTACTATATATAGGAGGGCTTTTTTCCGGGGGGAGGAATGAGGAGGGAAGCAAGAAGCAGGAAGTAAGAATCAAGAATCAAGGTTCGAGTTTGGGGCGCGGGTGACGGAGATACGAAGGCGGGGAGGTGAGAAGATTGTGAGGCGGGTTCTACGAAATATTTTATTGTCAAGTTGCGCTCAACATTTTGGGCGGCAATTCCGTGGCCTTTCTTGTGGCCTAAAGTTCAGACGCGGCTGGCCTAAAGTTCGGACGCGGCTGGCCCAAAGTTCGGACATGGGTGGCCGGAGGGTCGGCCGCGGGTGGCCTGACGTCCAGGCCACGGAGGGTCTGAATTGGGCCAGGCTAAGTGGGGCGGAACAATGGAAGTCACTGAAAAGATAGGGGCGGGTTTTTCAAGAATAGCGGCGGGAGCGCGAGGTGGCCCAAGCTTTAGGCCGGCAAACTGCCAATTAGCGAAAAAACAGTGGTTGCATTTTCCCGGGCCGGGCGGCGTCAAAAAGAGAGACCGGATGAACAGGATGAAGGATAGAAAACAATCGTCGCCTTTCGAGGCAAAAACAACGTTCCCGCCCGCGGGAAGGCGGACGGGGACCCTGGGCGCGAGGCTTGAGGGTTATTTCTTTTGGGTGGCCTTTCCGCCGCACCGGCAGCCGCATGATTTTTTGGCCGCCTTCTTGGCGGGCTTCTTGGCCGCTTTCTTGGCTGTTTTCTTCGCTGGCATTTTCCGGTCCTCCTTTTTTCTTCAGGGGTTTGTGGTTTGTTGTTTGTGGTTTGTAGTTAACATTCCATCCAACCACAAACCCAAAACCGCAAACCACAAACTCTTAACATTTGGTGAAGCCGCAGAGTTGGCAGGTCATGCATCCTTCCTTGTACTCGACTGGTCCTCCGCAGTCGGGGCACATGGCGATGGATACGGTGACTTGAGGGTCGGCGTCGGGCGGCGTGATCTGGGTGTGTTGCGGCTCGGTTCGGGCGTTGACGGCGCCGGCGGGTTCGGTCTCGCCGATCTTCTTGGAGCCGTTCTTTTTATAGGACGGATAGGTCTCGATGGCCTTGGCGATGGCGTCGGCGCAGGAGTGGATCTTCTTTCCGTTCTCCCACCAGGTCATCTGGGGGCAGGAGATGCCCTTCAACTGTCTGACTATCTCCTCGGCCTTCATGCCGGCGCGCAACGCGAGGGAGATGAGGCGGGAGACGGCCTCGGCCTGGCTGGCCGCGCAGCCGCCGGCCTTGCCCATGTTGGTGAAGACCTCGAACAGCCCGTGCTCGTCCTCGTTGATGGTGACGTAGAGCGAGCCGCATCCGGTGGGCATCTTGCGGGTCCGGCCCTGGACCATGTCCATGCGGGGCCGGGGCTTGAGCTCGCCGCGCGCGTGCTCCGTCTCCACATCCTCTTGCTTGTCCACCGACAGCACCTGGTTCTCGCGCGAGCCGTCGCGGTAGACGGTCACGCCCTTGCAGCCCAGGCGGTAGGCCATCTCGTAAACCTTGGCGATTTCGTCGGGGGTGGCGTCTTTTTGGAAGTTCACGGTCTTGGACACGGCGTTGTCGGTGTATTTCTGGAAGGCGGCCTGCATGCGCACGTGCCAGTCGGGCGTGATGTCCATGGCGGTGACAAAGAGCTTGCGCACGTCCTCCGGGATCTCGTCGAGGTCGCGCAGCGAGCCCTTCTTGGCCACCTTCTTCATCAGGGCCTCCGAGTAAAAGCCCTGCTCGCGGGCGATGGCCTCGAAGTAGGGGTTGACCTCGGCCAGCTCGTCGTTGTCCATGCAGGTGCGGACGTAGGAGATGGCGAAGTAGGGCTCGACGCCGGAGGATGCGCCGGCGATGATGGAGATGGTTCCGGTGGGCGCGATGGTGGTGACGGTGGCGTTTCGAAGCGGCGGCTGGCCCGGCTCGTCGTAGATCGAGCCCTCGAACGCCGGGAACGGCCCGCGCTTTTCGGCCAGCGCCGCGCTCTCCTTGCGGCCCTCGTCGCGGATGAAGAGCATCACGTCCTCCGCGAGCTGGGTGGCCTCGCTCGAATTGTACGGGATGCCGAGCTGCACCAGCATGTCGGCCCAGCCCATGATCCCGAGGCCGATCTTGCGGTTTTTCTTGGTCGTCTCCTCGATCTGGGGCAGCGGGTATTTGTTGGCGTCAATGACGTTGTCGAGGAAATGGACGCTGGTATTGACCACTTGGGCCAGCTTGTCCCAGTTGATCTTGCCGCTCGAGACGACCTTGGCCAGGTTGATCGAGCCGAGGTTGCAGGACTCGTACGGGAGCAGGGGCTGCTCGCCGCAGGGGTTGGTGGACTCGATGCGGCCCTGGTTCGGAGTCGGGTTATCGGCGTTGAGGCGGTCCAGGAAGACGATGCCGGGCTCGCCGGTCTTCCAGGCCGCGTCCACGATCTCCTTCCAGACTTTTTGGGCGGGCAGCTTGCTCACGGGCTCGTGCGTGCGCGGACTATGCAGGTCATACTCGGCGTCATCCTCCACCGCCCGCATGAACTCCTCGGTCAGGCCCACCGAGATGTTGAAATTGGTGAGCTTGGTCGTGTCCTGCTTGCATACGATGAAGTCCTCGATGTCCGGGTGGTCCACGTTCAAGATGCCCATGTTGGCGCCGCGGCGGGTGCCGCCCTGCTTGATTTCCTCGGTGGCCGAGTCGAACACGCGCATGAAGCTGATCGGGCCGGAGGCCACGCCGCGGGTCGTGTTGACCACGTCGTTTTTGGGCCGGAGCCGCGAGAAGGAGAACCCGGTGCCGCCGCCGGACTTGTGGATCATGGCCGTGTGCTTGACCGCCTCGAAGATCGAGTCCAGCGAGTCGTCCACCGGGATCACGAAGCAGGCCGAGAGCTGGCCGAGCTCGCGGCCGGCGTTCATCAGGGTCGGCGAGTTGGGCACGAACTCGAACGCGGTCATCATCTGGTAGAACTCGTCCTCCAGCGCCTTCACGTCCGCGTCCGGGTCGTAAATCCGGTCAATCTGGGCGATCACGCGCGCCACCCGCCGGAACATGTTCTGCGGCTTCTCGATCGGGTTGCCGTTGTAGTCCTTCTTCAGGTAGCGCCGCTCCAGCACCCGCCGCGCGTTCTCCGAGATCGCGAACTCGGGCTCATCGAAAAACTGGTCCTTGTCCTGGTCTTTTTCGCTCATGGAGTCGAACCGGAGCTTAAGCTCCTGAACCTTGGATTCAACCAAGTCCTTCACCAGCTCGTCGGAAAGCTCCCGGATGTTCTGGCTCTTGATCTCCTTGTTCACTTCCGCCACGCACTCCGTGGCCTGCTCCAGCGAGAATTCCATCTCCCGGATCAGAGCCTCGATTATCTTCTTCTCATCCAAGCTGGCGATGGTTTTCATTTTTTCCGGCTTGGCCCCGGCGTCGCCGCCGTTGCCGTTGCCCTTCGCGGGCTTTACTTCCTTGGTGGTTTCCTTGGAGGGTTTTTGAGCTTCAGCACGATCTTCCGCTTTCATCGCCATCATGTCCTTTCCCGAGTTTCGGCAACACTCCACTTATACCGGTTCCACCCGTTCCCCTTGTTGACAAACGACTCTATGGCTAAAGATAATAAAGCCGGCCAGAGTTGCCGGCCGTGTTGCTGCGTAGTGTACGAGCATAATCATACCACCAGATGTTGTGCTGTCAAGAGAAAAATTTAAATATTTTTATCCACAAATAAATAGCAAAGCATTACAATTACTTATCATTCTTCCCCACAGGTGAAAATGGTGTGCACCGACTGTGGACAAAATTTTAATGAAGATCATAAGGGCAATTTGCAAGTTAGAGAGCATATCTAAACCAATGGATCAGGACATGCAACTATCATCTCAATTTAACATAACTTTAACCATCCAGCCACCCCTCCCAAGGGCTGCGGGCGCCCTCACCCGCAGACCCCTCCCCGGCCCTCCATGCCGCCTTAAAAGTATCTTTCCTCCCCCCGCAAGATAACATGCAAGAATCATTAAAATATCATAAGAAATTGTAACCCGTCCCGCCCGCGCGCGCATTTCAAGCACGGCCAGAAAAATGCAACCGCCGCCTTTTCTCTAATGCGCCTTCACCTGGCCTAAAACCCAGGCCACGAAAGCAGTTTCCGAAAAAATTATCGCTCCCGCCGCGATCGGTCCTTTTAAAAATCCGGGGCTTATAAAACCGCGGCCTGATTTTCAAGGCCTGAAAAACCGGCTCCGCGGCCCGGATCCTGGACCACCCGCGTCCGGACTTTGGGCCACCCGCGTCCGAACCCTGGGCCACCAGTGTCCGAACTTTAGGCCAGCCGTGTCCGAACTTTAGGCCACAAGAAAGGCCACGGAATTCCGGCCCCAAATGTTGAGCGCGAATTGACAAGAAAATATTTTGTCGAGCCCGCCTCACCATCTCCTCCTCTCTTTAACCACAAACCACAAACCCCAAACCACAAACCTCTCCTATATATAGGAAACATGTCGCAGGCAAAAGGAAAAAAAGTAATGCTCTTAAAGAAAGGTTTGGGGTTTGAGGTTTGGGGTTTGAGGTTTAGTCCCGGAGGGACATCCGGACATTAGCCCAGGAATTCATTCCTGGGACCAGCGACGACAACAATGCCTTCAAGCCCCGGCAGGGGCGGCAGAGATAGAGGCGGCCGGTGAAAGCAGCGCCGGCTGAACCTCCATCATCCCTCCGGGATTCGCGCTCTCAGGGCCGAATTCATCCCGGCGATGAATCGCCGGGCTATTCTCCGCGATCCCGCCGGGATCAGAAGGCCAAAGCATGCTTGATTGAAGCTTGGGTATTGAACCCCAAACTTTTTCATTTTTCCGCTTGACAATACAATAACCGAATCGGTACAATGGCGATGGGAGAGAATCGTCCGCCCTGAAAGGGCAATCATAAAATAGCCCAGGGTTGACCCGCCCGGCGGGGCTGCCCTGGGAAAACAGGCGCCCAAGCCATTGTACCCTGTAAGGGTTACATATTTATCACGGCCCAGGGTTGTGGCGCCCTGGAATCATGCAAAAGGCGGTAGGACAGACATTCTTGTCTGTCCGGTCGCGTGGTGCACATGCAGGGCGTGGTGGACAGGCAGGAATGCCTATCCTACCACCATGAAAGGGCCAACCCGCTTGGCGG
>DATKZS010000132.1:0-13850 GCA_035527835.1 bacterium
CCGGCAGAGTTGAGCCGCGCGCGCGAAAACGCCGGCCGAAAAACTATCAGCTCTTGAATAAACCACGCGGAGAGTTCAAGGAAATCATGCATCGGAATCGATACAAGAAGGCTTAAGTTAGTGCCATTCGGGACACAATACGCAACTATCTTTTCCCCTTATCCTTTTTGCCTCATCCCGGTCTCGTTGGTCCCCGGTCTTGGCTTTCGCTCGCCTTGGCGAGGGCCGGTTGGGGCGGGGCGGATGGGGAATGGGGTCGGGTCCGCCATGTTGGTTGACCGGGCTCCGCCGCCCAAGGTCCGCGGCCGGGTCCGCCCGCATCCCGTCATCCGTCCCGGGGCGTTTTATGGTAGCGCCGCCGTCCCGGCGGCAGCCGGCATGATGCCGGCGCTCTCTTTGCCGGCAAGATGCCGGCGCTACCTCGTAACGCCGCCGTCCCGCGTTGTTATTTCTTCGCCAGGGTAGCCCATACGTCCCGTGTGGGCGCCCTTGGCGCAGGGTATAGCAGTTTGGTTCCAATGAGCCCGCGGCAGAGCCGCTGCCCCCGCTCAAGCATTTTTATTACGCCCTTTCAGGGCTGGAAATGATATTTTGTCCGTTTTCCCAGGGTAGGCCGAAGACGGCCAACCCCGGGCTGTATTATATTTGCCCTTTCAGGGCGCCAACGGATACATCTGGCACCGGTTCTTTCAGGGCTTTCCATTTGCCAGTCCGGCCGGCTTGTTGGCCGGGACGGACTCTATTTGCCATTTTCTCAGGTCCGCGGCCGGGGCGCGTCGGGAGAGGTAGAGCATTTCGATGCCCACTACCCGGTGCTCGGAATCGTAGTCCATGATTATTCCCGGTGAAATCTCCTCGGATTCGCTGGCCGGGGCCTCGCTCAGGGTGAGGTACAAGGCATCGGCCTGTTCGTCAATTTTGAGCTTCATTATCGCCTTCCAAGGGCATTATACGCAAGGTTGAATAGCGTTGTCAAGGGGAAAAATAAAAAAGTATTAAGGATCAAGTATGGGGGAGAAATGAAGAAAAAAGAGAATTGAACCACAAAGACACGAAGGGAAGAAGGAAGAAGTGTTTTTCTTATTAACTTTATGAACTTGGTGTCTTGGTGGTTCCTCTTTTTTCTTCAACCTTGCTACCGGGTGGAGCGGAGCGGGGGAGGATGAGTCGGGCGAGGTAGGGGGAGATAAGGCCGGTGGCGATGGCGGCGAGGATCAGGGAGCCTTGGAGGGATGATGAGATGGCGCCGACTCTTTTGCCGACTTCGGCCACGGCGACGGTCAAGGTGAGGGGCGCGGCGAAGAGGAGGCCGGCGGCGATGAGCTCGCGGAAGGTGAGTCCGCTGCGGCGGAAGAGCAGGGACGGGATGATTTTGACGGCGAGGGCGAGGCCGACGAGCATGAGGAAGGTCTGGCCGGAGAGCTCGCGGATGGAATAGACGGGGTCGAAGTGCGAGCCGACGGCGATGAAGAAGAAGGGCACGAAAAAGCCCTGGCCCATGGCGTTGATCTTGTCGGCCACGTGCTCCTTCTCGCGGAAGATGAAGCTGAAGAGCGCGCCCGCGATGAACGCCCCCAGAATGCCCTCGACGCCCAGGACCACGGCGGCGGCCAGGAAGATGAAGAGCATGGCCACGGCCAGGCGGACGCCGAGCTCGAGCGGGTCTCCGCTATCCATGAACGCGCCGACCTTTTTCGGGTACCACCAGATGATGAAGCGGAAGAGGCGCATCAGGGCGTAGGCGAGGAAGAAGATACCGGTGAACTTGACGGCGGAGAGGAGGAACTCGGGCGATGTTCCGAGGCGGTGATGGAGGTCCAAGACGGTGAGGATGGCGATGGACAAGGTTTCGCCGATGAGTCCGGCGGCGAGGACGGCCTGTCCGATGGGCGCGGCCAGGAGTTTTCGCTCGCGCAGGAACACGGAGGCGAGGCCGATGGACACGGAGCAGACGGCGAGCACGGGCCAGGCGCCGAGGCCCAGGAAGCGCCCGCCCAGGGCGGAGAGCGCCACCGCCGCGGCGACCCAGATGGCGGCGGTAAGCAGCGGGCCGCCACGCTTTTTGAGGGGGGCGAAGTCAATTTCCATACCGGCGCTGAACATGAGGATGGCGAATCCGAGCTGGGCCATGAGGTCAATGAACGGGTCCTTGTAGATCATGCGGAGGAGGTTGGGTCCGAGGACCATGCCGTAGATTAGCTCGCCGACGGCGGAGGGCATGCGGAGCCGGCGCGAGATCATGGGCACGAAGAGGGCGCCGAGGGTGATGAAGAGGAGGCTCTGGGCGGAGGTTGTGGTCATGGGCAGGCCTCTTTATAAAGGGGCGATAAGAGAACCGCCAAGACGCCAAGACCGCCAAGGATCGCCAAGTGAAGACTAATTATTATTTTCGGATTAAGAAATGGGGAATCGGTGACCTTGAATTTGAGCATCTTGGCTGGCCGACTGACGGGAGCACCAAGAAGATATAATTCGCCGCTAATGCATTCTGAATTTGAGCAAAAAAATAATCCCCGGGGTTCTTGGCGTCTTGGCGGTTTTTCAGTCCGCTTATTATAACCACAGACTCTCATTTCTCGTCCTCTCCATAGGGCAGGAGCATTACGGAGCATGTGAGGCGGGCGAGGATTTCGAGGGCGAGGTCGAACTGGAGTCGGAAGCGGCGTTTTTTTCGGTAGCCCATGACCACGAGGTTGTAGCCTTTGGCCTGGGCCACGATCTCCTGGATGGGGTTGCCTTCGCGGTGGACGATATTCACGGGATGGCGGTACAGTGCGGAGTGCTCGACCACGTGGTCCAGGATCTTCTTCTGCTCTTCCACCGCCTCCTTGCCGGCGGCGAAGGCCGGCTCGGTGACGGTGATGGCGTCGAGGCGGGCGTGTAAGAGCCGCGCGATGTTGATGGCCAGCTCGGCCACCAAAAACGGCGACGAGTTGACCTCGACCGGGACCAGGATTTTTTCGTAAGGATGAGAGCCGCGCGCGACCAGGACCGGATACTCGGACTCGGCAAGCACGCGCAGCAAGAGGGAGCGGCGGAGGCCGAGGCGCTTGATGATGCCGAGCTTGTCCAGGCCGAGCGCGAGGCATCCGAAGTCCTGCTTCTGCAATTGGCGCGGCCAGGGCTTGTCGGCCTCGTCCGGCAGGAAGGCGGGCTCGCAGGTGAGCCCGGTGCCGCCGCAGATTTTTTCGGCGGCGTCCACGTCGGGCTCGGGCTTTCCGGGCATGCTGAGGATGGCCATGGAGGTGGCCTTGCTGGTGCGGGCCAGGTAATTGGCCTCGGAGAGCAGGGCCTCGTAGGCTTTGCCCTTGACCGGTCCCGCCAGCACTCCGATGCGTGGTCCGTACTGGAGGGGGAACTCGGGATCGCCCATTCTGAAGAAGTCGGCGATGCCGGACAGGATGTGCGGCTCGCCGATCAGGACCACGCGGTCTCCCTCGCGGATCACGGTGTGTCCGTGCGGCACCACCAGGCGGTCCTTTCTGTAGATGGCTCCGACCAGCCACGGCCGGGCGTGGAAGGTCGAGAGCGGCCGCCCGATCACCGGCGAGCCCGCCAAAATCGGGACCTCCATGATCTCGCCCTGGCCGAGCCCGATGTTCATGGCCGTGCGCCGGTCCCGGAGCACCCGGGCTTCCAGGAAAGACGCGAGCACGTTGGCCCGGCTCACCGTCTCGATGCCCGCGGCCTCGTAATCCTCCTGCCGGCGCGAGCTGTGCATGAGGGCCATCAGGCGCTTGACGCCGAAGTTCTCGCGCGCGATGCGGCCGACTTCCAAATTCACGTCGTCGCGGCGCGTGGTCGCGACCACCGTGTCGCGCTCGCTCAGCTTGAGCTCCTCCCAGGTCAGCCGGCTGGCCGCGTCCTTCTGATACAGCTTGACCTCGTCGGTGTTCACGCGGCCCGCGGCCATCTCGATCTTCTTGGGCTCGAGGTCCACGCCGGCGATGGGCACGCTCTTCATCAGCCGGTAAATGAGCTCGCGCCCGGTCTGGCCCAGGCCCACGACAAAAACGCGGGGCTCGGGGCTTTCCTCTTTTGCCGCTTCTCCCTTGCCGGCCGCGGCCTCCGCGGGCTTCTTGGCCTCTTCCTTCTTCGTTTCCTCGGCCATGCTTTCCTCCGATCCTGGCTACATCAATTTTATGCCCGGATTGCAAATCACGGGAAATTCATCGGAGATTTCAGCCCCGGAGGGGCGGCGGATAGTAGCCCAGCGATTCATCGCTGGGTGGGCCCGCCACCACCGCCCACCAAGTCCCGGAGGGACGGCCGAAATTTCGCTCGTCCCTAACGGGACTGGTTGGTTATGAGGGGCCGGGGTTCCCAGGAATAAATTCCTGGGCTAATGTCGCAATGTCCCTCCGGGAAGACAACCTCCCCTCAAATCAATATAAATGTGAGCCCTGTTATTGCGGTCACCGCTTCTCGATCTCCGCGTAAATCCCGGCCACCGTGTTAAACGCGGCTTTCTGGTTGCGATTATAATCCACGAGTCCTTTCAGGTTCATCCCGGGGACCGGGTGCTCGGGTCCGAACCAGGGGCAGCGGAAGTCGGCGAAGACCCACGGCATGGTCCCGACCACCCAGGGCCTTTGCAGAATGAGCGGGAACTGCGTCTCGAAAAAGTATTTTTGGTACTCCTCGGAAAATTTTTCGGGCGGGTCCGCGTGCCGGCCGGCCACCGTGCCCGCGCCGAACTCGGAGACGATGATCAGCTTGTCCGGGTACTTCTGGTGGAACCGGTCCAGCATCTTGGCCACGCCTTGGGCCTTGCCGAAGTACCAGCCGTAGTACTCGTTCAGCGAGATCACGTCGGCGAGGTCGCCGGTTTGCTCCAGAAGCGGCGACACGCCGGGCCCGACCAGCAGGGCAAAGGTCACGGGCCGGTCCGGGTCGAAGCGCCTCGCGGTCGCGATCAGCTGCTCGTACATCCCGCGCGCGCTGGGGATAAAGGTGAAGTTCTCGTTGCCCACGGACCACATGATGACGGACGGATGCACGCGGTCGCGCTCGATCATCTCGATGAGCTCAAGCCGGGCGCTGGCGATCAGCTCGGGGTCCTCCATCTGCCGGAGCGTGTGGTAGTCGCCGCCGACGCGGTTCGGGTCATCCTGGCGGCGCTTCTGGATTTTGGACTCCGCCCATTTCTCGATGCCGCTTCCGGCCTGGTAGAGCGGAATCTCGTGGGTGATGGTGACGCCAGCCCGGTCGCACAGGTCGAGCCAGCGCGGGTCGTTGGGATAGTGAGCCGGCCGCATGTGGTTGACGTGCAGCTCGCGGACCAGCGCCATGTCCTGGTTCATGCGCTCGTCGCTCTGGTACAGGCCGGTTGCGGGGTCGTCCTCGTGGCGGTTGATCCCGCGCAGGAAATAGGGCCGGCCGTTAAGATACAGCGAGTCCTTGCCGACCTCGAACTTGCGGAAGCCGATCCGGTCCGTGACGCGGTCGGCGGCGCCGGCGGCGGCCGTGATGGTGAGGGGGTAGAGGTTGGCGCTGCTGTTGGACCACGGCTTGACCGAGGCGAGGACGAGGCCGGGGAAATTGAAGGACGCGCAGTCGCGGGCCGGGACCGTGACCTTGACGGCGAGCAGGTCTTGCCGGATCGGGTCGGTCAATCCGGGAACGGCGATGCTGACCATGGCCTCCGCCGGAGCGGCGCCGTAATTAAAGACCAGCCCGGAAACCGAGAGCATGCCGCCGCCATTAGCCAGCGGATACGCTTGGACCACGAGCTTGGTGACGCTCACCCGCGGCGACCACTCGACCCGCGCCGTGCGCGCGATCCCGCCGTAGGGCCACCAGCCCAGCTTCTCGCCCTCCCACAGCTTGGGCGGCACGTCGGTGTACCCGCGCCGGTTGTCCACCCGCGCCACGATCACGTTGGCGCCCGGCCTGATTGCCCGCGTCGCATCCAGGCTCCAGCCCGTGTACCCGCCGCTGTGCTCGCCTATGGGCGTGCCGTTAAGCCACACCTTGCCGTGGAAGGCCACGCCGTCGAAATACAGGCGGCACAGGCCGGCAGGCAGCTTTTCGGGCGCGTTAAACTCGCGGCGATACCAGGCCGCCCCGATGTAGTCCGCGTACTTGCTGTCCTTCGGGTTCCACACTCCCGGCACCGGCATCTTCTCCCAGCCGGAGGCGTCAAAGTTCTGGCCCGCGTACCCTCCCGCCTCGCCCTGGTCCTCCGGGTCCGTGATAAAGCTCCACTCTCCCGCCAGGTCCACCGCCGTCCGATCGCTCTCAGCAAACCTCGTGAAATAAGGCAGCCCGTTCTGCCACAGGCAGGGCACGCCGCCATATTCCCGCACCTCGAACGCCGCCGCCCGCGCCGGAGCGGCCGACCAGATGATAATGGCCGCAACCGCCGCGCAAATTCCCGCCATCAACCTGGGCATGACTTCCCCTCCTTCGGATGCGATCATTTTATACCATCCGCCGCGGAAGTTGTAGGACTATTTGATCGTTATTTCCAGCGGCGCGGCCAGCTCCTTGGCCGTGGCCGGGGCGTCGCCTTGGAAGCTTGGGAGGATGTAGTTCACGATGTTGAGGTCATAGGCCCCGTTTTTAAGGGCCAGGGGATTTTCGAGGCGGAAGCCGAACATGGCGAGACCGGGCTCGTTTTCGGGCGGGTCCTGCCGGTCCTTTTCGTCATCGTAAAAGGGGAGGATGCGGGTGGGCGTGCCGGCTTTTTGCCACCTGGCCTGGTAGAAGAGCGTGCCCGCGGGCCCGGTGACCAGGCCCCACGAGTGCTCGGCCGCGCTGTTCGCGAGCGCCTTTTCCTGCTCCGACATGACGCCGTCCACCTTGACGCCGGAGGGCGCAACGTCGGCGTAATAGGTGAACGGTCCGGCGGCCAGGGACAGGTCGCATCCCTGGTAATAGGTCATGGAGGAGAGCACGAGGTCGGCGCGGAAGGGGAGTTGGAGAGTGGCGGGGACCTCGTAGGAGTCGCGGTAAAACATGCCGTCCACCAGGACCGAGGGCGTGGTGAGGCCCAGGAAGAACTTGAGCGCGGTCTTGTTGCGCCTAATCACCCGGACCGGGCCGTCGCGCACGCCCACGATCTCGGACACGAAGTCCTCTTCCGAGAAGCTCATTTTGATGGCGCCGGCCGCCGCGGTGATGCTCGAGCGCATCTTGAGCTTGTCGAAGATGTCCCGGCCGTCGCCGCCGGCTGCAGGCAGGATGAACATGTCGGAGATGAACAGCTCGCTCGGGCCGTAGTCCTGGACGTAATGCGGCGTGACCACCTTCTCCATTTCCGGCGCGATCTGGTAGGCCACGTAATCTTCTTTGGACCGCGGCGGCGGGCCCTGGGTCCAGACCCCGGCATAGGCCCAGACGCTTTGGCCGGTGATCGGGTCGCGCGCTTCGATCGCGCAGGGGTTTTTCATCTCGGGGGGCGCCGGGCCGCGCTCTCCGGCGTCACCGGCCATGAACACGAGCTCATCCCGGGCCCCGGCCGGTCCCGGTGGTGTCGGGTCGGTGAGGGGCCTTTCCGGCGTTCCGAGCACGTATCCGGCGCCGTCCCCGGGATCAACCTGGAAGGGCACGGGCCTTGCGATCCCATCTTTATAGGCCATGACCGCCAGCTTCTCGCGGGGAGCGCCGGCCAGACCCGGCAGGTCGCCCAGTCTGATGACCACGGGCTTGACAGTCAGCGCGAGCGATCCGCCCTCAGCGCCTTGCCCGGCCGTGTCCGCCGCCAGGCCCGGCGGGGCCATGCAATACATTAAGATAGCGATGGCCGCGATCGCCCGTAGGTCAAGTGATATTTTCAGCATGGCTTCTCCTGCTCAGAAAATAATTTTTGACAGGATTGACAGGATGAACAGGATGAAAGAAAATAAGCATCTGCTCGTTCCGGAACATCCTGTTAATCCTGTCAAAAATCTTTTCATTATTTCAGGGTGCCGCCTCGCGGCATGAGGAGCTGTCCATTGAAGCACCCGCCGAAGTTCATGGCCCGGCGTGGGAGCGCCCTTCCCGCGACGCTTTTTTCCGGGTCCCGCCAAGAATCGCGCCCGGAAGGGCGCTCCCCCGCCGGGTCCTTGCATGCCGCGACTATATCATATCGGTCCGGCCGCGCCCAGTAATGGACACATGGAAAGAGTGGTGCTAAAGATAGGAAGATGAAGATCAAGAAGCACCTGGCGGGCCTGATGCAAGTCAACTGTTACCTGGTCTGGGACGAGGACTCCAAAATGGCGATGGTGATTGATCCCGGCGGCGACGCCAAAAAGATCGCGCGGACCATCAAGGAAAAGGGCCTGACCCTTATGGCCATAGTCCACACCCACGGGCACTGGGACCACACCGCGGGCTCGGACTCGCTGCAGCGGCTCACCGGCGCTCCGGTGCTGCGCCACCCGCTGGACGCCAAGAGCGGGTACCTGCACCGGCCGCGACCCTCCGACGGGGTCAAGGTCCATGACCTCGAAGACGGCCAGGACCTCAACATCGGCGGGCTGCGCTTCAAGGTCATTCATACCCCGGGCCACTCCCGCGGCGGCATCTGCCTTTACACCCCCGGGTCCCTCTTCTCCGGCGACCTACTCTTCTCGGGCTCGGTGGGAAGATGGGACCTCTCCGGCGGCAGCTTCCGCGAACTCGTCAAGTCCCTGAACCAGCGGCTGGCGGCCCTTCCCGACGACACCGACGTTTACCCCGGCCACGGACCCGCCGCCGCCCTGGGCCTGGAGCGCGCCCAAAACCCCTTCTTCAAGACCGCGCGGGACCTGAAAAGAGGCGGGTGATCCGAAATATTAATCTATGGTTCCGGGAACTAGGGCAAAGGGAGAGGGCCAGATCTGGGAGCGGACAAAACTTTGAGCGCGGAGGCGGAGGTTATTTTGGGCTTCTTCGACGATGTTCTTGGCCTGCGGGTTTTGTTTTTGTAGGGTCCTGATGGTTTCAGATTCAAGATACATGAATACCCTCTCCTCAATTTTGGAAATTTCCTTCAAGGCAACCGCGCCGCGCCGCTTGTATTCATCTCTGAAAGGCCGCAAGGATTTTTCAAATTGGTCCAGCAGTTCCTTTTCAGGTATGAACAGCATGGTGGCGAAGATATCCGCCTCGTTTTCATAAGCTTGCTTGAACTCGTCAACATAAACCTTGTTGATATACCCTCCCTTCTCAAGGGCAAGGATCGTATCTCTGTTCACGTGCGGGGGATGAAGAAAGTAGTGTCCGAGCTCGTGGCCCAAGCAGAACCATTTTACGGAATCGCTGCATTCCTTGTTTACTACGATGATGGTCTCGTTGATTTCCGGGGGCCAGGGCCATTGAATGTAGCTTTTTAGATTTTTTTCAGGTATGTCCCGCACTTCAAAATAAAAAATTTCTTCCGTCTTGCAGATATCTTTGAGATCCTGGAATGATAATCTTTCCCGGTTGAAACGAGGGTACTTGGCTTCGGCAAATTTCAGCGCAGCGGAAAACATGTTTCCGTCCCTTCAAGGCAAGGATATTAAATATGAGCCTGCTTCATTCTTTCGCCAAGGGGTCGCCCTGACGGTCAATGATTAGAGGGTTGAATGGATGATGCTCCTTGATTTATAAACTCAATTGTCTGGATTTGTGATTTCAGAAGATATTTTTCCGGAACCTCATGCCTGCTCCAACTGATCCTGGATTTGGACATTGTTTGCTTGAGCAGGAATTGAATGCGGCCCGGTAGCTCCGGATCGGATTTGACCGCGTCAAGTTCTTGAAGGTCGGCCAAGATTCCTGAAGCGGTGATCAATTCGTGGCCGGGAATCAGTTCCTTCTCGACGCGGGCGAGAATTTCATGGGCCATCTCTTTGGTGGCGAATCGGATCAGTCCGCGGATGTTTTCCATTCGGGGGGGGGGATACCCCAGAGCTCTCCTGGTTTTGATAGCTTGTTCTTCCAGGAATTCGACCAGGGGTTCCCAGTCCTCGAATTCCCGGTTCATTGGTTGGTAGCCGTATCTGGAGACGGCGGCTTCCAGGGTCGGCTCATCGGTGCTGGTTTGATCGTAGACCTTGTAAGGCGGCCGTAAGAGAATAAGTCTCTCCCCGTCCCTGACATAGGCCCATCCTTCCTGTAGCTTGGCCGCGGCCAATACTATCATCTTAGACGAACTCCCTTTTGATGCTCATATTATCGAGCATTGATAAAATGGATTCAAGCCTGCCGGCCATATCCTGCTCCAGTTTTGACAGCGCGGCGCGGCGTCCGTCCACCGCGTATCTCAGGTATTTCGACGCGGGGAACCTTACGGTTTCCAGCTCTCCGGGGGTTACCACGCCCACGAATATCGCTTCGATGTTGACGTTTTCCCGGCAGAGGATTTCAGGCCAGGACCGCGGGTCCGACGCTCCTATTATTTCCTCACGGTGTTTCAGCGCCGCTAATTTGTTCTTATGCGTTTCCGGGGCAAGCTCCCGCGCCAGCGCCTCGATTTGCAACGTTGGACCAGGGGCCCAGTAATGTTTGGTCTTGAGGCTGTCCGACTGCAGGAACGCAATCTGATAAGCGCCCTGGAATAATTCCTCGTTCAAAATAGAGCAGTGGTCTCCAAACCTGGCCGCCCCTAATCCTCCAATATTCAAGGAGCCGTACAGAAAGAGCTCTCCATCAATGAATGCCCCATGAAATACCTCATGCCTATGATAGAGCGTCCCATATTTCTTCTTGATACTGTTTTTTCCTGGGCCGCCCGCGGCCTTTGATTGCTCTTCGGCGATCTCGTAACAATTCTTGAGCTGGCCGGATTTCAGGAATTGAAGAAGGTCCAACTGGCCCATGTTATGCGCGATTCTTCCGCTCTTTCGCACAGTGGCGGCGAAACGGTCCATGATGCGCCGGTCATCTGGAGCCAATGCCGCCGACTCGCGTCCATATTCTTCATCCAGTCTGGCGGTATTGCTCCGGGCCAAATCAAAAAGGTCTTGTTTCAACTCCGATTGTTGCTGCTCACTCATCCGATGCCCCATTAGTTTTTATGACTCGCCATTAGCTATGCTATATCATTCCCAGGAAAAGGGCAACCCGGCAAAATCTCCGCCCAGGGCTTCCCTTCAAGGGGCCGATCCTGGAACTATGATCTTTTTCAAGCAAAGTACTTCAAGCCAGCGCGGTACATACTTCTCCCCCTAGTGTGGCATGGAAGATTTGGATAAAGTCAAGAAGGCCCCTTGCCCTTTTTAAAAGGGCATGGAGATGTCTTTGCTTTAGGGTAATTCGGCTTTTTATGCGCCCTTAAGTGCCGCGATGCTTTGCCGTTGAGCTTTCAATAAAATCTCATCAGGAACATCCGGATTGATGCAGCTTATAATGAACCTCAACTTTTTAGACAACGCTTGCTTGGTCTTGCCGCGTTCTTTTACTGAAGGAAACACATGGGCATCAGCGCGATCCAACATCTCGGTAATTTGAGCTGTATTGGTGCCAGATTCAAGAAAGGAAATCTTTCTTTGCTTTTTATTTAATTTTTCCATAGGAGAACCCTCCCTGCTAAGAGAAGCCCTTCCATAATTTAGATTAACACGGCTTCCCGGGAGGGTCAAGCAATTTCTCAGGGAGTTAGAAAGGAAGGGAGGAACTGAGCCCGTGGTTGGGCTCAGTTCCTCCCGGATTGCCTTCTAACTTACTGCCACACCTGAACCTGGATCAGGAGGGTGTCGTTGTCCAGGGACTGATACTTGCCTTTCTTCCACGGCACCGGTGGGGTAAAACTGGTGTCCAACGGAGTTTTGCCTTTCTCCACGTTGATCTCGTCGCCCTGCTCGGTGATGAAGAGGTAGTTGACGGACACCTCGGAGTTCTCGGTGACCCGGTAGTTGGCGCCCAGGGTGAGGATGCTGATCTGGTCATATTCGCTGGGATAGCCGTTGGCGGCCCAGGTCTTCTTGGTGTTGGCGGTGTTGGGATCAACGTTCTCGTAGCGGACCAAGGCCTCGATGGCGTCGGTGAACCAGTAGCCGACGGTGACCTGGTAGCCGGTCGAGGTGAGGTTCTGCAGTTTGTTTTTGTAGAATTGGTAATCCTTGGCGGTCATGGTCACGTAGTCGAAGTTGGCCTCGAGCTTCTTGTTGTCATAGGCGCCGCTGACGACCCATCCGGTCGCGTTCTGCTGCTCGGTTGATGCCGGATGACCGGGTAGAGAGATGTTCTCCTGCCATCCTTCGGTGAGGTAACCGATGCTGATCATGGCGCCCTCGGCGGGCATGATCTTGAGGTTGACGAGCCAGGACTTTTCGAGGTCAATCTCGGTATTGGCGCCGCCGCCGGCGTTACCGTTGAAGTAGGACAGGTCCAACTCGACCATGTCAGCGGGCATGATGGCGAAGTTGACGCCGGTGGCCTGCCAGCCGAGCCCCATGGGACCATAGAAGCCGACGGCGTTGCCGGCCCCGCCTAGATTGAGCAAGGGAAGGACGATCAGGTCATAGTCGTTGGTGGCCCGGGGCTGATAGATGCTCACCGGGAGGTTAAAGGTTCCCACGGTGACCGTGGTCATGGGGATCACGTCCTTGAACATGATCTTGGCCTGGCGCACGCCGATGGCGCCGATCTCATTGGGGTTGCTAACCAATACATCGAACCCATTGACGCTCTGCAGCTCGATCACGTAGGCCACCTTCTCGCCCACGGTGCCGTTGATGTCAATCTCGACGTTGGTGGTCGCGAACTGCTCGATGCCCGCGCCATCGAAGCCCGAAACCTGGCCGGCCGCCGCCGCGCCCACCGCATCCTCGGACTCGGCCATGTAAGTGTAGCCCCACTTGACCTTGCCGCCGATCTGCAGGGTCCCGGCCCCTACTTCCACCTGCGCCTGCAATAACTCAGGCACAGCCATAGCCGCGATAATCAATCCTACCAGCCAAAATTTCTTCATCTCAATTGCCTCCTTCTGCCTTAATGATGATTTTAACCTTTTCAGTCGCCTGATATTCTCATCTCATGAATGTCGTTCCCTTTACCCTTCTCCTATTAAAAATTGCGCCGCTCCCCTGCGTCGCGGCACAATGAGTCTTATGTTCCCCCTTCCACGTTCACCTCCTTTAACTGTCTGCACGCGCTTCCGGCCCGTTTAAATGTTCCATACAATGTAACTTAAAACAGGCCCATTGTCAAATCCCCGCAACTAAAAATTTCTGGAACCGTCCCCTTTCGCCGCCCACGGCCCTCCACGGCCCGGCGGGCCGGGGACGAATCCCCCGGTTTCCCCATATATCGAATCATGGCCGCGCCCTTGTCCAACCTCCTTTCACCCGCGGGCCCGGCTCGAAAACGCCAACCCCTGGCTGCCGCCGCGAGAAGCCGCGGCTTTTAAATAAACGAAAAGCTCCAGATGAAGACCCTCATCACTGGAGCCGGCAGTGGTTCCCTGCATGGTCCTAATGTCAATAGAGTGCTTCATCCGCATGTTCCGCATCCGCATCCGTTCTAGGGCCAGTTGGCCATATTATCCCTGTATTGCATTAAATTCTGATTAAAAAAAGATTAAAAGATTCTTATGAAAAATTTACGATCAATCATGGCGCCGCGGCGGGCGGCAAAAAGAGTAGCCAGCAGCCAGGGAATCAAGCCTCAAGCCCTCAAAGGAGTAGCCAGCAGCCAGCAGCCAGGGAATCAAGCCCCAAGCCCCAAGCCCCAAGTCCCAAGTCCCAAGCCCAAGCCCCAAGCCCCAAGCCCCAAGCCTCAAGCCTCAAGCCCCAAGTCCCAAGTCCCAAGCCCCAAGCCCCAAGCCCCAAGCCCCAAGCCCCAAGCCTCACGCCTCAAGCCTCACGCCTCAAGCCCTGTCTTGACCTAATCTCATCCCGACGCTATATTATCCCCAAGCTGTAAGGCGCCCTTAGGGGCCAAGAGGGAATCCG
>DATKZS010000133.1:0-20014 GCA_035527835.1 bacterium
AAATCCTCCACACCACCACGCAGCGCAGCGCGATGTTCTTCTTGTCCCGGGTGAGCGTCTCCATGAGCAGTCCCTGGTGGAGCTGGAGCCTGCGGTCAAAACGGTTCACGCGCTGGATCGGCGCCGGCCACTGGAATTTCAGGCCCGGCTCGGTGATGGTCTCGACCGGCTTGCCGAACTCAGTCTTCACCGCGTACTCGTTCTGGTTCACGGTGAAAGTGACCGCGGACACGGCCCCGATCGCGGCCCCCATCACGGCCAGAATTATCAGTACTCGCTTCATGCTATTCTCCCCTTAATTCGATGGAGCCGCGGGCGCGTAGAGCGTAGAGCGCGGGGCGTAGGGCGTGAAAGACCTTTGCCTTGGCGCTCCGATGATTTACGCCCTTCGCCCTTCGCTCTACGCTCTACTCGATCAATTACGCCCATATTATTCAATCTCCAGCGCGAACCTTATTATTTCGACCCGGCCGCCCGGCCCGGGGTGGCGGTCATGAACAGCTCGATGGACCCGGAAAAGGCTTTCGCGGGAACGATGATCTTTTCCCGCCCCGGCAAAATGCGTTCGGCGGCCTCGATCCGGAGCCGGATCCGGGAGACCTCCGGGGCCAGCGCGTGGGCCTGGCGCACGAACTCGAAGCGCGCCGCGTCTCCGCTGGCCCGGCTCCGGGCCCCGGCCCGTTCGGCCTCCGCGGAGGCGACGTTGACCACGGCCTCGCCCCGGGCGCGGGGGATCAAGTCGTTGGCGTAACCTCTCGCCTCGTTGATCCTGGTCTCGTACTCGATGGTGGCCGAGACCACGTTTTCGAAATCCGCGGCCACGGCGGTCGGGGGATGCGCGTCGCGCACCTGAAGCGAGATCAGCTCGATCCCCGGCTGATAGAATTCAAGCGCGTCCCTGACCCGATTGGTGAGCGCGGCCTCCAGCTCGTCGCGGCCCGAAGTGATGCTCTCCAGAAAGTGCAGGCGCGAGAACTCCTCGGTCAGCACCGAGTAGGTGACGGATTTCAAGAGGGCTTCGGGGTCGGAGGTATTGTACAGCCAGGCCGCGGCATCCAGGACCCGGTAGTGGAGCACCACTCCCACGTCCACGAAGATGTTTTCACCGGACAGCAGGTTGAATTCCTCCACGTAATGCCGGTTGGTCCAGAGCACCGCCCGGCTGCCCGGCGCCACGGCCGATCCCACGTTAAGCCTCCTGATCCTTTGCATCTCCACCTTGCGCACGCGGTCGAACGGCCGGGGCCAGCACCAATGGATCCCGGGACCGAGCGGATGTCCCGGGTCCAGGGGTTTTCCCAGGTGCTCCACGATGGCCTGCTCAGGGGCCTGAACCGTGAATAAGCCTGAGACAAGATAGGCGAGAAAGAGCACGGCCAAGGCGCCGCTGGAAATCATGGCCCCGGCCTTCCTGCGGTCTTGGGCCGACTCCGGCGAGCCACCCATCGCGCGGGCCACCATGCTCACCAGGCGGGGGACGACGCCCGGCATCCGCTTCCGGATGGCAAGCCACAGCCACTCACCGTAAACGTAATCAGGCCGCTCCTCGCCGCTCGCCATGTCCCGGATCACCGCGCCGAACACGTTCACGGCCTGGGTCAGGATGAAAACGGCGAGCAGCCCGGCGGCCACGCGGTCGAGGCCCCAGCCCAGGCCCTCTCCCAAGAGCGCGCCGGCGACGACCAGGGAGCCGAACATGTCCACCCGGGCGTGGAAGCTGTCGGCCACCAGCGCCGTCGAGCCTTCCTTCTCGCCCACCGTGAGCTCCAGCCGGGAAAGCAGAAAAGACATCAGGGCCAACACCAGCATGGCCAGGCCCACCGGCACCGGATAGGCGACCGAGACCGTTTCCGGCGTGATGATCTTGCGCAGGAAAAGCAGCCCCACCGCCAGCAGAAACACCCCGATGAAAATGGCCACCAACCGCTGGGGGTTGCGGATCAAGACGGCAACCGTGGCAGGGCCGGAATTATTGTGCTTACGGGTCATCTCCGCCCGCACCGCCCACCATACCGCCAGGCTGGAGCCGATGTCCGCCAGCGAATGGAAGGCCTCCACCTTCAAGGCCAGACTTTTTGACCACCAGGCCAGGCCGAACTTGAGGACCGTGAGGAGAAGGTTCACTCCGATCGCGGCGGCCGCGGCCTTTTCCGGCAAGGACCAACCCGAGTCCGGCTTTTCGTGTTCTATCTGATCTTGATTCATTTAATGCCGTGCTTTCTCATTGGCTTGGTTCTGTCGCTGCCGTTTTCATTTCAACCGCCATGTGCCATGAAGCCGGTAATCCTCGCAGGCGGCCCGCAAGGTGTTGGCCGCGAGCAGGGCGCAATGCTCGGATTCCCTGGGAAAGCCGCCCAGCGCCTTGAGGATGTCCTGCTGGCTAAGCCGCGCCGCCACCGCGACGGGCTTCCCCTCGACCAGGCAGGCGGCCATGCTTCCGCAGGCCAGGGAAGAACCGCATCCGTCGGTGTCGAACGACGCTTTCAGCACCTGGCTGTTTCTCGCATACAGCCAAAACTCCATGGTGTCTCCGCAAGGCCCGGTGATGCGACCATGTCCGTTGAAATGCGTAAGCGGCCCATGATTGCGCGGGTTCCGGGCGTGGTCTTGCGCGGTTTCCGAAAACTGTCCATGATCGGAGCATTCCATCTTTTCTAATTACCTCCTCTTCTCCAGATCAAGCGAGTCCCATATGCCTAGATTTCTTCGAATGATAAGCTCAGTTCCTCGCGCAAGGGCAGACGCGCGGCAGATTAATCAGCCGGCTGACCCCGGCCGCCGTCACGCCATAGACCACGGCCGCTTTCCCCTCACGCCGGGCCAAGTTCCAAAGATCGTCGAAAGTGCCGTTGACCACGGTTGTTCCCGTGATCAATACCAGGTCGGAGGCCCGGATCATGTCCTCGGTTTCGCTCCGGCCGTCCCTAATTTCAACGCCGAACTTTTTCCGGCCGATGTTTTGCCGGTTGAGGTCCGCGATCCGGACCGACTCGGTCCCGAACTCGCGCACCAGCGCTTCGGCGATGGCCGGGTTCAATCCGATCAGGCCCACCGAGTTCGCTCCCGACTTTCTCGCCAAGGCCGCAATCTCCAGGGCGCATTTTTCCGGATCGTCGTCCTTGCAGTGAACCGTCCCTTCCACCATCTCCAAATGCCGCAGAATGGCGTTCAGCGCCGACACAAAGACAGCCCGGCCGCGGTTGTCCGCGAGCGGCAATTCCAGGATGTCCCGGATTCTTCCCGCGAAATCAGAAGGGGAATCGGTAAAGGCCTGGCCCCGCGCGCCGAGCACCGAGGCCTCGATCATCATCTCCTTGCCCTCGATAATGGGGAAGTCCCTCCGGCCCGGAGTCCCGATGGCCTCCTCCGCCGAGAGCGGCTTGGCCAGGACCTGGATCTCGACGCGGTCAAGTCCCGGTTTGGAAACCAGGTCCCGGAGCATATCGCGGCACTGCTCCAGGATGGGAGCATGATCTTGCGCATTCATTTCCACGCCTCCAACGCGCCCCAGATAAAACGCAGGGCCACCCCGGAAAAAGCCAGGCCGAACAATAGGCGCAGAGCAGCCGACGGAGTGCGGCGATTAATGATCGCGCCGACCCATGCCCCCGAGGCCGTGCCCGCGCAAAGGGGAAAGGCCAGGGCCAGATCAACATAGCCCTGCGCTGTTTTCATGGTGGCGCTGATCGCCGCGTTGACCGCGAAGCAAACCAGCGCCGACCCGATGGCGACCTTGATGGGCGTCTTGAGCAGGTAGGTGAAGCCCGGAACCAGGATGGCCCCGGTCCCGATCCCAAACAGCCCGGGGAGCAGGCCGGCCACGCCGCCCAAGACTACTTTTCGCGCCGGGGAATCATTTAATTCCTCCAGCGAATCCTCGCCGGCTTCCTCTTTATTTCGTAATCGAATCCCGTCAAAAATCATGCGCGATGAAACCAGCAGGAACACCATTCCGATGCCGAAATCAAGCCAATATCCCTTTTGGGCAAAATAAATAAACAGAATGGAAAACAAAAGCGTGGACACGGCCCCGCTGACAATCACCGGATAGAGAAACCTTAGAGGCGCGTGCCCCAGCCGATAATGTTTGAAGCCCCCTCCCAGCGTGGTAAAGAACACCGCCATGACGCAGGTCCCGGCGGCCTGCGCCGGAGGGAGATCAAGCGCGAAGCGGAGCACCGGCATCAAGATGATGCCGCCGCCGATGCCCAATAATCCTCCAGCCAGGCCCGCGGCCAGGCCGACAACGAGGAGCATTCCCAGCTCCAACATTGTCAGCTTACCTTTGAATGGATGTCTGTCATGTTCAGTTTCCTTGATTAAGCTCTTGCCAAAGGGCCCTGATCTCCGCGGCCACGGGCGTATCAAGCTCCACCACCGCCCGCTCTTGCATCTGGGCCGCGGTGACGTCACGGTTATAAGCAATCCGGCCAACCACGCGCGCGCCGCTCTCCCGCGCCCGGTCCTCGATCCGCTGCGCCATCGCGGGATTCAGGTCCCACTTGTTAACGCAGACCGTCGCGGGGATGTTGAAGTGCCGCGTCAGGGAGAGGACCCGTTCCAGATCGTGTTCACCGGACACCGTCGGCTCCGTTACCGCCAACACCAGCGAGGCCCCGGTCAGGGAGGCGATCACGGGACAGCCGATACCGGGCGGACCGTCCACCAGGATGAGGTCGCGGCCCTGCTCCGCGGCCAGGCGCCGGGCCTCGCGCCGCACCATGGTGACCAGCTTGCCCGAGTTCTCGGCCGCGATGCCCAGCCGGGCGTGGACCATGGGGCCGCAGCGCGTATCCGACACCATCCACTCCCCGCAAAGCCGCTCCGGGAAATCAATCGCTTGCTCCGGACAATACCGGACGCACACCCCGCACCCCTCGCACGAGACCGGATCAATCACGAACCGCGCGCCGCCGCCGTGGCCGTTCTTTTTAACCGCGTCAAACCGGCAGAGCTCCGCGCACTCGCCGCATCCGGTGCAGTCCTCCCTCCGGATCACCGCCTCGCGGCCCGACCAGAACTCGTGCCGCTCCCGGACCCGGGGCGAAAGCACCAGGTGCAGGTCCGCCGCGTCCACGTCGCAGTCCGCGATCACCGCCCGGGCCGCGAGCACGGCGAACGACGCGGCGATGCTGGTCTTGCCGGTGCCGCCCTTGCCGCTGACGATCACAATCTCATTTATCATCTGCTTCCCTCGGCCTCCCGCCGGCCGGCCACGGTCCCGGGCGGCGCGAGCTCGAAAGCCCTTTCCATGAGCCGCGTGAAAAGCCCGCGCAACTGCGGAAGAGTATCAATGATGAGCTCTCCCCGCGAATAGGCCTCGGCGATCCTGCGGTCGTCCGGGATTTCCAGGAGGATGGGGATGGCTTCTTCCCGGCAAAATTCATGGACCCGGTCATCGCCGATCCCCACCCGGTTGACCACCACGCCGAAAGGCACTCTCAACTCCTTGACCATGTCCACCGCCAGCCGCAGGTCGTGCAAGCCGAAGGGGGTCGGCTCGGTGACCAACAGCACGAGGTCCGCGTCCCGGACCGCCGCGATCACCGGACACGACGTGCCCGGCGGCGCGTCCAGGATGGCGGGCACACCGTTTATCAGCCGCTCCTTCACCGCCCGGATCAGAGGCGGGGCCATGGCGCTGCCCACGTCCAGTTTCCCTTGCATAAGGGTGATGTTGCCCGAGGCCATGGTCTCGATTTCGCCGATACGGTGGTCGGTCTCGCGGATGGCCCCTTGCGGACAGGCCTTGGCGCAGCCGCCGCAACCGTGGCACATCTCCGGGAACACCAGGGGCGCGGTCCCGAAGGAGACGATGGCGTGATACTGGCAGACGCTGCTGCATTGCGCGCAGCCGTCGCACAATGATTCGTCCACCTCCGGCACGGGAATGCAGACCGTTTCCAGGCTTTTGGCCACGCCATGCAAAAACAGGTGCGCGTTCGGCTCCTCCACGTCGCAGTCCAGCAATTGCACGGGTGTGCTAAGCGACATAGCCAGGTTAACGGCCACCGTGGTTTTACCGGTCCCGCCCTTGCCCGAAGCGATGGCGATAATCATTGTCCCCCGTCCTGAAAATACCTGGTGGCGGGGACACTCTTGTCCCCGGACTTTGGGCCGACAAGAGTGTCGGCCCCACCCTTATTCTCCTTCATGCCCAGTGCCCCCCCACGTCCGCGGCCCGGGCCTCGCTGAGCTTTCCGGAGCGGTATTGCTCGAGGGCCTCGCCCACCGTGGAAGCCTGGGTGTTGAATATTTTTATGCCGGCGGCGGTGAGCACCCGGAAGGCCTTGGGCCCGCAGTGCCCGGTGACCACGATTTTTACGCCGGCCCTGGCCACGGTCTGCGCGGCCTGGATGCCGGCGCCTTGCGCCGCCTGCAGATTCTGAGAGTTGTCCACGGCCTCGACCATCCCGGTGTCCGGGTCCACCATGACAAACACCGCGGCCCGGCCGAAGCGCGGATCGAGCGGGCTCGTTAAGTCCCGGCCCTGACTGGTAATGCATATTTTCATCGCATCTCCTTGTTCGGAATTCAGGCCCGGGAGCGGAGGGCACACGGCAGGCCCCCCCGCCCCCGGGGTTTAAAGGGAGGAGAAGCTCCCTTTAACGCTAAGGCTGGCCAGGGCTTTTCCCGGAAAGCTCGGAAAGCCGCTGATTAAGAAACTCGATCCGCTGCCTAAGCTCCGCGATCTCGTCCCTCACCGTCTGTGTTTCATCGGCCGCCGGATAATAGCCCGGGCCCGCACTCCAGAAAGCCCGACGCCGTAAACCCCGGCCCCGGCCCGGACCGAATGTCCCCGCGAAGCCGCGGCCGCGTCCCGGGCCGAAACCACGGCCCATGCCCCGGCCCATACCGGCATTCATGAATCCCGGCGCGTCCGCCCCGGCGCAATAACCCGCGCCCCATCCCGTCATCGGACCCTGTCCCAGCGGTCCGGTTCTGTCTCCTCCAGGCATGATCATTCTCCTTTTTTATAAGATTTTTTTATTGGTTTCCTTTCCGGCCCTGTCCGCGGCCCTTGCCGCTTCCCGCGCCGGCCCCCTGGCCCGCTCCGCGCCCGGTCCCCCGGCCTTGCCCCGGTTGGGCCGGCCGCCCGGATCCTTTTCCGCAACCTCCCCGGCCGCGGCCGGTCCCTGGTCCCTGGCCTTGCGGCCCGGTTCCGTCTCCTTTTGGCATAACATACCTCCTTGGTTAAAATTCATCCGCGATGGTCTTCCAAGCTTTTGCCTTTATCGCCATCCTCAGGGCTTTTGATTTGTTGGCAACACTCCCCGTGAATCTCGACAAACTCCAACTTTCCTTTAAGGAATTTTTCCACCGCCTCCGCGGGCGACTGCTTGGGATCAGCCACCACGAAAGGTTTTATCCCCCGGTTTTCCAATTCCTTGGCCACCGGGTAAGCCATGCCGCCGCTCAACACCGCCTCGCAATCCAAGAGCGGCGTCAGGATTTCAGCATGGATGTGAGTCTGCTCGCGGGCCTGGGCCTGCGCCCAGTCCTGAGAGCGATGCTCGGTCAGCATCCGGATCTCCTTGCCGGTGATCTCTCCGCCTTGAACCCGGAAAACCAGGTAGCACAGACTCTGTCCGAAATGCGGAGAAATATTGATCCCATCCACGGAGGGCACGGCGATTTTCATGGCCTTCTCCTCTTGTTCCCTTCCAGTTATTCCCTGGTCATGGCTGTCCCGCAGCGGGGACATTGCCGCCCAACACACGGGACTCCGCGTTGGTGCTCTTCCCGATGCCCGCATTGCGGACAGACGCAAAACCCGCTCGGTCCAGCCGCCAACGGCCCGCCCGTGAACCCGCGGTTTTGTCCGCGACGTCCAGCGCCGCCTCCCCGGCCCATTCCTCCCCGGCCTTTTCCCTTGATCCCGGTCCCTTCCCGGCCCATTCCAGCGCCGGCCATGAAGCCCCGCCGGCGTCCCCGCCCGCAGCAACCGGGCATAAGAAAGGCCTCGTTTTCCAACTCGCCCTTGAGCCAGGCCTGGATGACCTCGCCAAGATCGCCCTTCACAAACGGGATTACCCGGATGCCATGCGCCAAAACCATTTCATGGAGGGGCCGGGAGATGGCGCCGCAGATCAACTCCTCCACCTTCAAAGCGCTGAGCCTGGCGATCCGGTCGCCGGGGTCGGGCCCCGGCAAGGGTTCTTCTTTTCTCGTGACGACTTCAGCGCGCTCGATCTCCAGGACCAGAAGCTTCCGGGAAACATCGAACACCGGCGCAATGCGCCCGTTCCATATGGAAACCGCGGTCCTCACGCGCCTTCTTCCCCTTTTCCCGCTACATGTATTCGTGCGTACCCATCACCACGTTGGCCCCGGTCTTGTTCGTGACGATCTTCGCCAAGTCCTCGATAGTGGAATAAGGGCAGCCGGGCTTGGCATTGGCCAGGCAGCTCGAGAACCGGATCTCCTCGGGCTTGATCTCCGAGAGCTTGATGGCCATCCCGATATTGGCGGCCAGGTTTCTGCCCGGGCAGTTGCACTTGACAAACCCCACTACCTGGACCGGCTCCTCGAACTTGCCCTCGCCCAGGGCCGCGGCTTTCAAACAGCGCCACTCGCCCGGGCAGCCATAGCCGCTGTCCATGTAGGCGCCGCATCCCACGATCAATACTTTTTTCATCAGTCCCCCCTTGCTTTCGCTTGAGATCTTTCCGTCCATTGCGGCGCCGATCATCGGCTCATCAAGATGCCGCGGTGAATTTCATCTTCCCAGCTTCTGGAGTGCCTGCTCCGCGGCGATCGTGATCGGCTCCGCGCTGGGCTCGGAGGAGCAGTCGGGATTGCCCGCGCACATGAGCGTGGTCAAATCGGGGATGGTCATCCCGCCCAGGATCAGGGCGTTAACCGCGTCAATCTCCTTTGCCGGGGCCACGTCATCGCTTATGATCTGGCCGCCGATCAGCTTTTTGCTCTCCTTGTCGAACACCAGCTTCAGGGTCCACGGCTTCTTGCCGGGGATCATGCCGTGCTTGCTCCTGGAGTCAACGGTTGCGCACACGGGGTTAAAATTCTCCTGCTGAGCCTGCTCCTCGGTAAGGCCGGTGGCCGCAATGTACTTGTCGAACAGCCTGACCACACTGTTTCCCAGCACTCCCGGGAACGGTATTGCATGGCCGGCAAGCCTCTTGGCGACAAGGCGGCCCTGGATCACCGCGGGACCGCGAAGCTGGATGGGGACAGGCTTTTTCGTCACGAAATGGATGTTCTCCACACAGTCTCCCGCCGCCAGGACATCCGGATTCGAAGTCTCCAGAAATTCATTGACCTTGACGCCGAACCTGCCTATCTCCAGGCCCATGTCCCTGGCCAGCTCCAGGTTGGGCCTGGCTCCCACGTTCATGAAAACCATGTCAGCCTCCAGGCTTTCCCCGGAGCCCAACTCCACTCCCGCAACTCCCCCGTCCCGGCCCAGGATTTTGGTCACCTTCTCGCCCATCCTCATGTACAGGCCCTTCTCCGCCAGGTATCCCTGGACCTTGGCGCCCAACTCCGCGTCAATCATGAGGGGAAGAGGGTGGCCCAGAAGCTCGATGATGCTGATCTCGTACTTGCCGGGCTGGTTTTCCGTGAGCAGCGCGGCCAGCTCCATGCTGATGAACCCCGCTCCGATGAACACCAGTCTCCGGGGGGTTTTATCATTCAAAAAACTTCTGATCTTTTCCGCATCCACCAGAGACCGCAGGGTAAATACTCCCCGCAGGCCGCTTCCCTCGATGGGAGGAATGAACGGCTTGGCCCCGACTCCCAGGACCAGCTTGTGGTAAGCGAGTTCGCGTCCATCCGACAACTTGACCTTCTTGGAAGCGGCATCCACGCTTTCCACCCGCGCGATGATCGAGTTGATCCCATTATCCGCGAACATCTTGTCCGGATTTACAATGGACTCCCCAGTGACCAGACCGGCCACCACGTGCGGCAGCGCTCACCTGACGATGAAGGTCTCCTCCTCCCGGATCACGGTCACCTCCACCTCCGGCATGAGCTTTTTGGAAAGCATGGCCGCGGGACCGCCCACTCCGCCGCAGCCAATGATCACCAATTTCCCGCCCTGGTTCATGGCCTCTCTCCCCGGCCGATTCGCCGGCCATGTTCAACGGCCAATGATTTGCCCGTTCCGGCCCGGGATTTTCCCGCCATCAATAATGCGACGTTCTTCATGACTTGGCCTCCCGGCCCCATAAAGAAGCAACCATAATACCAGAATTGAAAAAAATGACAGGAAAGACAATAAGACTCAATAAATCAGAACGTTAAGACGGAGGGGAACACGACTTTTCCGGTGACGATAGTAGCTGAGATGAGACTGTATTGGAATTTCAGGGTCGTAAAATAAAGACTCTACTTGCGCGGTTTTTTGCGGGAGCGGCCGTCCTCTTCGGGCAGGTCGAGTCCCAGTTCCTTGATCTTGCGGAACAGGGTGGACTTGTGGATGCCCAGTTCCCGGGCCGCGGCCAGGCGGTTTCCGGAGTTGCGCGCGAGGGCGGAGCGGATGAGCTGGGCGTCCATCAACCCGCGGGCATTACGAATACCGGAAGACGAATCCATCTTGGCTCCGGAAGCGGTCAATTCCTCCGGCAGATGGCCCATGCCGATGAGTCCCTCCCGGCACAAGATAAAGGACCGCTCGATGGCGTTTTCCAATTCGCGCACGTTTCCGGGCCAGTCATGGGCCATGAGCAGGGACAGGGCCTCGGGCGCGATCCCCTGAATGGACTTTCGCTGCAGGCGGTTGAACCGGGCGATGAACTGATCCACCAGAAGCGGGATGTCCTCCTTGCGCCGCCTAAGCGGCGGCAGTTCCACCCGGACCACGTTCACCCGGTAATAGAGGTCCTCGCGGAAAGCGCCGTGGCGCACCTCTCCGGCCAGGTCCTTGTTGGTGGCGACCATGACCCGGGCGTCGGAGGTTTCGGAGCGGGTCGCGCCCAGCGGCTCGAAGGTCTTGTCCTGGAGCACCCGCAAGAGCCGCACCTGCAAAGCCGGGCTGACCTCGCCGATCTCGTCGAGGAAAAGGGTCCCGCCCCGGGCCAGCGCGAAGCGGCCGGGCTTGTCCTGGCTCGCGCCGGTGAACGCGCCCGCCTTATAGCCGAACAGCTCGGACTCGAGGAGCGTGTCCGGCAAGGCCCCGCAGTTGACCGCGATGAACGGGCCCTCCTGGCGCGGGCTCAATTCGTGAATGGTGCGCGCCACCAGTTCCTTGCCCGTCCCGGTTTCACCCAGGATCAACACCGTGCTGGGGCTTGAGGCGATGGCGGGCAAGACCTCGAACAACCTCTGCATCAGGGGGCTGCGGCTGACCAGGTCGCCGGCCCGATACCGGCCCTCCAACTCCTGGCGCAACGCCTCCACCTCGGAGAGGTCCCGGAAGGTTTCGGCCCCCCCGACAATCCGGCCCTGGCCGTCCTTGAGCACCGCCGTGGATACGCTGATCGGAATCCGGGTCCCCTCCGCGTCAATAATGTAACCCGACCGGCCGATGATCGGCTTCCCGGTCTTCATGGTCCGCCTAAGCGCGCACTCGGCCTCGCACATGCTCGAACGGAACACCTCCGAGCATTGCTTCCCGATGGCCTCCTTCCGCATGATCCCCGTGATCTCCTCCGCCGCCCGGTTGAACGACGTGATGCGCCATTCGTGGTCCACGGTGAACACCCCATCCGAGATGCTCTCCAAAATGGCCTCGGTCGGCGTCAGGCGGGCAGGCTTCTCATTGGTTCGCTTACTCATCAACTTATACGCTCGATCAACAGGCGATAGATCCACCCTGACCTAAAAATAGAGAATATCACGACCTCAAGACCGAAACCAAAACCGTGGGTGAGAGCAGGGCATCGGCCATGTGCATTACGACCTCCTATTTACCAGCCGATCAGGGTGGCAAAGGTGAAGTGATAATCGTGGCTGGCGTCGGTTAGACCGACTCCAAATCCAGCGCTCAGGGTAAGCCAATCAGCGGCGGAATAAAGTGCGCCCACTCGGGCCTCAAGTGGGTTGTCATTGCCCGCCAGTTCGATATCGGTCTCGCTGAATATTTCCCCGACCAATGCGAAGTCGTCGGTGGCCTTATACTCCAGCGCCAACCCGTATAAGAGCAAGTCATTTGCGTCCGGGACGAAGATTACGCCAGTGTTCCATAATGCCCGAAACGGGCCTTTGCCAGCCGAGCCAAAGAGGAGAGCGGCCGGGATTATGGTATCGCCCTCCGACAGGCCCTTGGCGGTCTCGCCCGAGGGCAACAGGGTGACGACCTCGATGCCGAGGTTATAGGGACCTTCATTGTCTCCCAGGAAGCGCCATTTCAGCGCAACTTCAGCGTCGCCAAAACCGCTGACGTTTTCATGCCCACTGTTCATGGAATAGGCAAACCCGAGCGCGGTGTCGAACTCGAGCCCGGGCGCAAGGCCAGCCTTGAGGGCGAGATATCCGCTGGCCTCATCCATTCTGCCATCCGGCCAGATGAAATCATTGCCCCACTCCAATTCGAAGTGGCGTTGGTCGGTGGTGCCGGGGTCATCGGTGCTAAGCGGATGGTAGGCGAAAGCCGGCCCCGCTACGATGAAGAATAAGGAAGCAAGGATTAACCACTTTAAATTGCGCATCTTTTATTCCTCCCAGTATTCATATTTTTCGCCAAAGCCAAGTGTTACGATTATTAAAAACGTAGCACCATTGAAGGAACCTGTCAAGAAGTGCCCGCAGGTTCCGCGAGAGAGATCTGCGCAAGGCCATCGAGGATTTGGGGTTTAGGGGGAAGGAGGTCATTGAGAAGAAAAGCCTCCTTTATCGCCAGATGCCTATTGTGATCACCTTAAGGCCGGAGAAGGAGCGGGGCAAGCCAGCATAAAGCCAGGCCGGGACTTGACTTCCCGGCGCGATAACTTGGACCAGAACTCGCCGGTAGAGGCAGGGGCCAACGGGATTGAAGCCCTCCAGCCGGTCAATGGCCGGGAGGCGGGATTCGGGGTCGTTAAACGCCAACAGTTCGCCGCACACGCGGCCCCAGTCGCCCACGGGTGCGTCCTGGGGCTGGAGGGCGTGGTGTTGGGCCAAGTGCTTGGCGAAGCGCTCCTGTGTGGCGACGTCGGCGAGGGGGTCGTGAGTGCCCTGGGCGAGGATGTGCTCCTCGGGGACCTCGATAATTGGGATGCCGGAAGGGAACTGGTACAGGCGGCCAATGATGGTGATTGGCTCGACCGAGAGGACGCCGCGACAGTAACGGTCATGGTTTATATGGCCAACCTTCAAGGTGCCATAAGTTGCGAGATACAAGAGGCCATTCGTGTTCTCCTTCGGGCTGTCATGATCATTCATTGGGGGTAGTCTCCGCTTCATTGCCCTGCTCCTGCGGGTTCTGGTACCCTTCTGGCCTGCGCCTGGAACGTGAAGACTTCCCTTGAGTACCCTGACAGATCATCGTGCCGGAACACAACCAGACTCATGGGAGGGAGGGGAATCTCGACCCAGCCGCGCTCACCCGCGAGCGCGGCGTCCAGGAAGGCCGGGTCGGAGGCGTAAATAACCGCCCGGTGACGCTTGCTGTAGCGCAGTTCGAGCGGCTTGTTGCCCTTGAGGACCAGGACGGTCCCAGGCAGCTTCCGTGAGGCCATGATCGTGGTGAGTTGCCCCCGGCAATGGGCGACCCAGCGCTTGAATTTATCGAGATCGAGCTGCCCATTTCTGAATGCCCGGTCCGCCAGGCGGAAGATGATCTCGCTGTCCACCTCGGCATGGCGTCGCACCTTGAATCGCGTGAAAAGATAGTCCGCGTTGAGGATGGTCCCGTTGTGGGCACCAATCACGTTGCCAGCGCGGATGGGGTGATTATTGAGATTGTTGCGCTCGTCCCCGCGAGTACGCCAACGATTGTGGCCGAGAAGAAGCGTGGTGCTGTTGCTCACGCCGGAGAGCAAGTCGTGATAGGCCTTGTCCATGATGAACTGTTCGGCGGTGACCGGAAGCTTGAAGAGCCGATGCTCGCCGCCCTGGTCGAGCCAGGCCGCGCCGGTAGCGTGCGGGCCGCGCTCCTCGCTCAAGACGAGGAGACGGGTGAAGAGCCAGGTGAGATGGTCAAGCTCTTCGGGCTTCCGCCGCTTTTTGCCGAAGATTACTCCGGTAAGGCCGCACATCAGGACTGCCCTCCATTCGGCTCGGGGGCGAAGCCCCGGAACACACCCTCGGCGTACTCCTTGGGATGCTCCTCGATCCAGCGCGTGGTTTCGGGGAAGCCGAGCTTCCCGGCGAGCCGGGCGACCAGGGGCCGGTCGAGCATGTTGGTGAGGCCCGAAAGGCGCACCGCGTCAATGCCTCGCCAAGCGCGGTCCGGGAGCGGTACCGGCCCTGCGGGTTTCTCATCCAGCAGTTCCGCCAGCCTGTGCGCGACCAGGGCGTCGAGGAGGGACGAGGCCTTTTCCTCGGGCGTGTCGCCCACGACCGCGAGCTCGATCCCGGCGAGCATCTTGGCATTGCGCAGGACCATGTCAATGTAGTCCTCGATCCCGCACTGGTCAGAGAAGAGGGACGAACCTTTCATGGCTCGCAAGACTTCGAGAGGATTTTTCCCGGTGAAAACCTCGCCGTCACCGTCGAGCGGTTTGCCGTCGAGAGATGTGTTCCTGATCATGACCCTCATTGCGCACCTCCTTCCTCCGCACTGGAAGCGGGCGAATCGGTTTCAGTCTCGGCGCTCGTCTGCGGCTCCTCGACCGGTCGGCCGCGCTTGAAGGCCGAGTCCCCGGGCATGGCCTCAAGGAGGTGCTTGCGCGCTGTCTTGAACTCATCGCCGATCAGCCCGAGGTGCAGGAGGAACACCCGGAAGTCGTAGCGGGCGCTCTGCGGGTTGAAGGTTCGCTTGCGGCTGGAGGCGGCCCGGCCATTCAAGGACTTGGCGGCCACGGCCAGGACCAGCTGGACGTAGGCTTTGATCTTGCCCGCGTGGAGCGTGCCCTCGAACCAGCGGAACTCAACCGTGCCTCGGTACCAGACGTTGTGCAGGTTCACACCGTGGTAGCGGGTGCTGTCGTAGTGCTGGGGCTGCTGGTTGTGGTAGCCATACCAGATGCGGTTGAGTTGGTCCTTGGTCTTGGGCCGGCTCCGCTCTATCTGGGCGATAAGGTCATCGCTCACCGGCTTGGTGTAGCTCTTCCGCCGGTTCTCTTTGACGCCCAGGGCGGTAAGGATGAGCGCCTCCTGCTTGTAGACGATCTTGGCGAGGTTGCCGAGTGTGCGGCCGTCAAAGGCCGAGGCGTCCACGTGGACGTGGATGCCGCAACGGTCGTCCACCTTGGCCCCGCAGGTCCGCACCGCGCGGACGACCTCCTGGAGGAGCGGGAGGTCCTCGTAAGTGAGGACCGGACTCACCACCTCGGCCCGCAGGCTGAAGGGCACGTTGATGAGCGAGCCGTCCGCGACCACCTTCCAGACCCGCCCCCGCGTGTCCTTGACCTCCCAGGGGTCGTAATGAGAGGGCGTGCCCACGTGCCTCACGTCGCCGCCCACCGCCATCTGGATCGCTCTGGCCACCACCTCGCGTGTTCTTTTGACCGTCTCGATCTCGATCCCGAAGTTCAGTTCCCTTAGTTCCATCTTGCCTCCTTGCTTTCTCGTAAGCCGCTGTTCTTGCATACTTATTAGTATCACATGAACGCTTCTTTTCACCGTGAAAGCAAGTCAAATCTTCAAGTTTCCTCCGGCAGGATCTACAGGCAAAGGGAGCGGATGTACATGCCTAAAATTGCACTAAATTAACGCCTGGTTGCGGAGCGACTAGAAATGGCCCATGAACCCCGAGGCTCAAAAAAGAACACAGGATGGCCGGCTTCCGGGCGGAAGCGGGGGCTCAGGTGGCCCTCTCCTGGTGGGTCAGCCCGGCGTCGAGGAGTTCCTGGTTGATCCTGCCCGCCTCGTGTTCCTCGCGGCGGATAGCGGCCATGAGGTTGGCAAACTCGGTAGCGGCTTCAGGCGGGATTCCCAACCGCTTTTCGATTCGCCTCACGCGGGCCTCCAGGTTGGCGAGCAGGTCGAGGGCATGGTCGCGCAGCACGCCGTCGCGCTTCTCCTGGGGCGAAGGGATGAACTCGGTCAAGCCTCCGGCTCTTCTCACGATCATCGCGGCCTCCTTTAGCTCAGCGTCGCCCCCAGAGTGTGAATCCTCGGGTAGACCAGGTTGTTGCCGGTCAACTCGGCCTTGTAGCGGACCTTGTTCCCGTTGGGGTCGGTGAAGGTGCGGGTAAGCGTGTACTCGGTCCACTCCTGGTCGATCTCGCGAGTCGTGAGGATGGACATGGCCTCCCAGGTCACGCCGCCATTGTTGGAAGCGAACCAATTGATGGTGGTCCCGCTGGGGATGCTCATCTGCGCGTAGACCTTGGTGGAGGCCACTCCCTGGGTGAGTTCGTTTTCGCGGTTCAAGTACGCGCCGGTCGGGTTGTTGAGGAAGCCGAGCAGGTTCACGTCCTTGAAGTTGAGCGCGGGCGAGTCGTTGGCCGCGCCGGTCGAGAACAGGGCCCGCACGAGCACTTGCCCGGCCAGGTTCGGCAACCGCTCCTCTTCGGCGGGCACGATGGCGTCCCAGGTCACGCCGCCGTCGGTAGAGTATTCCCAGACGATGGCCGAACCCTCGGGGGTCGAAGAATACTCGTCGAGGTTCAGGTCGCTGAACTGCACGCCGGTGATCGGCTGGAAGCGGACCTCGCCGCTCGGCTGGAAGTCGTAGCCGTAAATTTTCATGGTGAGGTCGGAGCCGTTGAGCGGGGTCCAGGTCTCGGCGTTGGAGCTTTCGAGAAGCACGCCTGCGGTGTAGGTCTGGCTGGTGATAACGCCGTTCTGCCCCAGCTGGCCGAGCGTGGCGATCCGGACCTTGTAGTTGTTGCTGTTGGTGAGGAGCACGACCGCGTAACTCGTGTTGGCTTGGGCATAGAACGGATCGGCGAAGGCGATCTTGGTCTCGGCGTTCAGGACGACCTCGCCCGGGGCCACCACCTTCTCGGCCAGCACGACCTCGTTGGGAAGCCCGGTGGTCACGCCGCGAATCTGGATGGTGACCGGGATCGTGGCGTCCTTTTGCGTGAAGTAAACGCCCACGGCGGAGACGATCCGGTTCTCTGTGAAGCTGAAGGTCTGGGCCAATGTTGGCGTTGTCCTTGATCACGTAGTAGCTGCCGAGCTTGAAGATCGAGGCGTCATTCACCTGGATCGTCACCACCGAACCGGCGGCAACCGCGGCCTGCGAAATCGCAACCGCGCCAGACCAGAACCGTTTGGGCAGTCCGCAATAATGCGCGTAGTAAGTGGCCACGAGCTTGGTGACGATGAAGGCGTGGTCCTTGTCAGCGTAAATCCAGTAGAGGAAAGCGGCGGCGTCTGTGGTCTTGATGTAGGTGTTGCTGGTGTTGAATGCCTCCTTCACGCCTGCGTGGGTTGTGTCGTTCCAATACAGGTAGGCTTTCACGGCGATCCGGTCGGCGGTGGAGTCGTTCTGAAAGCGGAGATATATGTCCTCCGAGCCGCTCTCACCGTTGGAAAAGAGCACGTAGCTGGGTTCGGTATCGCCAGACCGGTCATCGCGCAAGGTCCAGCCAACGGTTCCGACCAGGTAGTCTTTGAGTTTGACCAGGAAATCCGCTGAATTGTTGGCGAGACCAGTGGTACTTTGATAGGCCATGATTCACCTCACTCGATGGGGCTTTCGGTTCCGGTAATGGGGAGCGAGGATCCGCAGGGTCCACTTGAGCATCGGGTTGCCCGCGGTCTTGGACTTGGTCAACTCCACGCGCTCGACGTTGACCTGGTACTTGCCATCGGGGACCTCCTCGAAGTCCCGCTCCTCAATGGGCGCATGGGTGTAGTCCTCATCGAACTGGGAAAGATCAATGTCGCCCGTGCTCCCGGTTGAGGGGTTGGTCTCGAATTCATTGTTCGGCATGGTTCGGTCCTCCTTAATTCGTTATTTGGTTTGGTTCGCAGGCGCGGTCGGTTTGGTATGCGCGGTGGAAGGCTTGGTCTCGGTCTGCGATGTGTTCATCTGGGGCGCTACGCTCTTGCTGTTGAACGCCTCCATGAACTTGTTGAAGTCCAGGTCTAGCACTTCGGGCAATCGCCCGGTGCGGTCGCCGGCCTCGTAGTTGGGGCTGGGCTTCGTGCGCATGACGCGCTTGTAGGTGGGCTTGCCGTCCTCGCCCGGGACCACCTCGATGTCGCAGAAGAGGATCATGTCCACCATGCCCAGCACCTGCTTGCGGGCCTTGTCGGGCAGGGTCGGGACGATCCGGGTGAGCTTGCCGGTGCGGGTCTCGATCTCCTTCTCCTGTGAGTGCGAGATGAGGAACAGGCCATAGGGCAGGAAGGCCAGCTTGTTCAGCACGCGCAGGAATTCGTTGTTGATGAGCGCGTAGCCCTTGCCGTAGCCCAGGTCGGACTCGTGCTCGATCTTGAACTTCTTGCAGATGTAGTCGCTGCACATGCGGTAGGCGTTGTCCAGGGTGTCGAGCACGATGGTCTTGAAATTGTGCTTGCCCTCCGCGATCTCGGCGCAGGCCGCGAGCAGGTCCTCCCAACTGTTCACCGGGGTCTGGAACACCTCAAGGGAGTTGAGGCCTGGCTCGGTGGCCAGGAAGAGTGCGTTGTCGGCCTTGGCGCAGAGGGACGATTTCCCGATCTTGCTCGGCCCATACACCAGGACCGTCAGGTTGGACAGGTCCTGCTTGGGCGAGGTCTTTTGAGTGGGTAGCATTTCATTTTCTCCTTTCGCTTAGAATGCCGGGGCGCTTTCGGCCACTGCGTGGTCCCGCGCCTCGGCTTGTTTCGCCGCCAGTTCCTCGTGAGGCGGCGCTTGTTGATAAAAGTTCTCGATGACGTTGGGGCTGCCGTTGGAGCGGCAGAGGGGGTAGTAGGAGCACTGGCGGCGGTAGTGGAAGCAGAACGCGGTGTTCTGGTAGAAAACCCCGCGCCGCCTGGCGTCGAGGAAGGCCTGGGAGAGTTCCCACAACTCGGCCCGGAGCGTGTCGAACTGGTCACGGGAGACGTAGAGCATCTCGCGGTGGAACATGCCCGGCTCGGAATACTTCTCTGCGAGCCGTGCCTGGAAGTCCGCGTCACTCTCCGGGAGCTTGCGCTTGGCGCTCGTCTTGCCGGTCTTGGACTTGGCTATCAGTTCCGCTCGCCGGGCCTCGAACTCGGCCTCGGTCTCGCCTTTGCCTTGCTGGAGCCGGGCTTTGACCAGGATGTTGTAGATGACGCCCGCGATCTTGATGCCCAGCGCCTGCTCCACGTACCAGGTGTAGAGCACGATCTGGAAGTCGGTCCACAGCCGCTCCAGGTAGTCGGCGTCCACTTGCGAGGCGGTCTTGTGTTCGAGAAGGAAGTGCTCATTGCCTCTCAGCACGATGCCGTCCACCTTGCCCGCGAGGGTGAAACTCCGTGAGGAAGCTCCCGTGGCCGGGTTGATGATCTTGTCCTCGAACGGTTGCTCCAGGCCTACCACTTCGAACTCTTCTTCCTGGTACCGGACCGCGTAGCTCTTCATCATCGCGGTCGCCAGGTGCCAGTCACCAAGCTCGCCCTCATCCTGCGCCCGCTTCGGATACGCGCGGTCAATGTAGTCGAGGACCTTGGCCAGGTCCCGCTCCCGGTGCCATAGTTCCAGGCACTCGTGGATCATCGAGCCGAAGCTCAAGTTGTGGTCCTTCTCCAGCGGCACAAGTCCCTTGAGATAGCGCCACTCGCAGGCCTTCCGGCAGTTGCGGAACATGGACCACATCGAATACGTGCTGATCATCTGCTCGCTCATAACGCGGCCTCCACCGGCCTGCCAGCTGGCATGGTCGGCTGCGGATCGCGGCTGATCTCCGGCGGCGAAAAAGTCCTCTCCACCTTGAACGCACCTTCCCCGAACTGGCGGGTGATAAAACCCGTGAAGATCTTGGCGATGTTGCGGCCGACCTCGGTCCCGGCGTCGATCACGCACGAGCGTTTTTTCAGGTCCAGGCGGAACTTCGCGTCC
>DATKZS010000134.1:0-26939 GCA_035527835.1 bacterium
GGTCCTCGCCGTGAAATACGTCATGGGCACGGCCGACCCGCCCGAGCAGTGGATCGCCGCGCTCGCGGGCGCCGGGGTCATCCGGGAACAAGCCCAAGACCCGCAAAAAAACCTGGCGCTGTATGAGACCAGCGCCGCGAACCCGGCCGTTTTCCTGGCGCGCTCGGCCCGGACCGCCCCGGACCGCGACCAGGCCCTGGCCCTGGCGCTTAGCGGCGGGAGCGCGGAAGCAGAGCCCCGGCCCGCGCTCGCGCTGGACGCGGCGATCCTATCCGGCTCGCTCATCAAGCCGGCTCCCGCGCCGCCGGCCACCGATGCAGCCGGCGGCGTCATCGGCCGCGTGATCGGCGTGGACCGGCCGGACGGCGACCATGAGCGGATCGTGGCCGAGACGTCCGGGCCGGCCTGGCTGGTCGCGCGCGAATACCTCATGCCCGGCTGGTCCGCCCGCGTTGACGGCCGGGAAGCGGCCATCTACTTCGCGGACGGGATCGGCCGGGCCGTGTTCCTGACCCCCGGGCGGCACGTGGTCGAGTTCATGTTCCAGCCAAAGGAGCTTAGGCGCGGAGCGTGGATCAGCTTCTTCGCCGCCCTGGCCATGATCGCCCTGCTCGCGTCCTGGCTTGTTTCCGAGTACATCCGCAACCACTCTCATTCGTCCAAGCCGCAATGATGTGTCCATTCCTGGACCCCCTCATCCAGGATATATTTCCTGCTCTTCGCGCAATAATACCTTGCGTAGCGTAACTATTCATTTATTTTAAGTTATTTTCGCGAAAGCCGATGGGGCCGCATTATTGTTTCCCCTGCCCGTGGCTCCGCATTTTTCCGGCTCGCCCATTTGCCGGCCCGATCACATTTAATTTCTCAATTAATCCATCCAGTTACAAGCAAATCCAGAATCAGGGCCCGGGCTTGGCATCGCGCTTGCTTTTAATACATGCAGGTAAGGAGACTTAAGGAAAAAAACAGGCGATTGGGGCCGGGACAGCATTAGCCGAGAATTCCCGCCCCGCATTGATGAAAGGAGGGTGTTTCCATGAAGAGGATAAGAAACAAAGGGACGATGGTGATGGCGGCCGCGCTGCTGCTTATCATGGGAGGATGCGTCTGGACGAACGATCCCGGCTCGGACGACTCGGACGGTTACTGTTACACCTGCGACGCTCCGCCGCCGATTGAGGTCTGGGACCAGTGCGGCGCGGGATCGAACACGCTGATCGTGGGCAGCCCCTGCGGGTGCGGGCAGTGCTGCGGGCTGGACGACCTGGATTACTCCGTGGACACCGTCTGGCTCGACTCCTGGGACTCCAACATCGTTGACATGCGTCTCCACTACACGCTGACCAACTGGGGCGGCGACGTCGCGCCGGTGAACGTGTGGCTCTGCGACTACCTGGGATGCGTGGACGTGATCTCCATTGACCTCTATCCTTACGAGGTGTACGAGGACTATCCATACAACCTGGTCCTGGACAGCCTGCTCGATGAATATTTCGACTGCCTCTGGACCTGGGGCGATTCCTGCGTGCTGGATTACGACGTCGAGGTGGACCTGGAAGAGCAATGCTCCTGTTCGACCGTGACGCTCGACTACTCTTACCAGGGGCTGTTCGTCTACTAAAGGCCCGACCCCATAACCCCAAATCCGCCCCGGTCCCCTGCCAGAACCGGGGCGGATCTTTTTAAGCCCTCCGCGTTCGACACACCGTTAAGTTGATTAGCGGGATAGCCCACATAGCTTGCTATGTGGGTGGCCGCGGCCACGGGATGAGGACAGGGGCGTGTCGGGGAGGGCATCCTGCGCCTGACGGCGCCCACATAGCTCGCTATGGGGGTATCCAGTGCCTTGAGGCTTGGGGCTTGAGGCTTGGGGCTGATCTTCAACCCCAAACCTCAAACCCCAAACCACAAACCTCCCCTCCCCTTCTTGCCCTTCGTGCCTTCGTGGTTCAATTCTCCCTCTTCAACCCCAAACCACAAACCTCAAACCACAAACCTCCCCCCCGGCTGCTTGCTACTTTTTTTCTTTTTTCGCTTGACATTGAACCAGGAAGGGATATACTGGCGCAGAGATTACGGGAGGGGATGGAAAGGAAAGGACGGAGGGGAACGGGGCTGGAACGGCGGGAGGCAACTGGAAGTGAATTATGTATCGTGTCCCCAGAATTACAGAATTAAACTGAGGATATGAGTATCATGACCGCCGTTTATCAAACCTATGCTGAGGTCATCGCACAACTATCAAAATTGCCTCCGGTGAATGAAGGCTTTGCCCGCGTTTTTCGAGGCCAAACAAATGATTATGGAAGCATGAAACCGACTGGATTGAGGGGAAATAAAACCGAAGATGATGTAATTTGGAGACTTTATTCACACCTAATGGCGAACGATATTATTTCCACTAATGTTTTTCATAATGATAACCATGCCGATTATTTCCAGGACCCGTCCTACTTCTTTTTTTGGCTGTATCTGATAAAACAGCATTACGGTCCTGGAACTGGATTATTGGATGTAACCCATTCGGTTGATATCGCCCTCTGGTTCGCCCTGCACAAAGCCACCAAAATCACGGCGACCGCGGTGATGGGCGAACCGGGCCCATTCGACGCCGATAAGGATATTTTGGTTAAACACCATGTAATTAAATTTGAGCCCTGGACTGAAAAGCCCGGCCATCTTTATGTTCTTGATGTGCCCAAGTTGAATGCCGGCAACCATCTGCAACATGGAACCTTGTTTGACATAAAAGATGCGCCTGATATATTTTCAACCTGTACGAGGATAACCAATCAACATGCCTCTCTGATCTGGGCCGATAAATCTACGGCGGGCGGCGATTTGAAATCATTTTTCGCCTGCGATCCCATACAGGTGCGCTGGCCCCTGCACGGGGCCCGCGAAATCATGTCTCCGGTGGAGGCGCTTTTCCCCCCGCCGAGTAAAGACATCTGGTATAAGAAATTCATCAGTTCACCTCCCATCCTTAAAGCCGGACCGGCGGATGACGATTGCTATTTTGAACTTCCCATAAAAATATACCAATATTTAAGTGATGATAAAAATAATATCATTGACCATTACAAATGTCATACTGCCATTAGGCCGCCACTTCTTTATATTGATTTATTCAATAAAAGCTCCACGCGCCCGCATAAATATAAATTAAGCTGGTTGTTCAGATTGCTTGCCAAAAATGCAACGCCCGTTCTGCTGGAAGGGCCCATGTATTCGGGGACACCATCCGTTAAAAGTAAAATGTGGAATGAGGGGCTTTTAGCGGGGGATTGGGATGATAATGCCAGGGTTCTTGACCTTGGAAGCGGGAATATATCCGGATCTGTGTCGCTCAGCAATGTATTCCTTGAATTCAGCCCGCTTGAGGCTTCCGGTTGGGAGAGGATTGAAGAAGATAAGCAAGGGATCGAGCTATTGCGAGGCGTATGGCTCAGGCGCTTCAAGGGCCTTTTTATCCTCGCCGTCTTCTATCAACAATTTCCATCCGGTCGCATCTCCGCCTTCGGGCCTTTGTTCGTTGTATACGACAAAATAGAGAAGGAACTTATTTATACGCAAAATAAATTATATTTCAGAAATTTCGAAGATGATGACCTGCTCAAAAAGCCCTTGTTTTTGGCCTTGACCCTGGTTCGCGATTTATCATCATCGTGGAAGGTAAGCCCGTATCCGCTGATGCTGTTTGACAAGCAAAAGGCAATGTTGAGAGTATCAAGAGCGGTTTGTTGTCTGGTCAATCACCCCAAATCATTCGGATATCACTTTATAAGGAAAATTAAAAAATTAGAGGAGCCCTACTGCGGTCCAGGAAGTTTGGACGAAAAATCCGCTCCATCAATTTTTTTAGATATTAATGATACTTTCTCGAACGTGGATGCTCAGGAGATTCGTAAATCAATAATGCTGGAGGTTCAAAAACGCAACCTGGATATTATTTAATTAGCGGGACAGCCCACATAGCTTGCTATGTGGGCGGCGACGCCGCGGGATGCGCTGAGATTATGCTTTTTGTTTTCCGCGTGGTTTTTCTTGATAAGGCCGGCCTGGATTGCCTCTCCCTAATGCTTGCCTTCCCATCCCGCGGCCGGGGGCCGGCCACATAGCTTGCTATGGGCTATCCAACGGTCTTGGCGGTCTTCATCCGCTGCAGGATAAAGTCCTTAATTTCGCGGGCGATGGCGAAGGCCTCCTGGGCGTCCTCCAGTTTCGGCATCCAGAAATCATCGGGGTAGCGGATGGCGACCGCATAGGGAGAAAGGGACTCGGCCTTTTCCATGATTTGTTCGAAACTCGGGTCAAGGGCCATGGCTTTTTCGACCAGGGCCTTGAGATTATGGACCTTTTGATATTCGGTGTCGCGGCTGGCGAGGAAGCCTTTGATGAATTTCTCGGCGGCCTGTTGGCAGTGGAAGCAGACGGTGTCGGTGGGCTGATCATCCTCGCCGGATGAGAGGATGATCTCGGCGTTGCGCAGATCGCTGGCGGCCTTGTCAAACCATGCCTTCACCAGGTCATCGTTGTTCATACACCACCTTGCCTTCGCGCAGAACGGTGGCGACGAAACTGAGAGGGACGTCCTTCCATCGTTCGATTTCCTCGTGGGTGTAGAAGAGGATGTCCTTGGCCACGTCGGGCTCGGGCAGGGCGAGGCGGGTTTTCAAGCCGCGCTTGTAAGCGGGCAGGTGCTTCTCGCGGTCGGAGATGACCATGATATCGAGGTCGCTTCCCGCGGCCTGCTCGTCCCGGGCGCAGGAGCCGAAAATAATCATGCGCTCGGGCCGGTAGGTCCGGACAATCGTGTCGGTGATGCGCTGAATCTTGTCCGCGGCAATCATGTCTATTTCCCCGATGATGGAACCGCAAGCGGCGCCATGCTTCTCTTTACCTATTATACATGATGCAATTTCAGACACAAAATATTTTAGCGGGACAGCCCACACGGCTCGCTATGTGGGCTGTCCGGTTGATGCAACACTCCCCTCGGCCGGAAGGCCGGGGACAGGAGTGTCCCCGCCACCTCATCATATTTTCAGGGCGGCGGTTCAGGGCAACAGCGCGCCCAGCAGTCCCATCAGGGAATTGAACTGGGGGTTCATCATGGGGTCGAATTCCACGGCGCCGATGAGGTTGCCTTCGGCGTCGAAGTCGGCGGGGGTGGTGACGGGGGTGAGGACGAGTCCGCCCATGACGCCGACGTCGTTGCCTTCGGCGTCCTGGTCCTGGTAGAAGGAGTAGGCCGCGTCCACGGTCCCGTTGGGCGGGTCCACGCGGCCGGAGCCGTCGGGCCAGGTGTGTGAGACGTCGGCGGCCTCGGGCTCGGTGATGGGGGTCCCGGCAGCGTCGGTGAGGGGCGAGATGACGGAGAGGTCGGCGAGCGGCGGGAGGAAGAGCGCTCCCAGGTTGAGCGCGGGCAGGCCGAGGGCATAAAGCTGCTGGTCGGTCCCGCCCAGGCCCAGGGCCGGGAGCAGGGGCTTCAACAGGGTCGGGACCAGGTCCACCGGCGTTCCGCTCTCGGCGCTTTGGCCCATGGATTCAACGAGGGCGGCCAGGGCGGGAGGCGGCAGCATGCGGCTCAGGTCGGAGAGGTTGAAGGGCAGGCCGCTGAGCAGGCTCCCGAGCAGGCTGTCGAGCAGGACGCCGATCGAGTCCATTCCCCAGGGCTCGCCCGGGTCATAGGCGCCGTTGGCCTCGGTGCCGTCGGCGTCGGGGCCGGGGTAGCCGGGGTCGGCGGGACCGAGGCCGTCGCTGCCGTAGTCATAATACCGGACCAGGTCGTCGGACTGGTCGTCGGTTTCGGCCGCGAGCAGTTCGAGTCCCTCGTGGAAAGCCTGGAAGCCCGCGGCCATGAGCGCTCCGGCCGCGATCATCCTTTGCTCGCCGCCGTCGGGGACGATGAGGTTATAGGGTCCGAAGGTATCGGTCCAATCATCGCTTCCCGGGACCGGTTGACAGGCGGGGCTCAGGGTCGGGTTGATCATGCTCTGCAGGATGCCGTCGTAGGAGAGCAGGAGCTTGAGTCCCCCCAGCAGGACCTCCAGCCCGCCCTGGAAAAGGGCCGCATCGGTGGCGTCCCACTCGCCGGCCAGGTCCAGGACCATGGAGTCGTCCTCCGGCGTGGCCGGGTTATCGGGGACCAGCACGGCCATGCCCGTCTCCACGACCAGGGTCACCCCCGGGTCCAGCTCCCGGGCCAGGCGCGCATGATCTATCGTGGGCATGAGCATGTTGGTGAGCATCCGGTCCAGGAAGAACAGGTAGTCCTCGAAGTCAACGGCGGTGCAGGCCGCGGCCGGCCGGACCGGGCCGCCGGCTCCGGCCATGGTCATGGCCGCGGCGGCGGAGGGATTGAACAGGTCAAGGATGTCAATGCCCAGGAAGTTGGACAGGGCCGGGAGCAGGTCGAAGAAGTCAATGAGATTGATCACGGCGAGTCCGAGATGGGCGCGGGCCTTGATGGAGCGGGAGGCCGCGTCATCGCCCTTGACCAGGTCGAGCGCGTCCTCATAAAGCCAGACGGCCTCGGTGCGCGTTTCCGGGTCGTTGATGCCGGTCCGGATCTTGGCCTCGGCCGCCGCCACCAGGTCCGCGGGAGCGGGGCCCTGCGCCTGGGACGAGCCCAGATCGAGCAGTAATATAGCGGGGGCCGCGGCCAACAACAGCAGCGTCATCCAGGCGGCAACGTTCTTTTTCATGATTTGGCGCACCATAAGAAAAGCCCCTTTATGAATTGGGCGCGATGATAATGGTGAAGGTTGTCAGGTCGGGGTCGGGCCAGACCTTGAGGATGCGGCCGTCCCACTCCGTCTTCATGTTCTTGTCCGCGGAGACGATGCGGAACCCGGCCGGGTAGTGGCGCGCTTCGGGGATGAAGATCTCGGTGGGCCCGGTAACGCCCTCGACGATGTTGTAAGTGAGGGTGAAGACCCTGGTGGCGGGATCGAAGCCGAACGAGACCGGCTCGCCGGCGATGCGCTGGGGATAGGTGCGCACGATTTCGTTCACGAACTCGGTCTTTTCGCTGCCGTCGGGGTTGAGCGGTCCCATGCTGCCTTTGCCGTACTCCCAGATGGTCCCGGAGGCCATGTGGGCGTCGAGGGCGTTGTAGAAGTCCTGGAGATAGACCTGCCAGTTGGGCGCGATGTTGGTGACGCCGAACTCTCCCATGAGCCAGGGGATGTTTCCCATCCACCGGGCTTCCTTTTCGTAGCGGTCCATGACCTTGTTCATGCGGGAGGGGTCAAGGTCATAGGGTTGGTCGTGGACGAACCCGAGGGTGGGGTCGTAGAAGTGGGGGGCGTAACCCGCGCCTTTGACCGCGGGCGGCGGCAGGTTGGCGGGCATGCCGGCGGCGGTGAAAGTGAGGGGTTCGTAGAAGATGATGCGGTTGGCGTCGAGGGCCCTGATGGCCTGGGCCACCCGGTCCTGGAACTTGCCCAGGCGGTTGCGGGAGAATTCCCACGGCGCGGAGGTGCCGGGCCAGGGCTCATTGAACAGGTCATAGCCGATGATGATCTCGCGGTAGCGGTAGCGCTGGACCGCCATCAGCCAAGCCCCGATGAAGTGATTCTGAAGAGCGGGATCGGTCCAGAGATCGTCATAGCTCTCGTTCACGGCCCGGGCCAGGTAGTTGATGCCCCAGGGTTCCTGGTGCTTGAAGGGGATGTCGGTACGGGTGGCCCAGGGGGCCGCGCCGTCGCCCGAGACCGCGGGCCCGTACACGTCCTGGTGCATGTCCAGGATCACGTTAATGCCGCGCTCCTCGGACCAGGCGACCAACTGATCGGTGCCGGACTCGAACAGCCAGTCCGTGTACTGGCCCGGCTCCGGCTCAATCGGCTCCCAGATGATGAGCATCCGCACCACATTCATGCCCCAATCCATCAGGAGGTCCCACTCCCTCTCGCCGTACCAGTACTGCCAGGGGTCCCACTTCACGCCGCCACCCACATTGATGCCGCGCAGGATCACCACCCGGCCCTGGTCGTCCTTGATCCAGCGGCCATCCGTATGAAAGGGCGCGGGCGTGGCCGCCGCCCGCCGCGCCTCATCGTCGCCCGAGAAGCGGCAGCCCCCGAGGAGCAGGGCCAGAATCACGGCCACGAGGCTCTTTCGCAAAATGATATTCATCCTGGGAACCGGTGAATTATATTTAGCACGAAGCCGATGGCAGCGCAAGCGAAAAATCTTGCTTGCCCGCCGGTTGACCACCCCGGCCGGCGGTGTTATTAGTTAGGCCCATGTTCGACAGGGGACGGAAAAAAGAGCCGGACCAGCCCACCGCGTCCCCGCCGCCGCGGACCTGGCTGATCATCCTGGCCTGGGCCGCCGTTGCCGTTGCCCTCGCCATCCTCCATCTCACCAGCGTCTCCTCCGAGCTCGGCGGCAACCTGGGGGGCGACAACGTGATCTATTACCTCCTGGCCAAGGCCATTGCCGGCGGGCAGAGCTGCGTGGACCTATATCTTCCCGGGCACCCGGCCCAGGTGAAGTTCCCCTTCCTCTTCCCCCTGCTGCCCGCGCCGTTCCATCTGCTCTTCTAGGACCCGTTTCCGGCCATGCACGCGCTGGTGGCGCTCATGAACGCGCTGGCCGGCGTGGTCCTGGGAGTGTGGGCGGGCAAAAGGCTCGGGTCCATCTGGATGGGACCGGTCATGGCGCTGGTCTTCGGAACCATGCTCAATGTCTATCTGCAGAGCGCCCACCTGCTGTCGGAGCCGGTGTACATGGCCTTTTGCTATGTCGCCATTCTCCTCCTCCCGGAGGGTCGGGAAGCGGTCATGGACTCGCGGCGTATGGCCGCTCTGGTTCTGGCCGTGCTCGCCGCATATTTTGCGCGCACTGCGGGGCTAACTCTGGCCGCGGCCGCAGCCGCGGCGCTGGTACTGCATCGCACGGCCGTTACAATTAATAAGAAGAGGATATCCGCGGACGCGCTTCTGGTGGGAGTGTTCATCGCAGCCGCTGCGATCTGGTTCATTCGGAACCTGGTGCAGGGAGGCCACGGCATGGAGTACCTGTCCGAGTTGGCAAGGGGCGACCCGACCCGCGCCGCCGGCATGGTCGGCCTGTTTACCCGCGTCACCCATAACCTCGGTATGTACCTGCCTTACCTCGGCTTGGCCGCTTTCTCGCCCGTCAGGGCGGTCATGAAGGCCGGCCCCGCCTTGACCGTCCTGTCCTGGGCCCTGTTCGCGGCGGTCGCCGCAGGTGTTGGGATCGAGTTGAGGGGCCGCCGCTTCGGCGCCGAGGCCTTCACCATCTTGTCCCTCCTCATCGTGCTCTCCTGGCCGTTCGAGGAAGACCGCTTCGTGCTCCCCATCATGCCGCTCGCCGTTTTTTACCTTTTCCGGGCCGTGGCCGCAGCGGCCAGGCGCGCCGGTGGCGGCAGGGCGGCGCGCTGGGCCTTGATCGGACTCGCCGCGCTCACCCTAGCCGCCAACGCCTACATAGACCAGGGATACGTGCGTTTCCGCTTCCGCTCCCAAATCGAGCCCGCCGCCCCGGTTGTGGTGGCCGGTTACGGCCAATGGACTAGGCCCGTGATCAATTGGGCCAAGTACGACATGGAGTTCATGGGCCTCTCCCCCGCCCTCATCACCCAGTGGCTCCAATACATCATCTTGAACCGCGCCGCCGCCGAGCTCACCCCGCCCGGGGCCATCATCATGAGCCGCAAGCCCATGCTCACCTATTTCTACTCCGGCCGCGAGAGCGTGCCCCTGCTCTTCGATCCCATCCTGGAAAAGCAGTGGGAATACCTGAAGGAAAAACGCGTGGAATTCATTGTGACCGGCGTCGCGGAGGACGAGCTGCGCGCGGTCATGGAAAGATGGCCCCGGCGTTTCCAGACCGTGGCCCGGATCGCCCCCGGCCCCGTCAGCCTGATCAGGGTGGTGAACAAAGATATACCTTGACTTCGAGCTGCGGGTCGCCCGCCGACGGGAACACCGCCGCCGTCGCGCATAACCGCTCCATTACCTTTTTCTGCTCCTCGCCAACCGTGGACTCGTAGCTGGTCACCACCGCCGCATGGTCGAGCATGGCGGCCGTGAGCTTCAGGTCCCGCGGCACGGCCCGGGCCGGTGGCATGTAATACCCGAAGACCTCTCCGATCATCCCCGCCGCCAGCACCCGCCGGCCGGGGGCGTTGTGCCGGACCCATTCCGCCGCCGGCCGGAGACCCTGCTTGCCATATAAATAATAAGGGACCAGACCCGTAATGAGCAGCACGGCCGCCGCCCCCGCCGCAAGAGCCCCCGCCGCCCGCGGCCACTTCAGCCGCGCGCGGGCCTGGTCCAGGCCCGCGGCCAGGCTGAGGTAAAAACCCGGCATGGCGAAAGAGTAAAAGCGCGCGTACACGAACGTGCCCAGCACCCAAGGCGCCAGGACGGCCAGCCCGAGCGACAGGAGCCAGGCCGCGCCAACGATGCCGCTCCTGCGGCCCAATGGATAGATGCCCGCCGCCGCGCCCGCGATCAGCGGCAGCGACAGCCACGGATGGCTCCGCCCCGCGCTCCAGCCCACCAACAGCTCCGCGATAAAGGCCGGATCCAGCGCCCGGCCCGCCGTCTTTTGCCCGGCCGTCCGCGTGTAAGCGATCAGGTCATGAAGCATCGGCGCGTAAAGAAGGAACGCCGCCACCAGCGTTGCCATGGCCGCCGCCGCGAGCAGCACTTCCTTTTTCGCGCCCCGGCTCCTCCCCGCGAGATACGCCGCGATCAGCAAGTGCGCCGCCACTACCGCGCCCGTGTACAAATGCGAATACATCGCCGCCGCGCCCGCCAGGACGTACAGCGCGCACCGCCGCCCCGAGAACTCCTTCGCCAGCCCCGCGAACAGGTGCGTGGCCGCCAGGCTGAAAAAAATCGCGCCCGCGTAGCCCCGCGCGTCCTGCGAGTACCACACCGGCTCCGCCGCCACGCTCATGAACAGGCCCGCCATCAAGCCCGCCCGCTCGCTCACCCACCGCGAGCCCATCATAAAAAGCAGCGGCGGCGTGAGCGACCCGCAGATGAACGCCGGCAGCCGCGCCGTCCATTCCTTCTCTCCCAGCACCAAGATGCAGGCCTTGGCGGGCAACGAATACAACGGATGATGATTGGGGAGGGGCATGCGCGTGAGCTGCTCGTACCAGCTCATGTGAAAAAACTTGAGCGCCCAGATCTCGTCGTACCAGAACCCCTGGTCCAGACGATACAGCCGAATCCCCGCGGCCAGCGCCAATAAAATCAGGGACAGCCGCCAAGTATGTCCTGATGAAACGGGCGGCGGTCCCTGATGTTCCGGCCGACTCAAGCCTTAAGACCTCCAATCAACTCCTGCACCGACTTCAAGCCGTGCCTCTTCAGGTATTGCTCGATCCCGGAAATGACGCGCGGCGGAATGCCGGGGTCCACGAAGTTGGCCGTGCCGATCTGGACCGCGGTGGCCCCAGCCAGCAGGAAGGCGATGGCGTCATCGCTGTTCATGATGCCGCCGAGCCCCACCACCGGGACCTTGACCGCGCGCGCCGTCTCATAAACCATGCGGAGCGCAATCGGCCGGATGGCCGGGCCCGAGAGCCCGCCGGTCACGGAGGCCAGCACCGGACGGCGCCGCTCCACGTCAATCGCCATGCCCTTCACGGTGTTGATGAGGCTCACCGCGTCCGCGCCCGCGCCCTCCACCGCCCGCGCCACCTCCGCCACGTCGCCCACGTTCGGCGTGAGCTTCACCCACAGCGGCAGCCGCGTGGCCTTCCGCGCCCGCGCCGTGAGCTCCGCCGCGGCCTGCGCGCTCGCCCCGAACGCCATGCCCCCGGCCTTCACGTTCGGGCACGAGATGTTCAGCTCCAGGCCCGCCACGCCTTTTACATCCGACAGCTCCGCGCAAAGCCGCTCATATTCATCCATCGTCTCCCCGAATACGTTCACCACCACCGTCACCTTGCGCTCCACGAGCCACGGCAGCTTCTCGGCAAGGAACGCCGTGAGGCCCACGTTCTCCAGCCCGATCGCGTTCAGCATCCCGGAGGGCGTCTCCGCCATCCGCGGCGCCGGGTTGCCCGGCCGGGCTTCAAGCGAGATGCCCTTCACCACCACCGCGCCCAACAGCGACGGATCATAAGAGTCCGCGTACACCTCGCCGTAGCCGCACGTCCCCGAAGCCAGCGCCACCGGGTTCTTCATCCTGACGCCGCCCGCGTCCACCTCAAGCGCATTCATCCAGCGCCTCCCAGTCCACCTCCGCCGCGTCGAACACCGGCCCCTCCTTGCACACCCGCACGTTGTGCCCGTCCGCGCCCCGGATCGAGCAGGTGAGGCACGCGCCCATGCCGCAGGCCATCCGCGCCTCCAGGCTCACCTGACACGCCACGCCCCGCTCCTTCGTGAGGAGCGCCACCTGGGCCAGCATCGCCCGCGGACCGCACGCCAGCACCAGCGTCCGCGCCGGGTCCGCGTCCGTGAGCGCCCGCCGGAGCAGGTCCGTGACCAGCCCCTTCTCCCCCCGGCACCCGTCCTCCGTGCACAGCACCGTGTCCTCGACCATCACCCCGATCTCCGACGCCAGCGCCAGGCACCGCCCCGTCCGAGCCCCGTAAATAAACTCGATCTTGGGCCGCGGCGTGATCTCCGCGAGCGCCTTCGACGCCGCGTACAGCGGCACCGCGCCCGCGCCGCCGCCCGCCAGGATCACCCGACGAGGGACCCCGTCAAGACGCCAGCCGTTGCCGAGAGGGCCGATGTAGCTGATGATGCGCGGCGGCTGCATGAGCGATAAAAGCTCCGTGCCCCGCCCTCTCACCTCGTAGAGGAACTCGAGCAACTGGATCCCGTCCTCGTTCACCGAGGTCGCCAGGTGCGACAGCGGACGCCGGAGCAGCGGGTCCGTGCCCGGCCCCACCCCGATCATGAAAAACCGCCCCGGCGCCACCCGCGGCGCCGGCCCGTAGGGGCGGAGCTTCAGCCGGTAGATGCCGGTTGCGATCTCCTTGTTCTCCCAGATCTCCGCGCTTACCGGGTCCAAGCATGCCTCCTTGTTGGATCGTCGAGATATGCAGCACTTCGTAGGGCGTAGAGCGGAGGGCGAAGGGCGTGAAGAAATCACGGACCGGCGATCTGCTCTGGATTTCACGCCCTTCGCCCTCCGCTCTACGCCCTCCTAGATCGTCTTCACCATCACCACCGCGTCCTCGTCATTGTCCGAATAATAGCGGCGCCGGACTCCCGCCTCGGCAAAGCCGAACGCGCGGTAGAACGCCCGGCCCGGGCCATTTCCCCGCCTCACCTCCAGCCATGCCGCCTCAACCCCCCGCCGCCGGAACTCCAGGAGCAGCGTGTCAATCAACTCCCGGCCCAGCCCCCGCCGTTGCAGCTCCGGAGCCACCGCGAGCTTCAAAATGTGTCCCTCGTCCCGCACCGCCCGGCCGCACGCATAGCCCGCCAGCACGCCCTCCATCTCCAGCGCCAGGAACAGCCCCGTCTCCGGGGAAAGCTCCGACGCGAACATGTCCGCGACCCACGGCGAGTTGAAGCTCTCCCGCTCGATCCGCAATATTTCCGGCAGGTCCTCTTGCCGCGCCCGCCGCACCGTCACATAAATTCGCGCCGCTTCCATCAATCGCCGGCCCCGTCAATCAGGCTATCATAGCCCATTGGGATCATCAATGTTTTAGACTTTTTCAACCGCGGAGACGCAGAGAACGCAGAGGATGCATTTTTATAAATAGAATTCTCTGCGTTCTCTGCGTCTCCGCGGTAAAAAAAGTCCACTGACCGCGCCCGCCCTCCCGCTGTTTGACTGCCTCACAACTGAAAGCTAAAATTACGGAAACAGTTTTCAAGGAGTTGATGAGTGGAACTGAAACTCAAAAAAGGGCCGCAGGACCTGGAGGCCCGGGTGTTGAAGCAGGGCCTGTGCTGCTCGTGCGGCGCGTGCATGGGCCTGTGCCCCTACTTCCTGGTGATGAAGGAACACGTGGTGTTGATGGAGCCGTGCGGTCTTTTGGAGGGCCGCTGCTACGACGTGTGCCCGCGCACCGTGGTGGACATGGAGGCGTTAAATATGGCCGTGCACGGCCGCGGCCGCGACGACTTCGCTCTCGGCACCAGCCAGGGCGTGTTCATGTCGCAGTCCGCGGATGCTGCCGTGCGCGAGCGCGGCCAGTACGGCGGGACCGTGACCGCGCTGCTCGCCCATGGCCTCGAATCCGGAATGCTCGACGGCGCCCTCATGGCGGGCAGCTCCGCGCGTTACGGCCTGCTGCCCGAGCCGGTGCTGGCCAAGACCGTGGATGAAGTGATCGCCGCCGCGGGGTCCAAGTACACGGCCTGCCCCACCCTCGGGATCCTCGACCGCTCGCTGCGCGAGTGCGGGAGGCTCGCCGTGGTGGGCCGGCCCTGCCAGGTCACCGCGCTCCGCAAGAGGATCGCCTGCGACCCGGAAATCGGACAACGGATCGCGCTGGTGGTCGGGCTGTTCTGTATGTGGAGCCTCGACTATCAAAAGCTCGCCGCCCACCTCGCGGACAAGCTCGAGCTCGGCCGCGCCCAAAAGATTGACATCCCCTATAACCGCTTTGTCGTGGTCACGGAGGACGGGCCGCAGGACCTGCCCTTCGAGCCCATCCGCGCCCTGCGCAAAGAGACCTGCGACCTCTGCTTTGACTTCACCTCCGAGTTCGCCGACCTCTCCGTCGGCAGCACCGAGTGGAAACCCGACTGGAACACCCTGATCGTCCGCACCGGGCAGGGACGACGCGCCGTGGACGCGGCCCGCGACGCGGGCCGGCTCAGCGTGCAGCCGCTGCCCCATGACCGCATCGAGCTCCTGCGCCAGGCCTCCCGGGGCAAGAAAAAGCGCGCGCTCGCCGCCATCGCCGACCCCGGATGCAAGGTCAGCGATTACCTCGTGCTCGCGGAGGCCGAGAGAAAAGAGCTGACTTAGCGTGGCCACCGGCATCGGCGCGGCGCGATTGCCGTGAAATACTTGAACCGGTTTCATAACCAGGACAACCATCTCGGGTTAGAAGATTATTAACAAGGATATTCAGGATTACCAGGATGGGTTCCGGTTTTTTTTGATCCTGAACATCCTGAATATCCTTGTTAAAAAATTCTTGTCGGAGTTATGAAACCGGCTCTAAGCAATCGGGACAAGGGGGGAATCATGGCGCGATCGAAGGCAATGCGATGGATTTTGGCGGTGGCGCTGGTGGTGGTCCTTCCGGGAATGGCCCGGGCCGCGCGGGGCTTTTACCTCGGCGCCGGAATGGGCGCCGCCGTCCCCGGCTTCGGCGGCGACGTCACCGACATCAGCCCGGATTCCGGGCTCAACGCCGAGCTGATCCACCTGGGCTACAACTTCACCGACCAGTGGGGGATCGGGCTGCAATGGGGCGCCGCGGCCGGGACCGCCGACGACTTCCTGGGCGACGACACCGTCTGGAGCCAGGGCTACTACACCCTCTCCGGCCGCTACTCCTTTGACCAGGGCCAGCAGTTCGTGCCCTATATCGAGGCCGGCTTCGGAGATTATGTGTTCATGATCACGGGCGACGGCGGCGACTTCGCCTCCGACCCCGAGCTGGGTTGCCGCATCGCCGTGGGCGGACAATTCTACCTGGGCCGGTTCTACCTCTCGCCCGAAATCTCCTATCACGTCGTGAGCTACGACCAGGGCGAGTTCGACCTCGCCAAGCCCCTCTTCCAGGGCTACCCCAAGAATTTCGATTCCGATTTCCACACCCGCGGCGACGTGCTCATCATCCAGCTCAAGGTCGGGTATCACTGGCGCCAGACCCGGTAGCCCAGGAAGCGGCCGGGCCCGGGTAAGGAAGGGCGGGGCTGCGGAACGGGTCCGCGCTCCGGTTTTGCTCCCGGCCGCGACAGGTCTTCTGCTCCCACTCGTACCTGGACTGCATCTGCTCGGGCGTGAGCCCTTCGGTCCAGCGGTGATACTTGTCCCGGTTGTCTCCCTCGTGCAGCGTCGCGCTGATGAACTGTTTCATCTCCTCGCACTTGCCCTTCTGGTCCGCCAGCCCCCGCACTTGACCGCACTTCCGCGGATATGTCATCACAAACTCCGCGGCCTGCCGGCGCGTGGACGCTTGCCTTGGCCCGGACCGGCAACGCACTCGCGGTTGATCCCGGAAAAGATGTCCGCCATCTCCGACACCCGGGTCTGGCCCAGGTATTCCCTGGCCTGGTTCGCCATCGTCTCCATGAGCCCGCCCAGAACGCACCTTTTCCCCCCGCAGACCGGGACCCCGAACGCGCAAGCCCCCGACTCGATCGGGCCCTCGATCAGCTCGTAGACCGTAAGCAGCGTGATCTCGTCCGCCGGACGATTGAGCCTAAACCCGCCCCGGGGTCCACGCGACCCCTTCACCAGACCGCCCTTGGCCAGCCGCTGCAACACCTTGTTGAGATGCGCCTCCGATGCCTCAAGCCGACGCGCCATCTCCCCCGTCGTCAGAATCCGCTCCCCCGCCGCCGCCAGCAGCACCACTGCATGCACCGCCAGCGCCGCTCCCTCCGAAATCTTCCAGATCCTGGCCATCCCTCGCCCTTCCCTTGCTTGATCCTTCCCTTTTAAGTCCCGGGACGCCATGCCGAATGCGCGGCAAGCAACAGCGCTCCCTTCAATCAGTCTCGCGGGGCCGTGGCGCGGAAATAATGACTTTCCGCGCTTTTTGCACATTTTTTATGATACATAATGAATAGTTGCGAAAATTGTGGTGTAGGCTTCGCTGTCTTCGTGATGAGAATTCAAGAGCTAATTCAAATATTCTGACTCCTAAATACCATATTACGGGGACTTTGTCAAGAAAAAAATCCCGTTCCGCGCAAAATATTTTTTTGGTTCTGTGCACTCGAGAGTGGATCATCCTCCGGTGGGGTTTAAGAATTTACACGGATGAAAACGGATGAAACGGATCAGGGAATGTCCGGAAATTTCTTTATCCGTGAGATCAGTTCCCATCCGTAGGCTTGGAAAAGATCGCTGATCTCGATGACTTGAAGGGGGACGTTTTAACTTGACGCCGACGGATGGGATACGGATCGCACGGATATCTTGATCCGATCCGTGAAATCCGTTCGAATCCGTTCCATCCGCGTAAAACTCTTGGCCGATCATGCTGCAGGTATCATCCACTTTCAGTGCTGTCCAAAATAAACGGACCGGAGAACCGCCAAGACGCCAATAAAGCCAAGGGCGATGTTTTTATTAAATTCTCAAGCCGGCCTCCCGGCAGTTTAATCTTTCTTGGCGTTCCCGTTAGCAGGTCCGCCAAGCAGGTTGGAGTCAAGGCGATGCGGCTTTTTCCGAGACTTGCCGCCGAGAAACATCCGGTTTTACTTGGCGAACCTTGGCGCTCTTGGCGTCTTGGCGGTTTTCTTACGGCCTATTTTGGACAAGAGTGATCCACTTTAAAATGCACAGAGCTATTTTTTAAAAAAGGTCCCCCGCCTTCGGTGGCCGCCGCACTCCATATCATCCCGCCTTGATCCTGGCCGCCAGGGTCCTGCCGATCTCTGCCACCTTGGCCAGGTCATCCGCGGACGGCGGGCCCTTGACCTCGTGCGCGCCCACGATCTCGATCTTGGTGGGCCCGAGAATCTCCGCGGCCTGCTTGATCGCGCCGCCGCCCCAGCCGTACGAGCTGAGCGCCACCGCGTACTTGGCCGGCGGGCGCAGCATCTTGACCAGGTTGGCGCCATAAATCCCCAGCGGGTGCATGCCCCCGAGCACGGTGGGCGCTCCGAGCACGATGGCCCGCGAGTCCACCAGGTCCTTCGCTATCGTCCCGATGTCCGCCGCCGCCAGGTTGTGGACGCGGACCTCGATGCCCTCCCCGATCAGCGCGTCGGCCATGGCCCGGATCATTTTTTCCGTCGAGCTCCACATGGTCACGTAAACCAGGATGGCCTTCTCCACCGTCTCGCCCGCGGTCCATTTCCGGTAGCACTCCAGGATGCGCCGAGGATTGCGGTGGATCGGGCCGTGGCTCGGAGCGATCACGTCAATCGGCAGGTCCTTGATCTTGTCCAGCGCCTTGGCCCCCATGCGGGCGTAGGGCATCATGATCTCGCCGAAGTAGGCCTTGGCCAGCGCCGTGAACTCCTCGACCTCGTCGTCATAGAGCGCCTCCGCCGTATGGAACCCCATGAAGTCGCACGGGCACAGGATCTTGTCCTCTTTGATGTACGTGAACATGGTCTCCGGCCAATGCAGGAAGGGCGCTTCGATGAACTGCAGGGTCTTGCCCCCGAGGTCAATAGTGTCACCGTCCTTGACCGCGCGCGTCCGGTCCGCGCTCACGTGGAAATAGAGCCGGGCCATGTCCACGCCCTTTGGCGTGGCCACCAGCACGGCCTGAGGCGCGGCCTCCATGATCGCCGGGATGGAACCGGCGTGGTCCGGCTCCGCGTGGTTCATCACCAGGTAATCGAGCTCCTTCTGCGCCGTTTCCCCGATGTTGCGCATGAGCTCGCCCGCGAAATCCGCGTTGACCGTGTCTATCAGCGCCGTCTTGGCCGACCCCTTCACTAGGTAAGAGTTGTAGCTGGTCCCCAGCGGGAGCGGGATCAGGGCATCGAATATCTTTTTGCTCCAGTCCCGGACCCCCACCAAATTCACGCCTTTCCTTATCTCCACCACCGCCATCTTCAGCCCTCCTTTCGTTGCAGAAAGTCTAATGAGCTTTTTAACGCTGTCAATTCCCGGGGGTAGCGCCGGCAGCCTGCCGGCATCTCCTGCCGCCGGGCCGGCGGCGCTACGATCCCTTGATCATGATGAGCAGCATCTTGAAGCGCTTCCCGGCCCGCAAAGCGTGCGGCACGTTCGCGGGCATGATCACGGTCTCGCCCGCCCTGGCCACGGCCTTCCTGCCGCCGACCGTGATCTCGGCCTCGCCGTCCAGCACCTCCACCACCGCGTCGAACGGCGCCGTGTGCTCGGACAAGCCCTGGCCCGCGGCGAACGCGAACACGGTGAGCGTGCCCGCCTTGTTCTTCAGGACCTCCCTGCTCACCACCGCGTCGGCCTGGTACTCGATCAGCTCGGAAAGACGCAGGGCCTTGCCGGTGGCAATCTTGACCGCATCGCTTTTTTTGAGCTCGCCCAGTTGCCGTGTCGGCTTCATCTCCATGCATCCTTATCTGTTGTTATCAGTGCCACCGGTTTGTAACCGGTGAAGGCGCGCGGGTCGAAAACCTGTGCTCCGGGCGCCATCATTTGGCCTCCGCCTTGCCCCGCCCCGTGAGCGGAGAGATCTCCCGGAGCCGCTTGATGATCGGCGGGACCTCGGCGATCGCCTTGTCCACGTCAGCCTCGCCGCTCCACCGTCCCAGCGTGAACACCAGCGACCCGTGCGACTGCCCGTGCTCCAGGCCCAGCGCCAGGAGCACGTGCGAGCTTTGCAGGGTCTTGCTGGTGCAGGCCGACCCGGTGGACCCGGTGATGCCCTTCATGTCCAGGAACAGGATGATGCTCTCGCCTTCCACCCATTCGAAGCGGAAGCTGGCGTGGTGCGGGAGCCTTTTAACGCGGTGGCCGGTGAGGTAAGCGTCGCCGATGCTCCCGAGCACGCCCTCGATCAGGCGGTCGCGCAGTCCGGTGAGCCGCCGCGATTCGTCAGCCATCTCCAGCGCCGCGAGCTCCGCGGCCTTGCCGAACCCGGCCACTCCCGCCAGGTTCTCCGTGCCCGAGCGCAGGCCCCGCTCCTGGCCCCCGCCCAGGATCACCGGCTGCATCTTCGCCCGCGGACCCACGTACAGCGCGCCCGCGCCCTGCGGACCGTACATGTCGTTCGACGAGACGGTGAGCAGGTCAACGTCCAGCTCGGCCACGTTGATCGGGACCTTGCCCGCGGCCACCGTGGCGTCGGCGTGGAACGGCACGCCCTTGGCCCGCGCGATCCGGGCGATCTCCTTGACCGGCTCAATGGTCCCGATCTCGCCGTTCGCGAACATCACCGAGATGAGCGCCGTGCTCGAATCCACCGCCGCCCGAAGCTTATCCAGGTCCACCACGCCCGCGCCGTCCACCGGAACGGTCACCAGCTCGAAGCCCTGCTTGGTGAGAGACTTGGCCGGGTTCAGCACCGACATGTGCTCGAGCGCGCTGATCACCACCTTGTTGCCCTTGGCCTTGTTGCGTAGCGCCGTCCCGATCACAGCCAGGTTGTTGGCCTCGGTGGCGCCGGAGGTGAAGATAACGTGCCTGGGCTCCGCGCCGATCAGGCCCGCCACCCGCGTCCGCGCCAGCTCCACCACCTCCCGCGCTTCCTCCCCCGCCCCGTACACCGACGACGGGTTCCCGATCGCCTCCCGCCAGTACTTCCCCATCTCCGCGATCACGCGCTCGTCCACCGGCGCGGCCGAAGCGTAATCCAGATTGATCCTGTCCATGGCTTTCACCTCCCCGGCCGAAGGGGCCGGAAGAAAACCGCCAAGACGCCAAGATCTCCAAGAAAATTTCTTGAGAAAAGAAAAAATATTTTTCTCTTTCCGATCTTGGCGGTCTTGGCGTCTTGGCGGTTTTCTTTTCTCATGGTATACCCCTCCCGCCTAAAAGCTGATCACCTGGTCCGCGTCCAGCGCGACGTCGTTCAACGTGGCCGCGCCCACGATCCTGGCCTCCGCGATGAAATCGCCGCGCGAAAGGCCCAGGAGCTGAGTGCTCTGGTCGCACACCATCAGCTCGACCCCCGCCTTGATCGCCTGGTCCATCACCTCTTTGAGCGAGGGGAACGACCCCAGCTTCACCTTCTCCGCCTCCCCTTTTTTCACCACGGTGACGCCCTTGATGAGGAAGTAAATGATCGCGTCAATGTCCATGGCCTTGGCGGCAGCGCCCAGGATGAAGGGCGCATACAGCCGCTCCGGATGGTCCGTCCCGCTCGTCTGCACGTAAACTATTTTCTTTTTCTCCATGGTGATTACTCCTCTGCCTGGTTTCATTCTGTTTGAGAGATAGTTTTTTCGCCGCAGATGAACGCGGATGAACGCAGATAAGACCGGAGAGAAAAAGATTTTCCGTCTTAATCTGAATTAATCTGCGTTCATCCGCGTTCATCTGCGTTCTCCCTTGACCCCGCTTGTACATTTGCAACCAACTCTCTTATTTCACCCCGCCGCGCCCTTCCGAATCAGGATGCGCAGCGTGCCCTGGTCCCAGTTCGCCTCCACCACCTCGTGGCCCGTGCGCTTGGCGAACCGTCTCAGATCCTCCTCCGCCGCCGGATCGTCCGCCAGGACCTCCAGGACCTCGCCCGGCTGGAGCCGGTCCAGCTCCCGGCGCGTCCGGAACAGAGGCTCCGGGCAGTACAGGCCCCCGCAATCAAGCGTTTGTGTCGGTGTCGGCATCTCGTCCACCTCCCCTCTCATTCCCCTCACGCCCCGCTTTCCATGAACAGGGCATAAGCCTTCTTCTTGCCCGCCCCGGTCTTGAAAATCTTTTCGATCTTGTTGCCGAGCTCTTCGCCGGCGAGGTCCGGGTACTCATCCGGGAGGTTGACCAGCCAGTCCGCGTCCCACAAGATCCGGAACTCCGGCGTGTCCATGCCGCGCACGCTGTGATGGTTGCCCACGATCTTTTTCACGTGCTCGATCGTGTCCCGGGGAAGCCCGATCTCCTTCATGATCCTTTCCGCGATGGCCGGGCCTTCCATCTCCTGGTACACCCCCGCCGACGACCCGTGCTTTTTTTCCGCCTCCCGGATCCCGATGTCGTGAAGAATCGCCGCCGCCAGCACCACCTTGGGCTCCGCCTTCTCTTCCTTCAAGATCTCCTCCGCCCGCGAAAGCACCGTGAGCGCGTGCGTGATCCGCTTCTGGTCAGACCCGAACGTCTTTTTCATGGCCGCGATCAGGCGGTCCGTGAGCGACGTCCGCTGCCCGTCCTCCTGGTCCACCGCTTTGGGGTCAAAGCCCAGGCACTCCTGGGCGTGCTCGCACCACTGCGCGCACCCCAGGCTCATCCGCGGGTTGGCCACCCTGGTCCCGCATCGCGGGCAGCGCCGGCTCCCCTCGTCCTTGAAAAACTCCAGCACCTTCCCGCACGACCCGCAGGTGACGTCAAAGATGTCCTCCGGCCGCCAGAACCGCGTGTCCTGTCCCGGGCAAATCGCGTTTCCCATCGCTTCACTCCTTTCTTCATCGCTCCCTTAGCGCCCGCCGCAGCTTGCGCACTCGGCCGCTCCGGTGGAGAGGTCCTCCTCCCGCCGCACCTCGCCCGCGATCCCGATCTGCACCGCCCGGAGCGGCACGTTCACCCCCGAGCGCTCGATCGCCTGCTGGGCCGCGTAAACAAAACCCCGGCAGCACGGCACCTCCATGTAGCCCACCGTCAGCGACCGCGGACGCGACGCCTTTAAAACCTCCGTGAGCTTCCCGATGTGCTCCTCCAGGTCGTCGAGCTTGGGGCAGCCGATCGCCACCGCCCGGCCCTTCAAGAGCTTGGCGTGCAGCGCCGGGTACGACACCCCCGCGCAGTCCGCCAGCAAGAGCAGGTCCGAGCCTTTCAAAAACGGAGCGCCCGGCCTGAGGAGCTTGATCTTGATCGGCCAGTGCCGAAGCTCCGACGCCGCCGGGCCCGCCTCCGCCCGGTCCCCATCCGCCGGCTTGCGCGTCATCTCCATCTCCCGGGCCGACGGGCACCCGAAGGAAGGCGCGGCCTGATGACGAGCGGGGGAGGCCGCCTCCGGCGGGCGACCCTTCTCCTGCTTCAGCTCCTTGAGCCTCTCCTCAACCGCCTGCTCGTCGAACTCCTCGGCCTCCCGCGCCGTGATCTTGAGCGCCCCGGTCGGGCACTCGCCGATGCACGCGCCCAGCCCGTCGCACAAGACCTCGCCCACCAGCCGGGTCTTCCCGTTCACCAACCGGAGCGCCCCCTCCGCGCAGGTCACGATGCACTGCCCGCACCCGTCGCAAAGCTCTTCGGCGATCTCGATTATGTTTCTGCTCCCGCGCATGACTCCTCTCCTTTTTCGGCTTTGAGGAAAACGTCACTCAAGTCCGAGAGCCTGGTCCGCTCCAGGTACGTCCGGACTTCCAGGTTCAACCTCCCGATCACGTCGCCCATCAGGCACTTGTCCCCGGCGCACACCGGCGATTCCAACAGGCACGGCGACGACGCCATCGGGCCCTCGATGGCCTCATAAACCTGGAGCAGCGTGATCTCGTCGGGCCGCCGGGCCAGCACGAACCCGCCCTTGGGCCCACGGTTCGAGCTCACCAACCCGGCCTTGGCCAGACGCTGCAACACCTTGGAAAGGTGCGCCTCCGAGGCGTGGATGGCCGCGGCAATGTCCTTGTTGGAAAACTTGTGCCCGCCGTTGTCCGCGAGATATACGATGGCATGGAGGGCGAGCGACGCCGCTTCCGATATTTTGAGTACATTATCCATTTCGCTCCCATATCTAGTATTCTGGTACTATAATACCTATTAAAGGGCGTCTTGTCAAGTGAAAAATAAATAAAGTTTTTTAGCCGTTATTTATCAATAAGTTAAGGACATGTTGCCCAAATCAAATTCGACAGCTTTTCCGTTTTCAGCGCTGCAAGCGCGAACTTCGTTAACCCAGGGAGGAAGCCCTGGGAAGGCAGTGCGCACTAACATCTTTAGCGCTGAAAGTGCGGACTAATGTGGGGCTGGGCCGCTCTAACAGAGCTTGGCGGCGATCCCCGACTTTCTTCTCCTTGAAAAAAAGTGTTCATAGCAAATGAAATGTCCGGTTTTCGCACAAACGCCAAAACCTTTTGCCCCTTTTAACAATTTGTGGGCCGCGGGTCCCTGCCGGCGGGCGCTGCATGCCGCAACCGACTGATAATCAGCGGCTTTTTTTCCGCTGCCGGGGGCACGAACATTGCTACCTCTACATATCATCAGTTCAAGCGGACAAAAGTCTGGCCGGAGCGTAACAAGGATGCAGAGGGAAAACAGTGATGAACCCTGAACCAGCGGCTCAGCAAGGTCTGGGCACCATTTTATTGGTGGATGACGAGCCCCACATCCTGACGGCCCTGAAGCGGATCCTGCGCCGTGACCCGTACCGGGTGCTGACCGCGGGCAACGCGCAAGAGGCCATGGGTCTTCTGGAGACGGAGCCGGTGAACGTGCTGGTGCTGGATTACTGGATGCCGGAGGTTGACGGGCTGATGATTGCGCGCGAGGCCAAGGATCGGTTTCCCGGGGCCATCCGCATCATGCTCACCGGCTGCATCGAGATGGAAGTTTTGCAGGACGCGGTGCGTCGGGGCGAGATTTACCGTTACCTGGTGAAGCCGTGGGACGAGGAGGAGCTGAGCCGGGCGATCATGAGTGCGCTCGAGCTGTCGCGCAGCATGAGCGAGACCGCGGGCAAGATCATGGCCGGCGGCGCACCCGGGCGGATGGAGAAGGCCCGGCGCGAGCTGGCGGGTCGCGTGTACCCCCGGGCCGGGACCGCGCCGGAATGGGCCGCGAACATGCTGGCGCTGGCCCACGCCGTTGACGCCCGCGACCCGGGCACCCTGGGCCATTCCTCCCGCGTGGCCGTAATGTCAATGTGGCTCGCCCCAACGGCCGGGCTCGACCCGCAAAATGCCGGCGACCTGGAGCTGGGGGCGCTGCTCCACGACGTGGGCAAGGTCTCGGTCCCCGACGCCATCCTCTTCAAGCCCGGCAGCCTGGCCCAGGAGGAATATTTCTCCATCCAGCAGCACCCGGCGCTAGGCGAAAAGATGCTCGCCGAGCACGGCGCGCCCGAGGCGGTGCAGAAGATCGCGCGCCACCATCACGAGAACTACGACGGCTCCGGCTATCCCGACGGGCTCTCCGGAGAGCGCATCCCGCTCACGGCCAGGATCGTCCGCCTCGCCGACAGCTTTGACGCCATGTTCCACCGGCGGCCCTACCGCAACGGTCTCGCGCTGGACCAGATCAGCCGCGAGATCAAAAAATTCTCCGGCCGCCAGTTCGACCCGGCCCTGGCCGACATGTTCCTGGCGGTGGTCGAGGATAAAAAGGAAGAAATTCTCGCGGCGCTGGGCCAGGCCCCATAAAATTATCGCCTCGCGCCCGCCCGGTGCGCAGTCATAAAAAGGGCCGGCCGGGAAATGACCGGCCGGCCCTTTCGCCGATATCAGGCCGCTGCATGCGGGAGAGCTATTTCACCCGCTCCCACAGGGTGGCGTTGCCGTTGCCGAAGCCGCCGCAGAGCATGGCCACTCCGCGCTTGGCCTCGGGCCGCTCGTACTTCATGATGCTGTTCAGGGTGATGACGATGCGGCAGCCGGACTCTCCGAGCGGATGGCCGAGCGCCAGGGCCCCGCCCCACAGGTTGGTCTTCTTGAACGGAGCGTTGTCCTCGATCTTGAGCTCGCGAAGCACGGCCAGGGCCTGGGTCCCGAAGGCCTCGTTCAGCTCCCACACGTCAATGTCGTTCACGGTGAGCCCGGCGCGCTTGAGGAGCTTCTGCGCGGCCGGCACCGGGGCCATTCCCATCATGGTGGGGTCGCAGCCGGCCATGGCGCCGGCGACGTACTTGAGGTGATACTTGCACCCGAGCTTGTCGGCCTTCTCGCGCGACATCAGGAGCGTGGCGCAGGCGCCGCAGGTGAGGGGCGAGCTGGTGGCGGCGGTCACGCTTCCGTCGGGCTTGAACGCGGGTTTCATCGCGGCCATCTGCTCGAGGCTGGGGTTGTCGCGGATCCACTGGTCCTTGTCCAACAGCATCTCGGCCCCGCTATCGTCAAGTCCCTTCACCGGCACGATCTCGTGCTTGAACTTGCCCGAGTCCCGGGCCTCCTTGGCCCGCAGGTGGCTGTGGTAAGCCATCAGCTCCGTGTCCGCCCGCTTGATCCCGTACTTGGCCCCGACCTTCTCCGCCGTCATCCCCATCGGGAACTCCATGGGACTGTAATAGTTGGCGATGCGGGGCGGGAAATCCATGCCCATCCCCATCGAGACCTTCTCCATGTCCTCCGCGCCCGCCGCGATGTAGATGTCGCCCTCGCCGGCCATGATCGCCCGCGCCGCGTGCTCGATCGCCGACATGCCCGACGGACACTGCTGGCCGATCCCGTTCGTGGCCACGCTCTCCGGCAAACCCGACGCCAGCCACCCCAGACGCGCGATGTCGTTCTGCATCCCCGTCTGGTTCGCCGTGCCCACGTAAACCGCCTCGATTTCCTCCGGCTTCACCTGAGCGTTCCGCTCGAACAGCGCCTTGTAAACGTAAGTGAGCAGCTCGTCCGGGCGGAGGTTACGCATCCAGCCCTTTTCCTTGTGCGCCCGACCATTCGGGGTCCGCACGCCGTCAACCAACACGCATTCCTTCAAATTCGCCATTTTTTTCCTCCCCTCGATTGGTAAAAAATTCAGCCTTCACGCGGCAATAGACACGACCGATTGGTCAGCATACCCGAGACTTTTCGTCATTGCAAGACAGGCCGGAAAACTTTACCAGCATCTGCTCCAAAATTCAACCGCTTTGGAGTGGGGTGGCTTGACACCGCTTTCGTTGGCGCCGGGGAGTCCTCTAAGCGATTAAGATCAGTTTCGCACAGAGGCACGGAGAAAACAGAGGAAATTTTTTCTCTAGCTCCGTGTTCTCCGTGCCTCTGTCCTGAAAAGGAATGGACCGGATTAACAGGATTTACAGGATGGAAGAAAAAACCGAGCATTGGTGTTAATCCGGTAAATCCCGTTAATCCTGTCCGATAATCTTCTTTCCATGAACTTAGGGTGCCGCCTCGCGGCATGAATGACTGTGCGAAAACAAGCGCCTGCCGAATAATCCAGTCATTTTCTCAGTGCTGTCCAAAATAAACGGACCGGAGAACCGCCAAGACGCCAAGAGCGCCAAGGATTATTTTTCAACACGATTTTAAGAGGGCTTGGGTGCGAATGTTTCTGGCTTGGCGCTCCCGTCGGCCGGTTCGCCAAGCCGG
>DATKZS010000135.1:0-81359 GCA_035527835.1 bacterium
GGACGCGAAGTTCCGCCTGGACCTGAAAAAACGCTCGTGCGTGATCGACGCCGGGACCGAGGTCGGCCGCAACATCGCCAAGATCTTCACGGGTTTTATCACCCGCCAGTTCGGGGAAGGTGCGTTCAAGGTGGAGAGGACATTTTCGCCGCAGGAAGCAGGGCGCGATCCGCAACCGATGGAGGTCGCGTCATGAGCGAGCAGATGATCACCACCTATTCGATGTGGTCCATGTTCCGCAACTGCCGGAAGGCCTGCGAGTGGCGCTATCTCAAGGAACTCGTCCCGATGGAGAAGGACCACAACTTGAGCTTCGGCTCGATGATCCACGAGTGCCTCGAACTCTGGCACCGGGAGCGGGACCTAGCCAAGGTGCTCGACCACATTGACCGCGCATATCCGAACCGGGCGCAGGACGAGAGCGAGCTTGGCGACTGGCACCTGGCCACCGCGATGATAAAGAGCTACGCGGCCCGGTACCGGGAAGAAGAGTTCGAGGTGGTCGGCCTGGAGCAGCCGTTCGAGGACAAGATCATCAACCCGGCCACGGGCGCGTCGTCGCGGAGTTTCACGCTCGCGGGCAAGGTGGACGGCATCGTGCGGAGAGGCAGTGAGCATTTCCTTCTCGAACACAAGACCGCCGCCCAGGTGGATGCCGACTACCTCGAGCGCCTGTGGACCGACTTCCAGATCGTGCTCTACACCTGGTATGTGGAGCAGGCGCTCGGCATCAAGATCGCGGGCGTCATCTACAACATCCTGGTCAAGGCCCGGCTCCAGCAGGGCAAGGGCGAGACCGAGACCGAGTTCGAGGCCCGGCGAGCGGAACTGATAGCCAAGTCCAAGACCGGTAAGACGAGCGCCAAGCGCAAGCTCCCGGAGAGCGACGAGGACTTCCAGGCGCGGCTCTCGGAAAAATACGCGGAGCCGGGCATGTTCCACCGCGAGATGCTCTACGTCTCCCGCGATCAATTCGACACGCTCCGGGCCGAGTTGTGGGAACTCTCCCAGGCACTCCTTGATGCAAGGCGGCGCGGAGTCTTCTACCAGAACACCGCGTTCTGTTTCCACTACCGCCGCCAGTGCGCCTACTACCCCCTCTGCCGCTCCAACGGCAGCCCCAACGTCATCGAGAACTTTTATCAGCAAGCGCAGCCGCACGAGGAATTGGCGGCGAAACCCGCCGAGGCGCGGGACCACGCCGTGGCCGACAGCGCCCCGGCATTCTGAACGAAAAGGAGAATCGAAAATGCTACCCACTCAAAAGACCTCGCCCAAGCAGGACCTGTCCAACCTGACGGTCCTCGTCTACGGGCCCAGTAAAATCGGAAAGTCGTCCCTCTGCGCCAAGGCCGACAGCGCTCTCTTCCTGGCCACCGAACCGGGCCTCAACTCCCTCGAGGTATTCCAGACGCCGGTGAACAGCTGGGAGGACCTGCTCGCGGCCTGCGCCGAGATCGCCGAGGGCAAGCACAACTTCAAGACCATTGTGCTCGACACCCTGGACAACGCCTACCGCATGTGCTCGGACTACATCTGCAAGAAGTTCAAGATCGAACACGAGTCCGACCTGGGCTACGGCAAGGGCTACGCGCTCATCAACAACGAGTTCCTGCGCGTACTGAACAAGCTGGCCTTCCTGCCCTATGGCCTGTTTCTCATCTCGCACTCGCAGGAGAAGGAGATCGAGACCCGCACGGGCAAGCTCACCCGGATCGTCCCGACCCTGCCCGACAAGGCCCGCAAGCAGGTGCTGGGCATGGTCGACATGATCCTCTTCTGCGACATTGAGGTGGTGCCCGGCGAGGACGGCAAGCCCACCTACAAGCGCGTCATGCGCACGAAGCCCAGTCCCAACTACGAGGCCGGCGACCGCACCGGACGGATGCCCGAGGTGATCGACCTCGACTTCGGCAAGTTCCTTGAGGCCTTCAACGGCGCAACATCCGCGCCCAAGCCAAGCACATCGCAGCCCGAGGCCAAGCCCGCGGCCCCTCAAGCCAAATCGACCACGCCCGCGAACCAAACCAAATAATCAAGGAGGACCGAACCATGTCGAACAATGAATTCGAAACCAATCCCGCCGCCGGTGGAACCGGCGACATCGACCTCTCGCAGTTCAACGATGAGTTTGTCCAGGCGGAGATCGAAGAACGCGAATTCGATCCGGTGCCGGACGGCAAGTACCAGGTCAACGTCGAGAAGGTGGAACTTACCCGGGCCCAGACCTCGGGCGCGCCGATGCTGAAGTGGACCCTGCGTATCCTTGCCCCCAAATTCGCCGGGCGGCTGCTCTGGCGCAACAACGTCATCGTCACCAGCGAGAACATCAAGTGGCTCAAGAATGACCTGCACACCTGCGGCCTCACCCTGGAGAAACTCTCGGACCTTTCCCAAAACCTGGGCAAGTTGCTGGACGTGAAACTCGAGGTGACCAAACGCACCAAGGGCGAGAACGAGAACGTGTACCTCAACAAGCGGATCGTGATCGAGGACAGCGGGGACAAGCCGAGTTCGACTCCTTCGGACATCCCGTTCTAAGCGGCTCGCGGCTCAAGAATGGACAGGCATGGACAGGATCACCGTCGTAATCGACACGCGGGAACAAGAGCCTTACACCTTTGATCCGCAACGTATCACCGCAATCCGCCGAACGCTCCCGGCCGGGGACTACTCGCTCGCGGGTCACGAAGGCTCGGTGGCGGTGGAGCGAAAGTCGCTTGCGGACTTCGTCTCCACCGTCATCCGAGGCCGGGAGCGGTTCCACAAGGAGTTGAAGCGCCTCGCGGAATATGAGGCCTCCTGCATCGTGGTCGAGGCGGACCTGGGCGACATCATCGAGGGCAAGTATGCGAGCGGCGCTCATCCCAACTCGGTCCTTGGCGCGGCCATGTCCGTCATCGTTGACTTTAAGCTCCCGGTGTTCTTCTGCGGGAGCCGCCAACTCGGTTGCCTTTTCGTCGAGGCTTACCTGCTGCGCGTTTATCAAAAGGTATCCAAGAATGACAGACAAGAAATCACCAGCCCCGGCGACACTCCGGGGCACGATTGAAAAGGTCTTCTTTGCCGGGGGAAAGTTCTCGGCGGGGAGGCTCAAGACAGACGCGGGCGAGGACATCCAGTTCGCGGGCAACCTGTTCGCGCAGGAAAACGATTCGGTCGTGCTCAATGGCCGCTGGATCATGCACCCCAAGTACGGCAGGCAGTTCGAAGTCCAGAGCATGGAATACAACCTTGACCTTGACGCTACGGGCCTGGCCAACTACCTCGCCAACAACCCGCACGTCAAGGGCATCGGGCCGGCCAAGGCGAAGCTCATCGTCGAGCGGTTCGGTAATGACTTCGACCGCGCCCTCGCCGAGGATGCAGAAGCAATCGCCAAGACCGCCAAGGTCTCGGTGGACAAGATTGTTCAACTGCGGGACGAGTGGGACCGGACCCGCCTAGTCAACAAGGCGCTCACCTGGCTCGCGAGCTTTGATCTCACTCACCACCAGGTGACGACCCTGGTCGAGAAGTTCGGCAACAACGTCCTGGGCGTGCTCAAGGCTGATCCCTACCTGATCATCCGCGAGGTCTCCGGCTTCGGCTTCAAGAAAGTGGACAAGGTCGCCCGCAAGATGGGCACGCCCAAGGACCACTGCCCCCGCATTCGGGCCGGGATCATTCATTGCCTTGACGAGGCCTTGGACCAGGGCGATTGCTGGGTCGAGTATGAGGACCTCCTGGACCGCGCCAACCTGCTCCTGGTGATGGACACCCTCGACAGCCGCGAGCGGATCGAGACGGAGTTGGACGCGCTGATCGATTCCAAGCAGCTGTCATGCTCATCGCATGGAGGCCGGTTCATTGTGGCCCGGCCCGATATCCTGGCGATGGAGACGGACCTGGCGGAATTCCTGCGCCGGGGCGACTTGGCCAACCCGAATTTCGATAAGCGAGATGATGTCTCCGAACTCGTGGACCGCGCGGCCCCCAGCCTCAATGATGGACAGCGAGGAGCGGTGACCTTGGCCCTGTCTCACTCGATCACTCTCATCTCCGGCGGCGCGGGCAGCGGCAAGACCTACACGGTCTCCGCGATCACCAGCATCTATGAGGAGCAGGGTTTGAGTGTCATCCTGGCCGCGCCCACCGGCAAGGCCGCCAAGAGGCTCGAACAGGTGGTAGGGCATGCGGCGAGCACCATCCATCGTCTGCTCGGATTCAACGGCAAGACCTATGCTCGCGGTCCGGACGATCCCCTTGACGCCGATGTGATCATCATTGATGAGGTCTCGATGGTGGACGTCCCCCTGGCCTGGCGCTTGTTCCGAACGATTGACTTGAGCCGGACCGCCGTGGTGTTGGTGGGAGACCATAACCAACTGCCGCCGGTTGGCCCGGGCAACATGCTGCGCGACCTGATCCAGACCCGGGCCGTGCCTTCCGTGGTGCTCGATAAGGTCGTCCGCCAGGCGGGGGTGCTGAAGGAGAACTGCATCGCGATCTTGAACGGGGAAGTTCGCAAGACCGCCGAGGAGAAAAAGGTCAAGCGGCAGGGATGGTATCTCCTTGATCAGTTCACGGACCAGCACGAAGCGCAACAAGCCCTCCTGGAGATGTTCAAGCACAGGATCGAAGATGGCCTGGGCTTCAATCTCATGAGCGACGTCCAGGTCTTGACGCCCACGCACAAGGGCCCGCTCGGCACGGTCGAGTTGAACATCAAGCTCCAGAAGCTCCTCCAGCGCAAGCTTTGGGGAGTCCACGTGCCGGATACGCCCTCTGGCCGTCGGCCCAAGTTTCACCCATTCGACAAGGTGATCCAGACCCGCAATAACTACGACCTGGGCGTCATGAACGGCGCGGTGGGCATGGTGATTGATGTGGACCGCAAGGGATCGCTCAACATTGACTTCGACGGCATGCCGGTAACGGTCGAGGCCTCCAACCTGCAGGACGTGCAGCTGGCCTATGCGCTCACCATCCACAAGACCCAGGGATCGGAGTTCCCCTGCGCCATTGTCATTGTCCACAAGTCCCACGCCTTCATGCACCACCGCAATCTCTTTTACACCGGCGTCACCCGGGCCAGGGAAACCGCCATCATCATCGGGGACCATTGGGGGATCAAGAACTGCGTCAAGAAGCGCCACCTGGACGAGCGCAAGACCTTCTTGTCCATTCATCTGGCCGAGCCGGTTTCGCAAAGCAATGAAGCTCGACCGTAAACGGGAGCTATATGGCGGCCTCGCTCGCAAACGTCAGGGAGTATTACCGGCTCATCACCGAGATTGACATCGGCCAGGCAGCCCGCGACCTCCTTGCCGGCCGCATCACCCAGGAGTCCGGGCATCTGCTCCAATGCGACTGCCCCAACCATAAAAGCCAGTCACACCGCTCGCTTCACATCATGCTTGATAAGCAGGGCTGGTACTGCTTCGGGTGCGGCGCGGGCGGGGATGTGCTCCAGCTGGTCGAGTTCGTTCAAGCCGGGAAGGTGACCGCCGGACAATCCGGAACCATGCCGGACAGTCACCGAAACGCCCGGGACTACCTCGCTGAAAAAGCCGGACTGCCGCCATTGTCCGAATACGGCCTCTCCCCCGAACACCTGAAGGAAACCGAGGCCGCGCGCCTGCTGGAAGTCCGGGTGCAGGAAGCCTTGACCGCGCTCGCGGGGTTCTATCACGAACGCCTCAAGGACTCTCCCAAGGTCCTGGAGTGGTTCCACGCGCATTATGGGATTTCCGATGAGACCATCGATAAGCTGCTGATCGGCTATGCCTCGAACTCCCCGAGCAAGAGTCCGAGCGGAGAAGAGCGTCCGGGCCTGCTCAAAGCCCTGACCAGCCCTCCCCATAATTTCAGCCTCCGGGAACTGGCCGCGAGCGGGGCCTTCCGACCGACCAGCCAGGACGGTCTGCTTCCATTCTTCGAAGCCAGGATCGTGTTCCCCTACTGGAGCCGGGGCCGTGTGGTCTTCATGATCGGCCGCAAGACCCCGTGGACCCCGGACAAGCCCTGGGAGCAGGGCAAGTACAAGAAGCTCCCGGTTAACAACGAAGGCTCCAACAAGCACATCGCGGCCTGCGTCAACAACAGCTTCCTGTTCAACGAGGACTGCCTGCTGGCCCGGCCTGACCGGGTGATCATCACGGAAGGAGTGACCGACTGCATCTCGCTGATGGAGCAGGGCTTCCCGGCGGTCTCGCCGGTCACGGTGAGAATCCGCCAGGCGGACTGGGACCGGCTCATCCCCAAGTTGCGCGGGGTAAAGACCATCTATATCTGCCAGGATAACGAGGTCTCGCAGGCGGGCTTGCACGGGGCCATGAAGACCGCAAGCATCCTGGCCGAACACAATATCGAGACCAGACTCGTGGTCCTGCCCCTCACCGAAAAGCAGGAACAGGCCCGTGGCCAACTCCAGCAAGTTTTCAACGTCACCGCGAACGTCGGCCCGGGCGAACTGAAAAAGCTCCTGGCCGGGCGGTCGGACGAGGAGATCAAGCAGGCCGAGCAGTTGCTCGCGCAGGCCAAAATTGATGTCAACGACTATTTCGTCTCCGGCCATACGGGGGCGGACTTCGAGGTTCTCCTGGGCCAGGCCCAGACGCCCCTGGAGTTTGGGATCGCCAATCTGCCAACCGATCTCCCCGAGCAGGAGCGCAACCGGCTCCTCGAACCGATTCTCCTTGAGGTTGCCCATCTGGTCCCGCTCGAACAAAATCGCCACTTGAAAATTCTCCAGGAGAAGTTCGGCAAGGAGAACCTGTCTCTCACCACTCTACGTGATCAGGTCAAAGCCGCGCAAAAGGAAAGCGCGGCCCGGTCTCGCGGGAGAAGGCGGTCGGAAAAATACACGTCCAACGCCCCGCCCGGATCGTGCCGCGCCCGGATCGAGCAGGCCATGATCGAGGCCGACGAGGCCTCGGGCGGGCCGGACTACGCCAAAATCGCCGAGGCTTCCTTCGAGTGGTTCTCTGCCAACGGCGCTCGGTTTTTCTACACGCCCCGGGGCGAGCCGTTCATGTTCTTCGAGGACCGGCTCCTGTGGATGGACAGCTTCGACCGGGGCCGCAAGCGCAGTTACTATTCGACCATGTACAAGCACACTGGGGTCGTCCAGACCACCAATGGCGGCCGCACCTTCTACGAGGTCCTGTCCAACCTGGCGATGGACCGGGGCGAAATGCGGGAGGACTTCATGTGGCTGCACACCGACGTGGGCCGCTATACCCTTTACTTCAACCTCAACAACTCCGATCACGAGATCGCCAAGATCACGCCCGACGGCATCGAGATCATGAAGAACGGCGGCAACGCGGACAAAATCATCCTCCAACCCTCCAACAAGATGAGGCCCCTCAAATTCCAGCCGGGCGCGGACATCGAAGAGGCCGACCGCCTGCTCCTGGACCTCATCGTCTCCAACCTGCCCTGCGCCCAGGGCGACCGCTTCCTCATCCTCTTGTGGCTCTCGTGCTTCCTGCTCATCGACTTCGTGGGGACCCGGCCCATGACCCGCTTCGAGGGCAGTTCGCAGTCCGGCAAGACCACGGCCAGCAAGCTCATCTCCGCCCTGCTCTATGGCGAGACCGAACAGAAGACCAGCACCATCGCCGCCAACTACACCGACGGCTCGCGGAACCCCTGCATCTTCCTGGACAACATCGAGGTCGCCCAACTGACCGATGAACTCACCACCTTCCTGCTCACCAGCATCACCGGGATCGCCAAGGAAAAACGCCGGGGCGGGACCGACACCGAGACGGTCATCGAGCGGACCAAGTGCCTGCTCAACACCACCGGCATTGAGCCGCTGGGCGGAGAGTTGGCCGAAATCCTCTCCCGCACCTTCATCATCCGCTTCGACATCAATGAGCAAGCCAGCGACTGCTTCCTCGAGGCCAAGGTCCTGGACGCCATCAAGCAGCGCCGGGATTTCATCCTCTCCGCGCTCATGAAACGCACCAGCCACGTCCTGGCCCTGCTCCGGGACGGCGCGCAGGAGAAGGTCATGCGGCTGTTGCACCAGACCCTGGGGCACCACAACAAGCGCCGCTGCAACGACTACCTGAGCCTCATGTACCTCATGATGATCGTGGGCGAGTCCCCGGAGGAAATCACCACGGCCCTGGAGACCCTGAACCCGCAGTTCGTCGAGCGCATCGCCTCCATCAACAGTGTGAGCCTGGAGACGGCCCGCGAGTCCAATCCCATCGCCACGGCCCTGGCAACCTTGTTCAAGGCCTATCGCCACGCCCTCGAGGCCGACCAGGAGAGCACGGCTACTAACGTGGTCAAGTCCAACAAGGCCGCCTTCATGGAACGCTACCAGTTGGATTTTCAGGACGAGGATACCATCAAGGGTGCTCTGGCCCGCGATATCTTCATCGCCCTCCGCAGGCTCGCCAAGGACTTCAGCCTCTCCTTTAATATGAAGTCCGTACAGCAGTTCGCCCAGCGCTTCTCGAACGACCTGGCGGTCATCAAGCAGGCTGGCTTCGACATCAATCTGAACCAAGGCCACGCTCGAACCACCACCTACAACATCACCTGTCTTCCCCGGTAACCGGCTTCTTTTTTTCCATTCAGCCCATTGGGTGAAAGGGTACCCTTTCACCACGGCGAACCTTTCACCATGAAAATAGTTTGATAATCCATATAGTTATCCTGCGTGGTGAAAGGGTGAAAGGTTCCCAGAGGTCTCTCTCTATATTTGAAGAAAAAAATAAGGGTGGGGGTCCTCGTCAAGGGGATGGTAGCCTTTATTTTTTGCTCATTAATAGACATATCCTTCCCTACCTTTCACCCTTTCACCATATTTTATTAATTATTTATTGAAATTGAATGGTTATGTATGGTGAAAGGTCCTGGTGAAAGGTTGTTTTGCCCCTTCCGAACCTTTCACCCTTTCACCACTTCCCAACTTTTTTTAGAAAATTTCCGACACTTTCGCCTCTCCGCCGGTATGTAATCCGGGTAAACCGAGATTTCATTCCGGGAGCGAGAAGCAATGAGCCTCTTAAAAATCATGCAGGAACATGCAGACGGGGAAACCGCCGTCAAGGAACCTGCGGGCAAAATCAAGGACGCGAACCACGAGGGGTCCGGCCAGGCAAACCCGCCGATCCAGCAACCCGCCCTTTACGTTTCCCCTACGCTCAAGACCTGGGAGACCGACAAGCCGCAACTCTACGCCCGCGACGTCACCTACGATGACCTCTGCTACCGCCGCCTCGATCCCGAATACTATGCCTGGCTCCGCTCCAAGATCATGCTGGCCAAAAGAGCATGCGAGTCCGGGCGACTTGCCAAGGCCGCCTATGACGAACTGCGCGGCAAGTTCATGCCCATTCACGAGTGGGCGATGAAAAATTTCGGCGACGGCCAGGTACAAGAGGCCATCAACCAACTGGATGCCCAGGCCTACGCCCCGCCAATCCCCTGGAAGGCCGGAGACCTGGACAGGCATGCAGCAACAGCGGACAAGGTCGTACCGAAACCCGAACACCTCTTTCCTCCCAACGGAGAATTCAGATTCGTCCATCCCGTCTCCCCCGAGTCTGTGGCCAAGGTCGATGCCATCAAGGACCAAGCTCTATCCCTCGACTGGACCGAGACCTCCCTCTACCAGAACCGCGGGCAATTCAAATTCCCCTGCGGCGAGGACTATGGCCTGGTTTGCTTCCTGGAAGGCGACAGGCTCATCGGCGAGGTCACCCGCCAGTCCATCGAGATCATCCATCCAGGTCCCCGCGAGAGCCGACTGCGCTTCTATAACTCGCACGTTGACCAGCCCTGGATCAAGCGGTCGGGAAAGGAGGCCCCATGAAAAAACGCTATGCCTGCGCCCACGCCGTGCTGCCGGCCGACCTGGTCGAGGCGGTGCAAGCCCACTTCACCGGGCTGCTCTGGGTGCCGAGCAGCAAGCTGTTCTATGACGAGCGCAAGAAGCTCGTGCTGGCGCTCAAGGAGGAAGGCGTGCCCATCAAGGAGATTGCGCGGCTGGCCGGAATCTCACCCCGCCGGGTCCACCAGATCATAAAAAATGAGCGGCCTGACAAAATAATTTCCGGCACTTTTGACGATTCGCCGGTATGTAATCAGGTGGAAGGCGTCTCCGACAAGGGGAGTGAAATCCAGCTTAATTTGCTTCCCGCGCCGGAGTCGGATGCATCGGTGCAGAATTCACACGACGATGACTGACCAAGACCAGAACACTCCCGACGCGGGCCGGGAGATTTGCAAGAGCGACGCCCAGGAGTTGGACAAGTGGGTCCGCAACGAGAAGGTGCGCGAGAAGGGCCGTGGCGCGCCCGAGGGAAACTTGCGCGGCATGGAGCATGGCATCTATGCCAGCCGCTTCCTGGCCGAGGACGAGAAGAAGATCTTCGACTCGATCATTGCGCAGCTTTACAAGGACTTTGTGTTCAACAAGAGTTCGGACTTCATGCAGGTGGAGCTGGTCGCGGTTTACTTCATCAAGCTGAGCCGGGCGCAGGAGGAGGGCAACTGGGATGCGGCCGAGCGCCTGGACCGGATGATCCGCTGCCACTTGAAGGACCTGAAGACCACCAAGATCACCCGCGAGGGAGAGCTTCCGAACAAGCGGAGCGCGACCCCGGCGCAGTGGGCCTCCGCCCTGGTCAAGAAGCTGGCGGACGAGAAAAACCCCGAGGCAAAACCAGCCCGCGGGCGAAAACGCAAAAAAGATGGCGCATAACCCCGGAGAGCGAAAAATGAAGAGCCGCTTGTTTCAAAGAGTTGCGGAGCAGCGAGAGGGCAAGAAGGGCGCATAAGACGTGTTCTCTGAAATCCGAGTCAACAGAAATTTCACTGTTTAGGGTCCGCCAACAATGGGACAAGGAAACTTGATGGATAAGACGCGAGCGACAATGGCCGGGCCGGGACTCCGCGATGACTGGCTGGAGTTCGTCTCCCTGGTTGAACACCGCCTGGAGCAGGGCGCGGTCGAGTATGGCGACTCGACCATGCGCCGGCCCGCGCTCGAAGTCCTGGACGAGGTGGAGCAGGAGCTACTGGACGTTATGGGCTGGTCGTTCTTCGCCTGGCTGCGGATAAGGCGGCTCAAAGAAAAGGTGAAAAAAGCGTTGACGGAAATTTCACAAGGGGACGGCGAGTGAAGGCGCGGCGCTCACAGGCGCTCGATGGCCTCTTCCAGGACGCCGTCCACGAGGTGGGTATAGACCTGGGTGGTGGAAAGGTCGCGGTGGCCGAGCGCACGCTGGACCACCAGGATGTCGCCGGTCTTGCTGTAGAGGTGGGTAGCGAAGGTGTGGCGCAGGGCGTGGGGGCCGATGTGCTTGGCGATCCCGGCGGCTTCGAGCCAGTGTTCGAGCCTGCGGGCGACCTGGCGTGGGCCCAGGCGGGTCTCGCGGTTGGAGAGGAACAGCGCGGAGCACTCTCCGTTCCCAACGCGGCGGCGCTCGGCGAGATACGAACGGAGCAATGAGCGGAGGTCGGTCTTGAGGAACTTCAGTTGCGGGACATTGCCCTTGGCGTGGCGGACGCGGAGATGCTTGGCGTCCAGGTCCACGTCATCGAGGTCGAGGTCCACAAGCTCCTGGAGCCGGATGCCGGTGCCCAGGAATAGCTCGATGATGAGCCGGTCCCTGGTCGCCATTGCCGATGCCTGGCCCCGGAGTTCCTTGAGTAGCCGCTTCTTTTCGGCCTCGGTGAGGAACACCGGGGGCGTGCGCGGGAGCCGGCGCAGGGTGACCGAGCGGGCCGCGTTCTCCGGGGTCAGGCCGGTGTCCTTGGCCCAGGCGAAGAACGAGCGGAGCGCGGCCTTGAAGCGGTGCAGGGACGCGGGCGAGCGCGGCTCCCCTTGCGATGTGCGGGCGATATCGGGCGAGGTCAGGGCCTCGTCCAGCATTCCCGGCGTGATTCGGTCCAGCGAAAGGCCCGGGTGCCTTTCGGTCAGCACCCGGGCCAGGGTCATGAGGTCGCGCTGGTATGCGCTGATGGTGTTCGGGGAGCGGCCTTGGGCTTCAAGCCTCTGGCTGAAGGCGAGCACCGCCTGCTCAATAGGTTCAGGACTGGGCAGTAGCCTTATCGGACTTGCGTTTCTTTGCGGGGTCATCCTGCTCCTCCTTTACGGCGTCCCGGCCCATGGGCGTGTCCTTGGGAAGCGGGAGCTTATCAATCCTTTTGGTCTCCTTGGCCCAGACCAGGAACATGCGCATCACGCGCATGGTCTTGTCCACCGTGGGCTTGGCGCGGGGCTTGCCGTCCGGGAGTTTGAGCAGGTCGTCGGACTTGAAGAACTTGCCCACATGCTGGGGCAGGATGGTGTTGAGCTTCCGGTCCGCGCCGAAGTGGGCCTCGATCTGTTCGAAATCCTTGCCGTAAGTGTAAATCGTCCGTTCCTTCTTCCCCTGGGTCTTGAGGTGCGCGAGGTAAGTTTGCGCGGCCTCATGCAGTGTCTCGGTCATAGTCGGTCTCCTTTCTTAGTTTGGGTTCGCGGTGTGTTCGCACCGCAGCCTTGCGGCGGTCCGAACCCGGACCTGTCGCCGCGTTTCCTTGTTCACGCCCGTCCATCCGCCGTTCGGATGCTCGGCTTCGAGCCGCACCGGGACGAGCTTGCCGGACACCTTGACCAGGTAGGTCCGGCCAACCTCGACGTCCTTTCTTTTCATGTCTGCCTCCTTTCCGTGGGGTCAATCCCGCGCCGTCCGATTATGTCGGCGCATACACATACACGCTTCTATTCAGCCGGAAGTCAAGGCATTTCTGATAGTATTTTCGAGGGCCGGAATACTGGGGAGATGGGGTCATGGCGGGCCTAAAACCCAGGGACCGCCGTCTGGCGGAAACGCTGATGAACCCGGTCCTGTGGGGCCAGGCTTACCTCAAGAACCGAGACGAGACGCCCCGGAGCTACTGGCCGCACCAGGCCGAGGACCTGCTCTGCGAGGTCAGGAACATCATCCACCTGGATGGCCGGGACGCGGGCAAGAGCGTGAACATCACCACCGACGCGCTCCACTTCGCCTTCATCACCACCGGCGGCCAGGGCCTGATCGCCGCGCCTCACCAGGGCCATCTCGATACCCTGATCGAGGAGATCGAGTTCCAACTGGAATCCAACCCGGACCTGATGGACAGCATCGCCATCAGCAAGTACGGCAAGCCCAAGATTCACCGCAAGCCCTACTTCCGGCTGGAGTTCGCCAACGGCTCGATCCTTTACTTCCGACCGGCGGGGGCTTACGGCGACTCGTTCCGCTCGCTGCACGTGGACCGGGTCTGGGTTGACGAGGGCGCGTGGCTCTCCGAGAAAGCGTGGAAGGCCCTGCGCCAGTGCCTCAAGGCCAACGGCAAGCTGCGGATTTACTCGACTCCCAACGGTCTGCGCAACACCACCTATTACCGCCTCACATCCTCGGACCAGTTCAAGGTCTTCCGCTGGCCCTCGTGGTTGAATCCGGCTTGGAGCGAAGAGCGCGAGTCGGAGCTAATCGAATTCTATGGAGGCAAGGACACCGCGGGCTGGCAGCATGAGGTCGCGGGTGAACACGGCAAGCCCTCCTACGGCGCGTTCAACATCGAGTACCTGACCCTGTGCCGGCAGGAGCTATTGGAATACCAGAAGGTGGTGATTACTGGCGACGAGCTAAAGAACTGCGAGACCGAGGATGACTCCTGCGACCGGCTGGAGATGCTCCTCAATCTCATGCCGCAGACCGGCACGTTCTGGATCGGCGGCGACCTGGGCTATACCAACGACCCCACCGAGCTCGTGGTCTTCCGGGAGAGCGAAGCCGGCGAGCGGTCGGTGCTGAAGCTCATTCTGCGCGTCCACATGGAGCACGTGACCTATCCTCACATCGCCCAGGCCATTGCTCTGCTCGAACGATACTTCTCGCCGGTCGGGATCGGCGTGGACAACGGCGGCAACGGCCTGGCTGTGGTCCAGGAGCTATTGACGCTCGACAAGTACAAGCCGCTCCAGTTGGAGGGACGGTTGGCCGGGTATGACTTCGGCGGAATGACGACCCTGGCGGTGCGGGACGGCCATGAGGTCAAGAAGCGGACCAAGGAGCTGATGACGAGCCTCATCAACGGCGCGCTCCAGAGGAAGCAACTCATCTTCCCAGCCGATGATATGGAGATCGAGGACCAGTTCACCACGCACACCTACACACTGCGGGACGGCAAGGTGATCTACGGGAAGGGCAACGACCACATCGTTGACGCGGTGCGTTGCGCCATACTCGCCCGCGAGCAGGGCAACTTGAACGGGGCCGGCCAGGAGACGGTCCACTTGGTGCCGCTGATGACGGAGCCGGTGTTTATTTAGCGTTTGGCCCAAGGGCTGCCAGTTAGCCTGGCCTTGGCTACATACCCCTAAAGGCGATCTCATCTCGCGCCGTGGCGCGAATGTGGCGCTCACAGGGCTAAAACAAGCGAGGTTGCAGTGGAAGGGAAAGGACAAATCACGAACGAAGACCTCCTGGCGCAGGGGGTGATTATCGCGCCGCTGGCATCGGCTGCGGCCCTGGACCCGGCGGTGTTCGCCAAGGTCTCGGCGAACGAGGCCATTCCCGTGACCTGGGAAGACCGGGCGCGGAGGGCCTGGGAGTATTACGTTGAGGAGCCGCTGGTCAAAAACTGCGTGAACTCCTGGCGAACCTTCGCCGTGGGCGACGAGATTAAAGTCGCCAGCGATGACGCGGGCGTGAAGGAGGCCGCCAGCGAACTGGCTTACAAGATTAGCGTCTCGGCCTTCGTGAAGGCCATGATCCTGCAACTGCTGGTCAAGGGCGACGCCATCGGGTTCAAGGGCTACACCAAGGACGGCAAGGACATCGAGGAGGTCGTGTGCGTGAACCCGATCTCGGTCAAGGTCCGGTACGAGAACGGCGAACTGGTCGAGGCCAAGCAATACCCCGAGGACGCGCCGAGCGCGGGAGACGCCCTGAATCTGCCGGTCAAACAGGTGCTCCACCTCAAATGGGACGCCCCGCCCTTCTCGCCGCGCGGCAACTCACTGGTGCTCCCCGCGTTCCAGTCCATCGAACTCCTGCGCGACTATCGCCGGGCCGAACAAGCCATTGCCAAGCGCTGGGCCACTCCCTTCCGGCTGCTCAAGGTCGGCGGCGCTTATGGCCAGAAAATGGTCATGCCCGACCAGACCATGCTGGAGCAGGTCCGGGATATGGTGAACAAGATGGACCTGAAGAGCGGGCTGGTGGTCCCATTCTACGTCACGGTCGAGACCCACGGGACCGAAGGCCAAGTCCTCAACGTCGAGGACAAGGTCAAGGAGGTCAAGGAAGACATCATGGTCGCGCTCGGGCTGTCGCGCACGCTCATCACGGGCGACGGCCCCAACTTCGCCACGGCCTCGGTGAGCCTGCAGAAGATGCTGGTCATGATCCGGGAGATCAAGCAGGCCGCCCGCGACATCCTGGCCTGGGTCTTTGACGACTGGATGGAACTCAAGGGGCATAAGGACAAGACCCTCCAGTTTCTGTTCAACGATCTTGACCCCAGCGACGCGGTGGACGTGAAGCGCCTGCTCATCGAACTCTATGACCGCAAGCTCATCAGCCGGGCGAGCCTGCAGCTGAAGATGGACCTCGACCCGGACATCGAGGCGGCCAATAGGGAGAGCGAGAAGAAGTCGGTGGACCTGCTGGATGAGAAGCAGATCAAGCCCATCGTGGACATGGTCATGGCCGGGATCATGGGCGTGGAGGTCGCGCAGAAGATGCTCGGCCTGGACCCGGCGGCGAACAAGGCGAGCGCATCGGTGGAGGCCGACTATGCCCGGGCAATCGGTGACGAGGTCTGCGACTCGTGCGCTCACTTCGACGAGGAGAAGAACCATTGCCGGGCGCGGAAATCCGAGACAACTTTTTCTTCACCAGCCTGCCGCTTCTTCGACGCCCGCATTGCCCCGGCAAGCTGATCGGAGTCGTCCGTGCTGTCCGCCCTCGCCATTAAGACACCCCTGACCCAGGCCGAGGCCATCCGCCAGGCCACGGCGCGGAGCGTCAAAGCCAGGAACCTATACACCGAGCAGGTGGCGAGCGATCTCTCCGGCATCCTGGCCGACGCCGAGGACGAGGTCCGCAAGGTCATCCTGCATTACAAGACCCTTGGTTCGCTCCCGGACAACAAGCTCGCGGCGGTCCAGGGCTTGAAGAAGCTTGAAGCCGACCTCCAGCAGATCACCAGCACGCTCCGCAAGGAGCAGACGCTCCGGTTCAAGAAGGCGACGAAGGCTTCCTTCCGCCAGGGCATCTATCGCGGTATTGACGAGTTCGCTTCGGCCCAGCTGCCCTTTTACCGCGACCTCAAGCCCGAGGGCATTGATAAGCTCTCCACCAAGGTCTTTACGCTGGTGGACACCGACGCGCTCGACTTCATGGCCAACTACAACCTGGTCCTGGCCGGCGACGTGAACCGCGAGTTGGCGGACGGGATCAAGCGCGTGGTCTTCTCCGGGGTCGCCACGGGCAAGGGCGTGGAGGACATTGTCCGCGACCTGGGCCACGTGGTGAAAGACCCGGAGTCCTTCCGGCACGCGGGATCGAAGGTGTTCAGCAAGGCCCAGTACCGGATGGAACTCATCGCCCGCACCGAGGTGCTCCGCGCCCACAACCAGGGCCGGATCAAGTTCCACAAACACGTGGGCGTGAAGAAGCTCGAATGGATGACAATGGACGATGAGCGGGTGTGTCCGGTGTGCGGCCCGCTCGACGGCAAGGTCTTTTTGATTGACCGCTTCCCCCAGCAGCCCGCGCACCCCAACTGCCGGTGCACCAACATCGTGGCCTGGCCCATCAACATCTGCGGGAGCGAACTCATCGCCGTGGCCGCGGACGAACCAGCCGCGTGCATCATCCCGCCCGAGGGAATCGAGGGCCAGGCGCTCGCCAAGGCCCGCGAGGACTCCAAGCTCAAGGCCGCGTTCGAGAAAGGCGAGATCGGCGACCTCCAAGCCCTCACCGCCAAGCAACTCCAGACTCTGGCCAAGCAGAACGGTGTGTCCATCGCCCGCACCAAGGCCGACTTCATCAAGCTCTTGGATCAGGCCGAGCCGGGCATTGAACACGGGGACCTCTCCGGCCAGGCGCTCCAGGCCAAGATCAAGGAATACAAGATCGGCCTGCTGCGCACCAAGGAGGACCTGGTCAAGCTCCTGGCCGAGAAGCAGGCCGCGCTCAAGCAGGCCCAGCAGATAACCGACCAGCTGAAGAAGGTTCCCGCGCCAGGCGGTCTCCAGGGTCTCTCGGTGAACGACCTCAAGGACATCGCCAAGGACAAGGGCGTTTCGCTCAACATGACCAAGCAGGACGTGATCGAACTCCTGGACGAGATCGAGCCGGGCGTGGACCACTCCGGCCTCCAGGGACAAGACCTCATCGCCGCCAAAGAGAAGCATTCCATCGGCCCGCTCAAAAACAAGCAGCAACTAGTCAAAGCCATCGAGAAGTCCGCCGGCCAGGACCTGGCCGAGAAGACCAAGCAGGAAGCGCTCGACTCGGCGCAGAAGGAAAAGGTCAAGAAGGCCAAGGAGACCATCGAGCAGGCGGCCTCCAAGGTGATCGTGCCCAAGTCGCCCGCTGGCTATAACGATTTCCTCGCGGCGGCCAAGGAAGCCGAATCCGCGCTCGCCCAGGGTGCGGGCTTGCCGCAGGAGATGCTGGAGTCCAACGCCAAGGAGCTCGCGCTCAAGAAGAAGCTCTTCCAGGACCAGGTCGCGGCCATGAAATCGGGCGACCTCAAGACCCTGGCCAAGGACACCAAGCTCAAGCACTGGCAGTGGGCGAACAAGGACGAGATGGTCACGCTGTTCACCGAGACCGACCCGGCCAAGGTGGAGGCGGCCAAGGCCAGCATCGAAGCCAAGCACGGGGCCTGGGCCGAGAAGCACGGCGGCAAGAAAGCTCCGACCGCGCCCAGTCCGCCAGTTAAAACTCGTCCAGCGCCTGCGCCTTCTCCTCCCGAGCCGTCCCCACCAGAGCCGCCGGTCTTCACCAAGAAGGGATCGGAGTTCGAGGACGCGGACCAGGCTTGGGAGAAAAAGGGCAAGCCCGGCAACTTCAAGCCCGCAGGCAAGGCCGAGGTCGGCGGCGCGCACACCAAGGAGTTCTGGGTAGACGAGAGCGGGGCCAAGTGGCTGTTCAAGCCGATTGAAAAATCCGGCGACGAGTTCATCGCCCAGGGCGAGGAGGCGGCCTACCAGATCGGGCGGCTGATTGACCCGGACGCCGTCGAAGTGCGGACCATCAACTTGAACGGCAAGCTCGGCTCGATCCAGAAGTGGCATACCGATCTTCAGGCCAAGGGCGATTTCTCGGACGTGGACCCGACCCAGCTGACGACCACCGAACTGGAACAGATTCAACGCGAGCACGTGGTGGACTGGCTCGTCTCCAACCATGATGGCCACTCGAAGCAGTTCCTGCGGGCGCGGAGCGGCAAGGTCTACGGCATTGACAAGGGGCAACTCTTCAAGCACCTGGGGGAGGACAAGCTCTCCATTGACTACCACCCTAACGGCAAGTTCGGCGAGCAGGAGCCTTACTACAACACGGTCTTCCGCGCGGTCAAGCAGGGCAAGGTCAAGGCCGATCCCTCGGTCACGCTCCGCTACATCCGTGAGGTCGAAAAGATTGCAGACGATGACTACCTGGCGCTACTCAAGCCCTATGCCGATGGCCGCTTCGGTAAAAACGAGGCCAAGAAAAAAGCTTTCCTCGATCTGGCGCTGGAGCGCAAGCGCAACCTGCGCCGGGATTTTGAGGGGTTCTATGCCGACGTGCTGGGCAAGAAGGGCTTTCGCTTCGAGGACGCGGCTGCGGCCCTCCCCAAGAAAGGCCGCCTCGGTCCAGCCGAGGAAAAGCTCATCGAGGAAGTGAGGAAGCTTGGCTGGCAGGGCAAGGTCCTGCCCTTTGACGAGGATGACATCGAGGACCAGAACGCGCTCATCTTCGTGGAGACGGCCAAGGGCAAAGAGCGGACGGTCATCAAAATGAAGGTCCGGCCCGAGGCCGACGCGAAAATCCTGGAGGCGCTTAAAAAAGCCGGGATTGATCCCGCCTCGGCCAAGGTGGGCGACACTCTGTCCGAGGACCAGTTCGCGGACGACATCCTGGCTGCGGCCAAGACCATCAACCACCACAAGGACGACAAGAAGTACAACCAGGACAAGTTGAAAAAGGCCAAGGGGCACGAGAAGGCTCTCCAGAAGTTGGCCAAGTCCAGCGACCCGGACGTGCAGGGCATGGCCAACGAGTACCTGGCTTGGCTCGCCAGGATCGAGGAGGCGGAAAGCGCGAAGAAGCCGATCAAGGACATGTTCGGGGCTTACACGAAGAAGCACGCATCCCCTCGCCCGGAGAAGTCTAAGGACGTGGGCTTCAAGGTTACCCGCTCGAAGGTGCTGCACGAGAAACGCGAACTGAAGAATGGCGACCTGGTCGTGGTGAAGGAAGACGCAGATAACTCGGCCATGTTCAAGGGCCACAGTTTAAAGGCAGGAGAGCAATTCGAGGTGGAATTCGGTGATGGTGTAAGGGCCGTGTACCGCCCCTGGTCGGAGAAGAATCTCTATGCCCAGCGCGGCGAGTTCGAGATGGTGCTGCCGGATAAACCGGACGCCAAGAGCATCGAGCGGGCAATGGGGCACATGGAAACCCTGGGCCTCAAGTCCACCGCCGCGACTGCCGAGGACTCGGAACTGCTCTACCTCCATAAGCAAGCTTACCTCTCCAAGGCGGAAAAAGAGTCCGCCTACAAGAAGATGATCGCGGACCTTGACCGGCGCTCGGCCAGCAAGGAGGTCCGCGTCCGGGAGATGCGGGCCTTCTGGGAGAAGCGGCTGGGCGCAAAGGACCTGACCCGTATGCCGGGCTACGATCCCATTGGCGAGTATCAGCTGGCGTTCAAGCAACCGGGCCAGGGCGCGGGCTATCGGCATCAGTACCGGTTCGACCTCTCGGACGAGGACCTGGAGAAGGAGATGAAGGGCTACGCGCTCCATCACCACCTCACCAACGGTGAGAGCGTGTCCTCGTTCATTGAAAAGGTGGTCGAGCAAAACGGCGCGGCGGTGAGCACCATCGAGAAGCTGCGGGCCGGGGTCCCGGTGGGCGGCATGTCGCCGGAGGAGGACATGAAAACCGGCGGCGCGAGCTACTTCTTCACGCGAATCAAGAAGGTCCCGGACAAAGGCCCGGACGAGACCGGGCTGTACTTCAAGAAGCGGCTCCTGCGCCGAATGGACGCTATCAGCTACGACCACGACGCTTATGGCAAGGTGGTGGACGATTACGTGACGCAGCATCGCGGCAGCACGCCCGAGGACTGGAAGAAATTCGCTCGCAAGAGTGGAAACGAGACCATCTTCAAATACTCGGTGACAGTACTGGACAACATCGAGGTCATCGTGGCCGGAAGCCAGAACGAGCGGAAGAAGATCTTGGAGTCCTTCCGCAAGAAGGGCATCGTGAAACTTCCCGACGGCCGCAAGGTCGAGGACATTGTGATTGCGAGGTGAGCATGAAGGAGTTCATCGAAAAGGAGAAGGAGCGGCTGCAGGCGCTGTTCTCGGAGTTCAACCGGCAAGGCTCGTGGATCGAGATGAGGGAGCGTGGCGAGAAGCCGATCCGCCTGGGCCTGGTGGACAGCTACACGGTCACCCGAGTGGCCCCGCAGTTCAACGCTGCGGGCGAGATGACCCATGCGGACTTCTGGCTCCTGTTCAAGATGGCGGGCTACGACCAGGGCTTCCAGTTCTCGCACACCATCAAGGTTTGCCGGTGGGAGCAGGACGACACCTATCTCATTGACCTCGACGATGACCGGGAACGGCGCTTCCACGCGGAGTTGATCATGGAGGTGTCGGAGCCGGGGATGGTTGAGGATTGGAAGGCCTGGCAAAAATACAAGGCCGAGAACCGCGAGCGTTTCGACATCGCGGACCAGGACATTCTGGCCGAACACATCCGGATCGCGGAGGAGTGGGAATGAAGCTCCGCTACATGATTGAGTACGCGCTCCGCGACCGTCTCCGCAATCCCCATTACGAACCCATCGGCGTCTGGGTCCAGGGGCCCGGTCCCGGCCTCGACCTCGTGATCGAATACCTCCCCGGCAACCCCGAGGCCCAGGAAGAGGCCGAGTGGATCATCAACCGGCTGGTGGAGAACGGGATCAAGAACTTACCGGACGATTTCCTCGAGTACCATCGGACAACGCTCTCTCCCTATCGCGGGATGGGGGGGAGCGAAATTGAGGTTGACGAATTTCCCTCCTCGGAGGCCTGCGCCAAAGTTATCATCGCCAAGTTCACCGCTTCATAATTTTTTTCAACTTTTTTCCGACACTTTTCACTTTCCGCCGGTATATATCCCGCAGGAGCTTGTCATGGGCCCGGGCGATGGACTTGGCCCGCGTCCGAGACCAAGGCTCCCGCGAGGATGTGAATGGAGCTTTTTGCTACTGATTACGAACGGTTGGCGTTTCTGCTGGAGACCGACGCGGCCTTGGAGTTGGACTTCGAGGCGCTGGAGGCTTATGCGCGTGAAGAAAGTCAACCCGAACTTCCCCCGGATAAGCGCCCCAAGTACATCACCAACTACATCGGCTCGAAGCAGAAGCTGGTGGACTGGATTTGGAAGCATACCCCGGAGGGCGTGGAGTCGGCGCTGGACGCCTTCTCCGGCTCGGCGGTCGTGGCCTACATGTACAAGACCAAGGGCCTCAAGGTCATGGCCAACGACCGGCTGCGCTATTGCTACCACGCGGCGCGGGCGATCATCGAGAACGACAAGGTCCGGCTCTCGGACGACGAGCTTACGGCGCTGCTTGCGGACAACCCCAAGGCCGGGACGTTCGTCCGGGACAATTTCAAGGGCATATTCTTCGCCAAGGGCGTCCACGGCCTGATTGATAACATCAGGGCCAACGCGGACAAGCTCGATGGCTTCAAGAAGGACATCGCGCTCTTCGCTCTGGGCAAGACCTGCATGTCGGGCAAGGGCGGATTCGGGCATTTCTCGTCGTCCACGCGCTACGGCAAGCGCGAGGATACGCCCGAGGAGTTCAAGGAGCGGTTCAGCAAGAACGTGGCGCGGATTAACGCGCTGGTGTTCGACAACGGTGAGGAGTGCAAGGCGTTTCGGAAGGACGTGAACGAACTCCTGCCGAGCATCAAAGGCGACCTAGTTTACTTCGACCCGCCTTACGCGACCGAATTCTCCACCACCAACTATGAGAAATCCTACCACTTTGTCGAGGGCCTGATGAACTATTGGGAGGGCCTCACCCTGGTCAAGGACTCGAAGACCAAGCATTACGAGACCGACCACAAGACGGTGACCAAGGCCAACGCCAATGAGTTCTTCGAGACCTTCCTGGGCAACGCGAAGCACATCCCGCACTGGTTGATCTCTTACCGGGATCACGCCTACCCGAACGAGCATGACATGAAGAAGATTATCGGCTCGCTCGGCCGCGAGTCGGCCATGCGTTCGCACGACCACCATTACTCGATCACCTCGCAGCACGGTGACGCCTCGCACGCCAAGGAGCGGCTGTTCATCTGCAAGCGGGGCAAGGAAGAACAGAAGGCCGCGGCCTCGCTGGAGGCTTATGCAGAGGACGAGTTGCAGACCCAGGCAATCTGGGACGAGACCCCGAATGAAATCCGCTTCCGCGTGCGTGACCCGGAGGAGTTCGAGAAGGGCAGCTTCCGGCGGAAGGGGCTGGAGGGGGTCGAGGGCGTCGCCATCATCATGGGCCGGCTCAAGAAAGAACACGTCCAGGAGGGGCACGACCCCAAGGCGATGGTCCTTCAGGCCTACCGCTTCGCCAAGAAGACCGAGGACAACCCGAACGGCTGGACCCTGGACAAGGCCAAGGAGTGGGTGAAGAAGCACGAGTCGGAGAGCGCAGCGGAGGCGGCCCTACGGATCGAGGACAACATGCAGGCCCTGGCCGACGCGCCGCTGGGTGAAGCTCTCGATCTGCTCACCTGCCAGGCAGGGCAAAACGATCCGGTCCGGGTCACCGGGTACATGGGTAGCAAGTACCTGATGATGGGCTGGATTGAGCGGCACGTGCCCAAGGGCGCGAAGACCATCCTGGACGCCTTTTCCGGCGGTGCGAACGTGGCCTATAACTTCAAGCGCAAGGGCTACAAGGTCATGGCCAACGACCTGCTCCGGTATCCTTATCACCTGGCCCGCGCGGTGGTCGAGAACTCGCACGACAAGCTCAGCGATGAGGACATCGAGATGCTGCTCGCTCCCAACCCGGGGGCGGGCACGTTCATCCTGGACCACTTCCACGGCTACTACTACACCAAGCCCATTCTGCAATGGCTTGACCAGGTGTGGTCGAACATCCAGAAGCTCTCGGGCTACAAGAAGGACTTGGCGCTCGCCGCGTTGGGCACCGCAGTCAAGGCCAAGAGCGCGTTCGGCCAGTTCTCGCGCTCGAAGATGACGAAGCGGGCCGGCCACGAAGTGCACCAGCCCACAGACGTGGACGAGACACAGGCCAGCGCAAGCCTTAAGGAATCGCAGCTGGTCAACCTGCCGCTCTCTCGGCTGGTTGAATCCTTCAAGCGCTCGATCAAGCAACTCAACAACCTGGTGTTTGACAACGGCCAGGAGTGCAAGGCCTTCAATTTGAACGCGGTGGAAGCGATCCGGCGCTTCAGCGCGGACGCGCTTTACCTCGACCCGCCTTACGTCACCGAGTTCGGCATCAACGACTACGAAGACTCGCTCCACTTCGTGGAAGGGTTGATGACCCGCTGGGCCGACAAAAAGCTCAACGCCAACCCCCGGCGCAACTACCCGTCCCGCACCCGTTTTAATAAGGAATCAATCCGCAAGCTGATGGAGACGATGGCGGCGGACGCCCGGGGCAAGTACGGCACGGTGCTGCTCTCCTACCGGGACCGGGCCTTCCCCCGCGAGAACGAGATCAAGGAAATCCTCGGCGACCACTTCGGCCAGGTCCAGGTGAGCGGCATGGACGTGGTCTACACCATTGCCAAGAACATTGGGCGGGAAGGCCAGTATGCGAAGGAGCTTCTGTTCGTGGCCTCGAAGGCGAGAAGCGCGGCCCGGTCCAAGGGGTCGCTATCGGCGGCCGCGTGCCACACCTCGGTCCCGGTGGATATCCAGGTCAATGCATCAGAGGGCATGTTCACCGAGGCGCTCGATCTTTCCAAGCAGGCCGGAGACCCGCAGTTCACCTTCATTCTCTGCCGGGTCGGGACCAACAAGAACGGGGACCATTTCACTGCCGAGGAACTGGCCGCACGGTACATGACGGCGGTTAACAAGAAGATTGACCTCAAGCACTCGCAGGACTTCACCGACATCGTGGGCGGGATCGTGGCCGCCGATTACCTGGAGGACGAGAACGGCGGCCGGGTGGAGTGCGTGGGCGAGCTTTACGCCACGGACAGCCAGAACGCGCAGCTGGCTTACAAGCTGATGAAGCGCGGGATCATCACCCAGGTTTCGATGGAGTGCGATTACGATGAAGGCGAGTGCTCGATCTGCGGGAAAAAGGTGAAGAACAAGAGCGACTACTGCGTTCACCTGCGCAAGTACAAGGGCGGCTCATTCCAGGGCAAGCCGGTGTTCGAGATTCTACGTGGAGTCACCTTCACCGGCCTCGGGCTTTTAGACCGCAAGGGTGCGGACGAGAACGCGAGGATAACCCAGGTTGCGGCGGTTGCTGAAACGGAAATTTCAAACCAGGACAAAGGAGGTCCACACATGGACGAGAACGAGAAGCAGGAAGAGAGGGCGGCCGAAGCCGCCAAGAAGAAAAAGGACGACGGCGAGGCCGGCGCTCCGGCGGACGACAAGACCCGGATCAAGGAGTTGGAGAAGGAGAACGCGGACCTGAAGAAACAGGTCTCCACCCTCCAGAAGCGGGTCGAGGAATTGGAGGCCGAGCAGCAGGCCGCGTCCAACCGCTCGCGGGCGCAAAAGCTCCTGCGCAAGATCGAGAAGCAGGGCATGGCGTTCGAGACGGACGAGGACCGCGAGGCCGAGTTCAAGCGGCTGGCCTTGATGTCGGACGAGGCGTTTGCCGCGACCGAGGCGGCCTACGAGCGGATGATCAAGGCCAGGTCCGAAGGCGTGAAGAAGGAGGACAAGGCCGAGCCTCCCCCGAAGAAGGAGCAGTCCAAAGCGGACAAGGCGGACGAGGAACCGGCCATGCGCAGCGACGCCGGGGTGCGGCCCAAGGACGTGGACGACCACAAGGCGACCCTGGAAGACAAGCTGAAGGCCGGGTTCATGGTCGCCTATCGGCACAGGGTAGCCACGGCAACCGGCGAGCGGGCCGAGGCCAATTAAGGAAGGAGGAGCGCAATGAGTTTCATCAATCCCAATCATCGGGGCCTCGCCTACGGCGACGGCTACATGCAGGGCGCGGGAAGCAAGGGCAAGGTGGTGAAGATCGCGGGCAGCGATTTGTTCGCGGTGAACACCGACCCGACCGTGAAGTCCTTCGGGATACTCATCAAGGACTACAAGGACGGCGAGATGCCGGGCATCTACTGCATGGGCGGAGTTTACGAGACCGACGTGTTCGAGGGGACCATCGTCCCCGGCAATGACCTCAAGGTGTCGGCCAACGGCAAGCTCATCGCGGGCGTGCTCGCTGGCGAGGAGGTCATCGCCCGGGCCATCGCTCTCTCGGGCGGCGTGCTCAAGTTCAAGCTGCTGATCTAAGGAGGAAGCGAATATGGAGATGAATCAAATGAACGTGCACAGCCAGGAGTACATGCAGAGCATGGCCCGGCTCATGAGCGAGGCGCTGGAGTCGCCGGAGGGACTGCATGCGCTGGCCGCCGCCATCGCCGCGCCCATCGAGCAGGAGATCAAGCGCAAGGAGATTTCCTCGCTCCTGCTCACGAGCCACACCCTGCCCAAGGGCGAGCGGCCGATCTACCAGAAGAAGCCGCGCGTGAAGGCCTACTGGATCAGCAAGGAGGGCGAGGCTCAAGAGAGCGAACTCGGCCAAGACGAGATCGAGTTCCCCACGCACCGCATCCACTCCGCGCCGATGGTCGACATCGCGGTCTTGAAGAACGGCAACATCGGGACGCTCACCGACATGCAGACCGCTGCCGCCGACGAGATCAGGAAGGAGATCGACAAGCGCACCCTCACCGTGATCACGGCGTCTGTCCCGGCGGAGAACACGGTCGAGGTCACGGGCGACACGCTCACCGAGGAGGCGCTCAACGAGGCCGTCTCGATCATCGAGGACCTGGAGCTTTCGGTGAAGTACATCGTGATGCGGGGCCGGCGCTTCAACGACATGCGCGGCTGGGACTTGGACCCGCAGACCAAGCTCGAACTGCGCGCCAAGGGCGTGATCAAGAACTACGGCACCGGCGGCATCTTGCTCACCGCGTCCGCGCCGCTGAACGAAATCCTGATCATCCCGGACGAGGAGATCGGCAAGCTGCCGGTGCGCGAGACGCTCAAGACCGAGTCCATCGAGCAGAAGACGAAGTTCAAGACCGGCTGGCTGATTTGGTCGGAGCAGGGCCAGGGCATCACCCGGCCGGAAATCCTGGCCAAGATCAAGCTGCTCGGATAAGGAGGGCGGACGATGACTTACAAGGTAAAGAACGTCCGTCCGGGCATCCTGGTCGTGCCGGACGCGGGCCTGCGCCTGGCTCCGGGCGCGGTGGTCGAGGTGAAGGCGCTCACGCCCCAGCTGGACAAGGCCCTGAAGAAGGGCTGGCTGGTCAATACCGAGGCCGGGACCAACATGCCGCTATTCGATGAGCCGGAACCGCGAGAAACCGTCGGGGAAGATACCGGCCAAGAAGAAGTCGACATAACGAAGCTCTCGGCTACCGAGGCGATCACCAAGGTGAGCGAGGAGGATAACGCGGACAAGCTGAAGGCGCTCATGTCCACCGAGAAGCGCCGCACGGTGCTCGACGCGCTCAAGAAGCGGCTGACGGAGGTCGAGGGTGGCTCTGGCTGATCTCATCGCCGCGCTCCGCGTGGACCTCTCCGACCCCAACTCCGAGTTGTTCAGCAACGAGGTCCTGGGCCGGTGCGTCCTGAAGGGAGTGTACCAGGTCGCCCGCGACCTGGAGGTCTCGCTCGTCATCAACAACGGCGAGATCTCCCCGGAGCCGCAGGGCGAGGCCCTGGAGATGCTCCTGATCCTCGGGCAAATCAATGCCTGCCAGGTCATGCGAGCCGCGACCGCCAACGCCTTCTCGTTCTCCAGTGGCGACAAACGGGTGGACAAGACCAAGCAGCCGGAGCACTGGGCCACGCTCGAGGCCGACTTGAAGGCCCTGTACAAGCAACGCTTGGGCGAAATCAAGCCAGGCGCGACGACCAGCCCCGAGGACTACATCATCACTCCGAGCGGACTCTCACCGCTAATCTTCGAGCAAGGGAAGCGACATGAACCTCCTGTCTGACCGCGAAAAATCATTGGTCGCCGAGGACGTGCGGGACTTGATCCTGGCCTCGGACCAGGAGGCCACGCAACTGTGCGCCGTGCCGGGCGAGCGGCTCTATGGTTCGGACGATGTCTCCTATGAGGCGGTTCGGACATTCCCTCTGGAGTTTATCGAGACGCCGCCCGAGGACCTGGCCCAGAAGATCGACGCCAGCGCGTGCGTCCTGCCTGACCTGGACATCAAGGCCGAGGACCGGATCAATGTCGGCGACGACAAGTTCCGGGTCCAGGCTGTCCAGGAAGAGCGCTGTTTCGGAGTGGTCACCCACAAGGTGATCAAACTGGTGAGGCTTCATGGGCGCTAAGCAATTCGGCAATTGGGACAAGGCCAAGGCGAAGCTGGCCAACAACCCCGGCGCTCGCCTGGCCAATGCCATCCGCGCGGCCACGATCAAGAACGCGATCTTTCTAGTGCGCGAGATCAAGCGCGGCATCAAGAGCCAGGCCCCCGGCGGCAAGCCCTTCGTGGAACTGGCCGCGAGCACCATCCTGAAGAAGGGATCGAGCAAGGCCCTGATCGACACCGGCTTCCTGGTGAACTCGATCACCCAGCGGATCATGGCGGACCGGGCATTCGTGGGTCTGCTCAAGGGCACGGTGAACAAGGACGGCGAGGACATGGTGAACATCGGCGCGGTCATGGAATACGGGGCCACGATCAATCACCCCAACGGCGCGGTGATCGTGATCCCGCCCCGGCCATTCCTGCATCCGGTGATGGAGAAATACCAGGACCAGGTGATCGAGAACTACCGGCAGGCGATCCGGTCAGTCCTGTAGAGGAAAAAATGGACACGGTTCGGACAGTGATTGAAAGTTTCATCCGCCTGGTCAAGGCGGAGATACACTCGGACGCGGTGCTGGTGGCCTCGGACGATGTGTTCGTAGTTCCCAATGTGCCGAGTGTGGTGCTGCAGGGCCCGACCCTGGTGGAGGACGGCGACCGCCGGTCGCAGGTGAAGTTGATAGAGAAGGACGTCCCGCAACTTTCTTACGAGGAGTGCAAGTCGCCGAGGCTTTACCACCTGGACTTTGACGTGATCGTGACCACGGGCAACGAGGCGGCGCTGCTGGACTTGCAGGAGAAGGTTGCCCGCTTCTACCAGCTGCACCCGATCTTGGCGGTCGCGGATCGCGGATCGTTGAACGTAACCGAGTTGGTCCCCCTGGGCGGCCTCAACCGAGTAAACCTCTCCAACCTCCGGCAGAGTTCGGGCCGATGCCGGATCGAGGATTGCCCGATCTACGACGGCCTGGTGAGGAATGGCAAGCTCGTCCGGGACGTGACCTTCCAGTTCCGCGACGGCGTGATCGAGGAAATCACCTACACCCCATAACAAGAGGAGGAGCATACATGATCGAAATCAAGAACCTGATGTTTCAGCCGCTCACCTTCCACCTGGCGGGGAGCGGCCAGAGCCTGTATCTCAATCCCCGCGAGCGGCGGGCGATCAGCGAGGAAAAAATCTCCCCGGAGATAAAGATGGCGGAGAAGCGGGGATTTGTTTCCTTCGCCGACATTGGAGACCCGACCGAGGACACGCCCCCGGCAAGCGCTCCGGCGGTTGAACCATCGCCCCCGGAAGCGGAGTCTCCCGCCAAAACCGCCCCGCGCCGGAAAAGGAGGTAAATCATGGGCAGCTATCTTTCGCCAGGCATCTATACCCGCGAGATCGATTTCAGCTATTACGTGAAGCAGATTTCGACCTCGTCCTGCGGCATGATCGGAGTGGCCGAACGCGGTCCGATCAACAAGGCGGTCCTCGTCACCAGCTGGGAGCAGTTCGTTCGCAAGTTCGGCTCGTACTACAAGTACGGCTACCTGGGTTATGCGGCCCGGGCGTTCTTCGACAACGGCGGTCAGGTGCTCTACGTAAACCGGATCGCCCACCTCACCGATCCCACGGACCGAAACAGCCTCACCGCTAAGAAGGCCAACGTCACGCTCAAGAACCCGTTGGGAGCGGCGGCCACTCTGGTCACCGGCACACCGGGCCTTGACGAGATTCACTGGCAAGCCAAAACGCCGGGCGCGGCCGGCAACGATATCAGGATCGAGTTGGCGACCTGGCCCGTGCCCAATCCCACGTGCTACATCGTGGTTTATGATCGATCCATCAACGTCCAGTTAGCCACCGATGAATCCGGGGCTTCGATCACCACCGCCGACCAGGTCGTCGCCGCCATTGCCAACAGCCCCGAGGCCTCGGCGCTGGTGGAGGCTACCACCACCGAGCGGGGCCTGGTGCCTCCCGCGCCCTCGGCCAACTTTACCGGCGGCGTGGACGGCGTGGACCGGCTGCGGATTGACGCGATTGACGAGGGAACCTGGGGCCAGAACATCGCGGTCGTGATTGAGCCGGGCACGCTCGATCCAGACAATAACTTCAACCTGGTGGTCCGCTACAAGAACCAGGTGGTCGAGGTGTACAAGGACCTCTCGATGGATGAGAGCGCCGCGAACCACGTCGAGTTGATGATCAATCAGCGGTCGGATTTCATCACCGTGGCGGACTTGAACCAGGACTCGGGGTCGGCAGCGGACCGCCCAACGGTGGGGCAGTTCTCGCTCCAAGGCGGGGACGATGGACTTGCCTGTATCGGCGATGTTGACTGCACCGGCGATCCATCCCAGCACACCGGCTTCTATGCCTTTGACGAGATCGACGCCTTGAACATCCTGATGGTCCCTGGCGTCACCACCGCGACCGTCATCAATGGCGGCATCACCTACGCCGAGAACCGCAAAGACCTGATCTACCTCGCGGATGCGCCCATTCTCCTGGAGCCGCTCGAAGCGGTGGACTTCCGCAAGGGCCAGGGCATGTACAACCATGCCGCGTTCAACTCGTCCTATGCCGCGCTCTACTACCCCTGGCTCGAGATCATGGACCCCATGACCGGCAAGAAAATGCTCGTGCCGCCCACGGGCGCGGTCGCGGGATGTTACGCCCGCAACGACGAGAAGACCTACGTCTGGTATGCGCCCGCGGGCATTGACCGGGGCCGTGTGTTCAACACTCTGTCTGTGGCCTACAAGACCAGCCGGGGCGAACGGGACGTGCTCTACCCCGAGGGCGTGAACGTGATCGCGGTCTTCCCGGATAGCGGGATCAATATCTGGGGCCAGAAGACCCTGCAGAGCCAGCCCTCGGCTCTGGACCGGGTTAACGTCCGCCGGCTCATGCTCTACATGGAGGAGGCCATCGCTGAGTCCGCCCGGTTCGTGGTGTTCGAGCCGAACAACCCGCAGACCTGGCGGGCGCTCATTCGGCTGATCAATCCCTTCCTGCAGGACATCAAGGACAAGGGCGGCCTGTACGACTTCGCGGTCCAGTGCGACGAGGAGACCAACACCCCGGCGGTGATTGACCGAAACGAAATGGTGGCGCGGATTTTCGTCAAGCCCACCAAGACGGCGGAGTTCATCGAGTTGAACTTCGTGCTCACCACCACTGGGGCCGACTTCAAGGAAATCTTCACCACCGCCTAAGGAGGTTTGCAAAATGCGTAGCGGAAACATGCCGAAGAGCCTTTACCAGAACTGGCAGTTCGCCATCGAGGTAAACGGTTTTGACGTGGCTCTGTTCAAGAAGGGCCAGGAGCCGAAGACCGAGTTCGAGGAGGTGACGTTCGCGCCGGGCGGCTCGATGTTCGACCAGAAGGTCGCGGGCCGGGTCAAGTTCGAGGACATCACCCTGGAGAAGGGCATTCTCCAGGACGGCTCGGACGAGTCGGCGCGGGACTGGATTAAAAAGCAGGTGGACGTGAACGCGGTGACCGGCGGCCTGCCCGCGGACTACATGCGCGATATCGACATCGTGCGCTACGACCGCACCGGCGATGAGACCCGGCGATGGACGCTCCACGGCGCGTGGGTCAAGGTGCTGGAGTACGACGAACTCGAAGGGGCCAACACCGAGAACACTATCGAGAAGCTCACCATCTGCTTCCAATACTGGACCTGATTGGAGTAAGCCATGCATACTTTTCAACTGCCCAGCGGGATCGAGGTCGAACTCCGGGAGATGACCGGGGCCGAGGAAGAACTGCTCACCAACCAGCGGCTCATCCGCACCGGGGACGCGGTGAACCAGGTGCTCAAGAACTGCGTGCTACGCCTGGGCGAGAACGCCAAGCCGGGCATGAAGGAAATCCTCGATCTCCTCTCCGGCGACCGGCTCTTCATCCTGGTGAAGCTCCGGCAGATTTCGCTCGGTGAGGAAGTGGACCTCGAACTGGTCTGTCCGAACACGGCCTGCCGCGAGGCCAACCTCACGAGCGTCAACCTCGAAGAGTTGAAGCTCACGCCCTACGGCAAGGACCGTGAGTTCACCTTCAAGCTCCCCGGCTCTAACCGGAAGGTCAAGTTCATGCATCTCGACGGCAACATGGAGAAACGCTTGGCTTCCCTGAAAGAGCCTTCCATCACCTCGGCCATGTTGATGCGCATCGTGGAGATCGACGGCAAGCCGCCGACGCGGAAGCTGATGGCCGAGATGTCCTTGCGGGACCGGAGCGCGCTCCGCCAGGAGATGGCGCGAGTGGATGCTGGCATTGACACGGTTGTGGAAGTGGATTGCGAAAGTTGCGGAGCGCGCATCCGGACCCGCCTGGAGGCCGAACCGGGTTTTTTGTTCCCCGGAGTTCGCTTGTAAGGGACGCTTTCTTCCTGGCTTACGGCGGACTGCACTGGGAATATTCCGAGGTAATGGCGCTGCCGCTTCGGGTCCGCGCGGAATTCGTGGAGGCCCTGGAGCGGCAGCTTGCCTTTGAGAAGGAACAATTGGAGCGCGGACGGAAATGAACGGCGATCTCGGTCTTGGTCTCATCGTCTCGATGAAGGACGCGTTCTCCCAGAACGCGGCCCGCATCCAGTCGTCCATGATGTCCCTGGACGGGACCGTGGCGGCTTCAAGCGAGCGCATGACCAAGAACCTCGACCGCATCCAGAAAGGCACCATGATGATCGGGGCCGGACTCGCGCTTATGGCCATGCCCGCAGCCCTCATTGCTTCCACCGCCGCCACACAAAAGGCCCTGGGCGAGATGGCCTCCCTCGGAACCAAAGACCTCCGCGCTCTCGAAGACGCGGCCGAGAGCTTCACCAACACCTGGGCCGGGAGCAGCAAGGCGGAATTCATTGGCGCGGCCTATGACGTCAAATCCGCGCTCGCCAACCTGAGCGACGAGGCGGTGGGGACCTTCTCCGCGATGGCCGCGCTTACCGCCAAGGCAACCAAGGCCAGTATCCAGGAGATGGTAGGCACCTTCACCACCGGCTACGGCATCTTCAAGCCGATCATGGCGGACATGACTGACATGGAATGGGCCAAGGCCTTTTCCGGGGGCATGGCCCAGACCGTGGCCGTGTTCAAGACCACTGGCGCGGGAATGGCCGAGGCCATCAAGAACATCGGCGCGGTGGCCGCCTCATCCAACATTCCCCTCGCGGAACAGATGGCCATCCTTGGACAGCTGCAGACGACCATGCCCGGGTCCGAGGCCGGGACACTCTACAAGGCCTTCATCATGAAGGCGGCCGAGGCCTCGAACGAACTGGGGGTTTCCCTGGTGGACTCCAGCGGACGCTTGAAGGGCATCATCCCGATCCTTGAAGAGATCAAAAAGAAATACCCCGACCTCTCCCAGGCTGCGGCCCAAGTCGAAATCAAGAAGGCCTTCGGGTCGGACGAGGCGGTGAAATTCCTGCTGCAGATGTCCCAGGGCATGGAAGCCCTGGGGGGCAACATCCGCTCCATCGAGCAGGCCATGAAGAGCGGCACCGCCGTGACCGAGGAAATGGCCCGGGCCATGAACATGGACATCGGCTCGCAGTTCCAACTAGTCAGACAACAGGTGAGCAACCTCTTCGAGATACTCGGGCGGACGCTTTTGCCCGTCGTCATCCCCGTCATCCAGGGCGTCTCGCAGATGATCCTGTTCTTGCAGAAGCTTGCCAAGTCCATGCCGGGCGTGACCCGCGCGGTCCTCACCTTCAGCATGGCCCTCGGCGCGGTGCTCGTGGTCGTGGGCGGCGTGATCGCGGCGGTCGGGACCATCGGCGTGGCGCTGCCGGCGATCAAGGCCGGGATCGTGGCAATGGGAGCTTCTTTGTCCGGCGTCGGGGCCGCGATTGCCACTTACTTCCTGCCGGTCGTGGCCGTGATCGGCGGAGTGATCCTCGCGGTCTATCTCCTGAAGCGGGCCTGGGAGACGAACTTCGCGGGCATCCGGGACACAGTCATGGGCGCTTGGAACAAGGTGCAGCTGGTCTTCCAGGGGATCAGGACACTTATATCTTCGCTCAAGGACGGGACCGGGCAAATGTCGGCGGACCTGGCGCAGAAGCTCGAGGCCGCGGGCCTCATGGGACTCGTGACCACAGTGTTCAGGATTTACTACCGGGTGCGCCAGTTTCTGGCCGGACTCCACCAGGCATTCGCGCATGCCTTCGAGCGGATCGGGGCCATCCTCGGACCGGCAGTGCGCTCGCTGCTGCAAGCCTACGGCGCATTATATAAAGCGATCTTCTCGGTGATCGGGATCTTCGGCATGGCCGCGACCTCGGCGGACGCCTCGACCTACAAGAAGCTGGGCCAGGCGCTCGGCACGGTGATCGGCGTAATTGCCCAGGTCGGGGCCTTCATTGTGAAGTGCGTTATCAACCAATTGGTGTTCGTCATCAAGGTGGTGACGGCAGTGGTGCGCGCCGTGGTCTGGATGGCCACGACCATCATCGGCGCTTTCATCGCGGCGGCCCAGTTCGTCTTCAAATTCTTCCTGCCGCTTCGCCTGCTGGTCCAGGCCTTACAGCTGGCGGCGCGGGCGGCCTACATCGTGTGGCAGGTACTCTCGGGCGACATCTCGGTGCTGGAGGGCCTCAAGTCCTTCGCCGGCGCGGTGTTCGACTATCTGGCCACGCCGTTCTTCTGGGTCCGCGACATCATCGTGGCGGTGTGGGAGTCCATCAAAGGACTGTTCCTCACGGTGGGGACCTTCTTCAAGGAAGCGGCTGGAACCATCGCCTCGGCGTTCATGAACCTGCCGCTCGTGCGGATGCTGGCCGACGTGATCGGGACCGCTCGCAGCTTTTTCGCGGGTGATGTCACTTTCCTCGAGGCGGGCAAGCGCATGATGTTCGCTCTGGGCAAGGGGATTCTCGCGGCGGCGACTTATCCCTTCACCATGCTCAAGAACGCGATCGGCTACTTGCGAAGGCTTCTGCCCTTCTCTGACGCGGAGACCGGCCCGCTTTCTACCCTCACCGCCTCGGGCGCGGCCCTTTTGAAGACGTTTTCTCTGGGAATGATGGGGACTGTGTTCTTGCCAGCCAAGGTGCTGGGTCTCGCGCTCAAGGGAGTGCTCGCTGGCGCTGTATTCATCCGGGACCGGCTCAAGACGCTGGGAAGCGGGATCATATCCTCGATCACTCAACCTTTCAGCAAGGGGACGGAACTCGCCTCGACCGTCTGGCAGAAGATCAAAGGCCCTGGCGCTGGAATTATTGAGGCGCTTGCGGCTCCATTTCAAACGCTGGGCAACACGGTGAACACGCTATGGCAAGGCGTGAGCAACGCAGCCGCAAACTTCTGGACCGGTTTGAGGGACCTCGCCGGGTCCGCCTGGTCGCAGATAAGCTCTCCGTTTTCGATGATCGCGGACACCGCGACCGCCGCCTGGAGTAGAATCACCAACGGAGCATCTTCAGCTTGGGGAAGACTCAAATCAATGGCGGCCACTGCAAGCAGTTGGATCAGGGCCCCGTTCGAGGGAGTCGCTTCAATCGCTTCCACGACTTGGGAAAAGATCAAGGCCGGAATTACAGACTGGGGCAAGTCCGGTATTGAAATGACGAGGCGGGGTATTGCCGCTGGCGGAGAAAGCATCGGCGAGCGGGTTTCCGTTCCCTTCAAAACAGCGAGAGCCGCAGAGTTACCCAAGTTGCCCAAACCTGAAATCCCGATCAAGCCGAGTTTCAGCTTGCCCAAGGTCCAAGAAGTCATCAAGGCTTTGGGAAGCGGAATCAACACAGCCGTCCAACTTCCGGTCAAAGTAATCGAACGAGCTACCGAGGTCGTCGGCAGCCCGATGAAAAACCTGGCCGCGCCCGCGCTCCTGGCCGGGACCTTGGTTCTGACCCCAGTGCTCTCCGGCGCGATCCCGGAGATCGGCGGTCCCGCGCCGGTTATCGCCGGTCGCCGGGAAGCGATTGAACCCTTGAGACCGACCGAGCGGCAATCGCAACTCCTTGCCGAGACTCGCGGCGCTCTCACTTCAGGTCCACGCGAAGGAGCGTCTGGCGCTCCGCCGGAGAACCTCGCCTCGATCCTGGAGGCAATCCTCGCCAAGCTGGACGCGGTCTCCGACCGGCCGATTGACCTGCGGGTGACGACCACGCTTGACGGCCGCCAGATCGCCCAGGCCGTGTACAAGGACCTGCGCGAGCGCAAGGTCAAGAACTACGAGACTTCGTGAGGCGCGCATGGTCACCTATCGCAAGGAAACCACGGCCTACCTGGTGGACGTCGACACCGGCGAGTACCTGGCCTTCCAGTACAACCCCAACGACATCGGGGACGACAAGAGCACAGCCTACGCCGCAATCAAGATTCCGGGGATGAGTCATCCGCGCTACCAGTACGTGGCCGGCGAGCCACGCAAGCTCACCTTCAAGCTCTCCTTCTTCAAGCGGGACGTCAAGAAGAACGTGGAGTGGCTCCGTTCGCTCCTCTACCCCGAGCACGCCGGGACCATGCTCAAGAACGCGCCGCACCGGGTGCTGTTCATGTTCGGCGATCTCTATCCGGGCGTGCTCTGCATCGTGAGCCAGGTCAAGGCCCGCTACTTCCACATGTTCGACCGGGACAATCTCCTGCCCCAACGCGCGGAGGTGGACGTAGTCCTGGAGGAATATGTGAGCGAGTCGGTGAACTACTCGGAGGTGCGGCCATGATCGGGCGCAATTCCCGGTACGCCTCGTCCATCCTCTACCAGGACGGCCCGGAGGAGTTCCTGGGCACGCGGCCCTTGATTGACACCACACCCCGGCCCGACGACCGCTTCCACACCGTGGTCGAGGGCGACCGCCTGGATGTCCTGGCTCACCACTACTTCGGACGGGCCGACCTGTGGTGGATCATCTGCGATTACAATGACATCTTCTTCCCCTTGGAACTGGAGACTGGCGCGGTCCTACGGATTCCTTCCCAGGAGCACGTCCAGATGCGAATTCTGGCTTGATAAATTTCACTCCTTTGTGAAATCCGGGTTAACTCGGATTTCCCCGCCAGCGGTGTTTGAAAAAAATCGCTCTCCGCCCAACTTTTTTCCGACACTTTTGCCATCTCGCCGGTATATATCCCCATGACCTTTTCAAAAGGTCGCGAGCGGAGCGCCGGACATGGAACTCGACACCTTCAAACCAACATTTCTGATCCAGATCGAGGGGCAGACCCTCTCGAAGGACATCACACAGGAGATCACCTCGTTCGTGTTCGAGGACAACGAGGAAGAACTGGACGTGATGGAGCTATCGGTCACAGACCGGAACCTCCAGTTCGTGGATGACCCGCTGTTCCAGGAAGGCAACGAGATCGTGGCCCGGTTCGGCTACGTGGACAACCTCTCGCCCAAGAAGAAGGCGGTGATCAAGGACATTGATTACGACTTCCCGGAAGACGGCGACCCCAGCATCCGCATCAAGGCCTATGACAAGGGCTTCAAGCTCGCGGGCAAGGAGAACCAGAAGGTCTGGCAGAAGCCTCCCCCTGGCATCCTCTACTCGGAAATCGCGGAGCAGATCGCGGCCGCGAACGGTCTCACGCCGGTGGTCCGCCCCACCAAGGTGAAGCACCTGCGGGTGACCCAGAGCAACATCTCGGACGCGCAATTCCTGCAGGAGCTTGCGGCCAAGGCCCGCGACAAGGACGGCGAGGGTGTCACCGGCTATGCCTTCTACATCCAGGACGACGAACTTCATTTCCATCCCCGCGATTTGGAGCAAGGCCCGGCCCTCACGCTCGAATACTTCACCGACAAGCGAGGCATCCTGCGCTCCTTCCGGCCCTCCTCGCAATCGCAGGGGGCCAAGGGCGCTGGCACTGAGACCCGGGCCGTGGGCGTGGACCCGCGCAAGAAAGAGCCAGTTGAACACAAGGCCAACAACGAAAACACCCCTGAACGGACCTCCTTGGGCAAGCGCACTTACCTGGTGGACGGCAACACCGGCGAGGCCAGTTACAAGGAGGAGGAGACCGGCCGGGTCGTGGCCAGCTTCGACCGCTCCGAAGGGTTCCACGAGGAGCCGCTCCAGGAGCCGGCCCAGGACCTGGCCGAGGGGAAATTCAAGGAGGCCGAACTCAAGCAGGTTGAAGCCACGGCGGTCACCATCGGCGTCCCCTCGCTCCGGGCCAAGCAGAACCTCGAGGTCAAGGGCGTGGGCCGGAAGTTCTCCGGCATTTATTACTGCCAGTCGGCGCGGCACGTGATCGGCGAGGGCGGCTACAGCTGCGAGTTAAAGCTCAAAAAGAACGCGCTCGGCAAGGGCGCGGGCCAGAAGTCCGACGAGGCCAAAGGGAAGCAGAACGATCAGGAAGCCCCGCCCACACCGGAAGAGACGCCGCCGCCGATGGTGACCATCGATGCCAATACGGGCGAACAAACCAGCTGAAAGGAGGATGGAGATGGGTGATTTGAGTTTGAATTTTTCGCGCTCGGAGTTCAGGTGCAAGTGCTGCGGGGAAGCCAAGGTAAACGAGAACCTGGTCGCGGCCCTGCAGGAACTCCGCGACCTGGCGGGGGCCCCGATCACGGTGATCAGCGGGTATCGGTGCCCCAAGCACAACTCGGCGGTCGGCGGCGCGAAGGCGAGCCAGCACATGCAGGGCAAGGCCGCGGACATCGTGATCAAGGGGAAGACGCCCTTCGAGACGTTCCGGCTGGCGGATCGGATCGAGGCGTTCAAGAACGGCGGCATGGGTTTGTACCCGACGCATGGCTTTGTCCATGTGGACGTGCGCGGGCATCGGTCGCGCTGGGCCAAACTGCATGGCCGCGCGGTATCCGTCGCGGAAGCGATGAAGAGTGAAGGAGGTGAAGGCAATGGGACAGTATGAGTGGATCGTCAAGTTCATCCTGGAGCACGCGGACCTGTTCGGGACCCTGCTGGCCACGATCATCACGATTCTCAAGCTCACGGCCTGGGGCAAGGGCAAGTCCGACGCCCTGGACACCGTGGTCAACGTGATCGAGCAGCTGGGGGCCAAGGAGGTCAAGGGCGGTGTGGTCGCGCAGGAAGGCAACCTCACGCCCGAGGCCAAGGACGCCATCCTGCACGCGGTGGCCAAGGCCGATCCCAAGAAAACCCCGGAGACCCTGGCTATCCGGTTCATCAAGAACATCCTCGGCGTGAAGTGAGGCCAGGCACCAGTGCTTGAAACGCAGGATCGGCAGCACGAGGAGCGGTACAAGAACCGCTGGTTCGGCAAGTACCGCGCCTTTGTGCGCGACAACAACGACCCCGAACGGCTGGGCCGGGCGCGGCTGGAGATTCCAGCCGTGCTCGGCTCCGGGCCGGAGAACTGGTCGGAGTGGGCCTGGCCGTGCTTCCCTTACGGCGGCAACCAGGACATGGGCATGTTCTTCGTGCCCGAGGAAGGGGCCTCGGTCTGGGCCGAGTTCGAGGGCGGCGAGGTGGGCCGTCCGATCTGGATCGGCGTCTGGCTCGCCAAGTCCAATCCCGGTGAGCAACCTGAAGAAGCCAAGCGCCTGTGCAACGAGCCGACCTGTCTTGACTGCGAGGACAAGCAGGAGCACCAGGCCAAGACCCCGGACGATCTTGAACACAAGAAGTACCACCAGCACCCGCCCTACTACTGCCCGCGGCGCAAGGTGCTCATGAAGACCGAGACCGGGCACACCATCGTCGTGGACGACCGGGACGAGGAAGAGTTTTTCAAGATCATCGACCGCTCCGGCCAGATCATCCACTTCGACTGCAAGGTCAAGCGCGACATCCAGAGCGGGAACTCGAAGGCGCGAGCCACGAAGGACGCGGAGCAGGGCGACCAGCTGAACATTGATTCCGATATCAAGGAAAAAAAGGCCCGGATCGAGATCACCGACCTGTGCCGGCAGTACGTCCGCTTCGAGGCCTGGAAGGACAAGGAGAAGATTCACATCCAGTCGTGCGACAAGAACCGGAGCCGCTGGCAGAAGATTCTGCTCGACACCACCAAGGCCAAGGAGAAGGTCTACATCTGGGGCTTGGGCGCGGCGCAGGAGATTCTGATCGACTCGACTGCCGGCGCGGAAAAAATCCGCCTCACAGACAAGGCGGGGAGCACGATCACGATGGACGGGGTGACGGGCAACATCGTCATCAAGTCCACCAACAAGGTGCTGATCAATTAGGGGGACTGAATGACTGATAACGAGAACAGGGATCAAGTCCTGGAGGAGAGCGAACGGCTCCTGGCCCGGACCTTCGAGGCCTGGCGTGCTGAGTTCCGCAGCATCCTCGAGGACCACCGCCGCGAGATTCAGGCGCGGCTGGAGAAGATCGAGCGCGAGATCGAGAAGAAGTCCGACAAGGAAAACGTGGAACTCATGGTGCGCGCGGTCCGCGAGGAACTCTGCCGGCACGCGGAAGACATCAAGAACCTCTACGCCGGGCTGAACCGCAAGATGGGCACCGAGACCATGTGGAAGGTGGTGGGCCTGGTGCTCGCTCTTTCGGGCGTGCTTGGCGGCATCGTGGGCTTCCTTGTGCGCCTGTTCATGGGGCATTAGATGGCGAGACCGCAGGCGAGACTCGGGGACATTTCCAACCACGGCGGCGTGATCATCACCGGCGCGATGAGGACCGTGGTGAACGGCAGGCCGGCCGCGCGGATGGGCGACTTCCATTCATGTCCGCTCCCGTTCCACGGGGTCACTCCCATTGTAACCGGCAGCCCGGACACCTTGACCGAGGGACAACCCAACGCCCGCATCGGCGACGTGGCCGCGTGCGGCGCGGTGATTGTTACCGGTAGCCCGGACTGCAACGACAACTGAGGAACGACTGATGAGCGAGAACGGCAACATCTATTGGGACGTTTTCCCCAAGCTGATCCGGGTCTCGATCTCTATGGAGCAGCAGACCATCCCGCTCTCCATCAGAGGCAATGTCTTCGACCCGGTTTACGAGTCCTCCAATCCCGAAGTTGCGGAGATTGACGAACTCGGCAACGTCCTGTGCGGCCTCACGCCCGGCGCGGCCATGATCATGGTCTGGTTTTCCGAGGATCGAGCGAGCGTGCGGCATGTGCAGGTCGAAGTCTACGGCCAGGCCAGTGAAGAGGTCCCCCAATGAGCGATGACCTGATCAACCGGCCCTACTGGGACGTTTTTCCCAAGAGCATTCGCGTCTCGCTCACAGAGTACGAGCAGCTGATCCCCTTGTCCGTTCGAGGCAACGCCGAGGCCCCGGTCTTCCAGTCCTCGAATGCGGACGTGGTGAACGTGGACGAGAACGGGGTCCTTTCCTTCAGCGGCAATGTCGGCAACGCCATGATCATCGTCTGGGACTCGCCCGAGAAGCGGAGCGTCCGCCACGTGGCGGTCGAGGTCCGCGATGCTTCCTGGTTCGCGGAGCACCCGGACTTCCAGGGAGCCGCCATCATGAATGTTTCGGGCGTAGTGATAGACGCCTTGAACACGATGGGCATCCCCAACGTCACCATCCTTTTTCGCCGGAGCGAAACCGGGCCGGTCGTGGCCCAAGCGGTCACCAACTCAGGCGGTTATTACGGAGTGAACCTGCGGGAAGGCCTCTATTACTACGAGGCCTCGGCGCAGAATTACATCACCGGCACGGGTCTCATCAACGTCACCGATTCGGGGACCTCCGGCACGAGCATCGTGCTCTCGCCCGTGCTTGTCGGCAAAGTGGCCAGGATCGTCCTGCAATGGGGAGCGACCCCGTCGGACCTGGACTCGCACCTTTGGGGACCGCTGCCCAATGGCACGAGGTTTCATGTCTACTACAACAACGATTACCAAGCTGACGCCGCCGAGTTGGACGTGGATGACACCTCGTCTTACGGCCCGGAGACCGTCACCATCTTCCGCTTCCTTCCCGGTCCGTTCCGATATTACGTGCACAACTACACTAACCGGAGTTCAAACCCCAGCTGGGCCCTGGCGCAGTCGGGCGCGACCGTGAGGCTGTTCCTGCAGAGCGGCCAGCAGTACACGTTCAACGTCCCCAACCTGGCCGGCACTGCGTGGTTCGTGTTCGAGATAAACGGTGCCACGGGCCAGATCACAACAAAGAACACCATGTTCTATCAGTCTAACCCAACCTCGGTTGGATCGTAGGAGAGCGCCATGCCCGAGGAATACGATTCTGCCACAGTCATCGAGGAGACCGACTCCGGCGAGAACCATTACGTCCTCAAGGGCATCGAGGAGAAGCTCGCCGGGATCATGAGCATCCTCCAGGCCGGGCATGAGGCCTCCGAGTCCATGCGCGAGCAGGCCGAGGAGGTGCTGGAGGCTCATCGGCAGAGCGCCCAGGAGTACCTGGACCACGTGAACAACGAGCCGGACTTTTATCCGTTCGTGACCATGCCCGCGGGCACCACGGTGCGCGACCTCCCGGACGGCGGGCGGCTCTTCACTTTGACCGACGGCGTGTTCGTGCGGACCAGTCCGGATGGGACCATCTTCGCGGTGATGGAGGATGGCGAGGCGGTGATCCTCGAACCAGCCCGGGCAGGTAAGGTCACTCTGCCCGATGGCCGGGAACTCACTCTGGTCCAGGAAGCGGTCATGGCGACCCACGAGGCCGCTGGCATCGAGGGACTGCCGCTCGACATCGAGCCGACCCAGGTCGCGGACGGACGTTTTTCGGTGAACCTCCCTGGCAACATGCGTCTCGATGTGTGTCATCGGGAGCACCTGGCCACGGTCATCAATCCTCTGGGCACGGTGGTGGTTCTCGGCATTGCTCGGATCGAAGGGGTCGGTGAGGAAGTGATCACGCGGATCGTGGCTGGCGGGGCCCGGGGCTTTGCTTCCCAAGAGAGCAACCACCAGGGAATTATCGAGGCCAACGGGACCATCCACGTGGCGCTGTCCAATGGACTCGACCTGGTTATTCATTTCCCCGAGGCTGCGGAAGATTCCGGCTCGGAGCCACAGGACGAGACTAAGAGCATCTGTGAGGAGCGGGTCTGATGGCGCTGGACTTCCTGGGCAAAGGCTTGAAGCACCCGTTCCGATTCAAGCAGCGGAGCGGCGGCGCGGAGATCTCCGCGACTACCTCCGCCGAGCACGCGCACATCCACGAGAGCATCCTGCAGATTCTCGGCGTGCGCCCGGGCGAGCGGTTCATGCTCCCGGAGTTCGGCTCCCGGCTCAAGGACCTGGTGTTCGAGCCAAACGACGAGGTGCTGAAAGGCCTGGTCCGGCATTACGTGATTGACGCGATCAAGCGCTGGGAGAAGCGCGTGGTCATCATCGGGGTTTCCTTTGACGACTCGGACGTGAACAAGGACCGGAACCTGCTCCTAGTGAGCATCAACTACCGGGTGATCCAAAGCCAGGTGGAAGGGAACCTGGTGTATCCCTTCTACCGCGAGCCGCGCCAGGCCCCGCCCTTGGGCCAAGTCCACGCGGCCATCGGGGGATGACAATGGGACGGGCATCTCTCGCTTACAGCAACAAGGATTACGAGTCCATCCGGCGCGAGCTCATGGCTCGCATCCCCCAGTTGACCGACCGCTGGACCGACTTCAACGAGTCCGACCTGGGCGTGGTCCTGCTCGAACTCTTCTGCGGGATCGGCGACATGCTGGCCTACTACCTGGACGCCCAGGCCGCCGAAGCCTTCCTGCCCACGGCCCGCCAGCGCCAGAACGTGATCAACCTCTGCAAGCTGATCAGCTACCGCCTGGACACGCCGGTCACGGCCTCGACAACGCTTCGCTTCACCCTGGCCGCGCCTCTGGCGGCGGACCTCACTATTCCCACCGGGACGTTGTGCCAGGCCAGGCTCGAAGAGGGAGACATTGAGTTCGAGACCGCGTTCGACGCGATCATTGCACGAGGCGGGATGACGGTCGAGGTGAGCGCGCTCCAAGGCCGGAGCAAGTCCGAGACCTTCACCGGGACCGGCGAGGCCTGGCAACAGGTAGTCCTTTCAAGCAAGAACATCGCCCAGGGTTCTATCGCGGTCGGCATTCAGGATGAATCCTGGACCGAGGTCATGCACTTCCAGGAGAGCGGAGCGGACGCGCTGAATTTCATCTCGGAGACCGACGGCCTGGACGTCACCCGGATTCTGTTCGGCGATGGTCTGCACGGCGCGACCCCATCGGCAGGCGCGGAGATCGCCGCCAAGTACCTCGAGACCCAAGGGGCCGATGGCAACCTCGGTAAGAACCTGGTCACTGAAGTCCTCACCCCGGTTTACCTGGATGGACGACAAGTGGCCCTGTCCGTGACCAATCCCGTGGCCTCGACCGGAGGCTCGGACCGGGAGACGCTCGCCCATGCCAGGAAGCAGGCCCCGGCGGAAATCCGCTCGCTCTGGAAGGCGGTCACCAAGGAGGACTACCAGGCCCTGGCCGAGGGGTTCCCCGGCATTGCCAAGGCCGTAGTGCTCGACACCAACGACTGCGTCAACATCCGCTACTACCAGGTCAACATGGCCGTGGCCCCGGACGGCGGCGGTCTGCCCACGTCGCTCCTCAAAAGCGAGGTTCTGGCTTACCTCGAATCCCGCAAGGTTATCACTATCGAGATCAACCTGTTCGATCCGGTCTACGTGCCGGTCTCGATTAATGCCGAGGTCTATGCCTATGCGGGTGAAGACCTGGAACTTGTGCGCGGCCGCGTGGAGGACGCTCTATCCGAGCACTTTGCCTTCGACCGCATGGGCTTCGGCCAGGACGTTTATTTCTCGGACCTGGTTGCGGTCATGGACGGCGTGCGCGGCGTGAGCCACGTGCGCATGTTCTCACCGCTCGACGACGTGCTGATCCGGCTCGGTGAAATCCCGGTCCTTGGCGAGGTCATCCTGGACATGAGGAGGGCCTCCTGATGTCCTCCTACTTTGACAAGAAGCTTATCGAGCTATTGCCGCCTTTATACGAGCGCGAGGACGAGAGCGGCGACCTCAAAACCTTCCTCTCCGTGCCCTCTGTCACATTGGATGAGTTGAAGACCCTCGCTGACCGCTTCCCGGAGATTTTCGACGTGGATAAATGCGGGGAGCGGTTCCTGCCGCTCCTGGCCGAGATCGTGGGCTGGCGCTTCGATCCCTTGAAGGACGCGGCCGCGCAGCGCCGACAAATCCGGGAGGCCATCGAGTTCTATCGCCGCAAGGGAACCATCCCCGCGATCCGCCGCTCGCTCACGGACATCGGCTGGCAGGGCGACATCGAGGAGACGTTCCGCAAAGCGCTGCGCTTAAACCGCCGCTCTCTCGTCAACCGGGCGCGGCTCCCCGGCCTCATCTACAGCCTCGGGGTTTATCGGATAGTGCAAGACAACCTCGTTCAGGAGGTCCGCTCCGCGCTCGTGCCCCATCATCCGGCCGGAACCAGAGTGTTCTTCCTGCAATGGTTGTACTCGATGCTCTCTTTGGATTCGGACTTCGAGGCGGTGATCAAGCAGTTTGTCCAGCGGGTCTGCCTGAGCCACCTCCACGACACCTTCGTGGTAAGCCATAACGCGCTGAACACCGATTACCACCTCACCCTCAAGAACAAGACCTGGGCTTGGTGGTGCATCACGGATGGCACCACGCTCTTCCAGGACGTGGAGCGGGCGGCGGTGTGCGTCTCTCGCTGGCATGGCCGCACGCCGCGTTTCCGCTTGAACACCGGCAACCTCAACCTCGAGCGCCTGCCCAACTTGTGGGTGAGCGAACGGAAGTTCTCCTTCTGCTGCGGGATCGACACCCAGCCAGTAATTTTGCCGGAGCAGGAGTTCATCCGCTTTGACGGCCAGGAACTGAACCGCGCCCGGCTCAACCGCTCGGCTGTCCCCTGCCGGATCAAGTACCGGCAAAAGGACATGTTCTCCGAGTCCGAGATGTCGTTTGCCATGACCCCGGAGAACGCCCGAATACACGGCTATGGCAGCCGCTCCCGACTCTCTCACTGGTTCCGGGTCGGGCATTCCCACATCGGGCAGGATGACAGGATTTCCGGCGCGGCGGTCGGGCGGCATGCCCTGTTCATCGCGTTTGCGGGCGAACTCTGGTCCGAGGTGCGCGAGGCGCACGACATCGTGGACCGCTGGCGGGCCCGGCGGCCGGGATTCTCGCTGAACAACAAGGCGCTGAACCTCACCGATCTTACCGACGCCTATGTGACCGAGGCCCGGGCGTCCTTCGAGTTGGACGTGGACACCGGCTTCCCGCGCCGCAGCCGGATCGAGACCCTGCTCCTCAACCAGCGCCACTTGAACCACACCGGCCTGCGGCTCTCGGTGGACCGGACCCATCCCTTGCGGCTTGGCTCCATGCCGCTCAACGGCTCGGGCTTCCGCATGTCCAAGCCGAGCTTACGCTGGCGCTATCGCCAGAGGGATGACCAGGCCGAGGTTCAGGCCGGGATCGAGGCGGCGGTGAATCGATACGCGGTGACCCAATGGCCCGCGAATTAGGAGGCAGTTATGGCGATCCATCTCTATGAAGACAGCGAACTCACCATGCAGGTGTCCGAGGGGGACTTCTCCAATCCGGACGATGACTCTTACAACGGCACCAACGGCGAGACCAAGGATAAGGAGCTTTTCCTTGCCAACGAGCAGACCACCCTGGTTGCGCTGCTGCCGTCCGGCGCGGTCACGGTCCAACTGGCCGCTCCGCGCTTTGCGAACGATGAACTCATCGTGATCGACGGCGAGCAAATGCTGATCGTGAATGGCGGCGGCACGGTACTCCTCTCCGTCCAGCGCGGTTATGGCGGCACCACCCCGGCGGTCCACAACGCAGGAGCAGTTGTCTACTCGGGCTACAACTACACCGGACTCATCATCGAGCCGGTTGACGTATCCGGCTCCGACGAATCCGACTGGTACACCCTGGCCGCGACCCAGGCCGGACTGGATGCGGCTGTTCCCGGCGCGGCGCTCACCATAGGGAACAAGTCATACGAGCAAACCCTTTCCTTCTGGCGGCGCTGCGTGGTGCCCGCGAGCACGCCCGTTCAGAACAAGACCGACCTCAAGCTCCGGATTACCGGAACCGAAAGCCCCATCGAGTGAGGTGAATCATGGCCTATCAAAGCACAACCGGTCTCGCCAATAATTCAGCGGATTTCCTGGTCAAGTTGAAGGACTACCTGGTCGGCACGGTCGGCTGGACCTTGCGCGATGACCGGTCCGGCGACACCGAACCCAGCTATGTCCTTTTCTCCAACGGCGAGAGTGGTTCCGAGGACATCTATCTTCGCTTCCAGAACGACTCCACCGCCGACCGGATCGCCGTGAAAGCCTACCTGTACTGGAATGACACAACCCACGTAGGCGTGAAGGAAGCATTTAACACCAGCAACACCTACATCAAGACCACAGACGCCGCCTCTTTCCTCTACTGGATTTACGCGGACAAGGACCACGCCTTCATCGTCACCAAGCTCGTGGCCACTTACTACGCGCATTATTGCGGACTGCCCAAACGGTTCTGGTCGGGCGCGGTTGCGATTTCGCAGGCCGCGGTCGCCGCCGGCGCGGTCGTGACGATCCTGGTTAACGACGCCTCGATCTTGAAACTCGGCGGCTACTACGTGATCAAGGACAACGCCAACATCGAGCGCGTGCAGGTTACAGCCATTGACCTTGTCTCGACTCCCAACACCATCACTGTCGTGAACCTGGTTAATGCCTATGCATCGGGCGCGAAGATCGGTGAAGACCCTCAGCCGGTCATCATCGGCCACTACCAGTCGCCGGGGACTTTCTATTCGGCAAACAAGTTTGACGGCTGGGCCAGCGCGACCGGGCAGACCGGCTCCTGCGCGGCCGCAAGCGCCGGCTTCCAGACATCGTGTAACCCCGATGTGAGGCAGGGTCTCATCACCATCTTCCCCTGGCTCGTGGCCCACACCACCGCGGCCTACAAGGAAGTGCGCGGTGAGTTGATCGAGGTCTATGCCCACGGCGGCGGTGTCATGGACAACGAGGACGTGCTCGAGTTGGGCGGCGCGACCTATAAGCTCTTCAACCTCTCCGGCTCGGGCTGGATCGCGGTGAAGGAGTAGCCGTGGCCACTCGCAAAGGGAACCAACAGCTGGTCGCAATCGAGGCGGGGAAGCTGATCCTCACCGGCCACATCGCCCGCCCCGTCGCCACCGCCCGGCCCATAAAAGGGAGACTCAAGCGTGGCAATCCGACAGGGTAAAAAAAGGCCGGTTGCGCCCCGACCAGGGAAGCTGGTTCCGACTCCACGTCAGCCGGGCAAGATACTCTCGGCCGCCGTGTTTGAGACCGTCGGCGTCTCCACCTTTCAGCGCACGGTCATCCGAAACTGTGACTGCTCGATCCGGGCCTCGAACGTCCGGGAAATCACGATGGACCTGCAGCAGAGGATCGGGCGGCCCGTCGAGTTCCAGACGGACCTGTTCGTTCGGACGGTCCACTCCCTGAACCAGGACGTGGACCTCATGCAAATTGTGTTCTTGGGGCTGGTCGTGGACGCGGACAGTATGATGCGGATTCGGGCCGCCCTGGATAAATCCTGCGACTGCCGCGCCCGCATCCAGCGCCCGGCCGGAGGCTTCGCAACCACGCGCCAGACGATCTTTAACTACCTGGTTCGAGAAGACCACGTGATCCAAACGTAAAGGAGGTATTCGCATGTCACTTGGACTCATTGTCAAAACCGGCCGCATCCTAACCGCGCGGCTGCTCATGGGCGACCCTATCGAGGGCATCACTCACTGCGCCATCGGCGAGGGCGACGCCACTTTCACCGATCCCTTAAACCCGCCCGCGCCGGACATTAATCAGACCGCGCTCAAGAACGAGAAGGCCCGCAAGAAATGCTACAAGCGCACCTTCCTCAAGGAAGACCCGGAAGGCACGCTCATCGTGAACGGCATCCACTACATCGAAACTGCGGAAGAGACTCAGACCATCGGCGTCTTCTTCCGCTTCGAGGAAAACGAGGCCAACGGCATCACCATCCGCGAGTACGGGTTCTTCGGCGGCAATGTGGAGTACATCGCGGGCAACGATTCGGACTATGCCGCGAACGGGGTCTTTCACGAGGACGTGAACCCTATGGGCGAGGTGCTGGTTCCCGGCTACCTCTACGAAGTAAAGAACATTCCCGACTTCAATAAGACCTCGGACACGCGGGTCGAGTTGGTTGGGGTAATCAAGATTTAAGGAGGAACGACCATGTCTATCTCACGCGAAACATTCGATCCGGCCAAGAACTACAAGCGGGTCCGCTACCACCAGGACCGGGACCTGCTCGACTCGGAGTTGAACGAGCATCAGGACATTATGAACCTGGAGCGCAAGAAACTCGCGGACATGCTCTTCAAGGAGGGCGCTATCATCAGCGGCCTGGTGGTGACGGTCGCGGACAACGTACTCACCGTGGGCCAGGGAGTCGTTTACGTTGACGGCTGCCTCGAGGTAGCACCCGGCGCGGTGCTCACCTATGACCCGGCCAAGACCAGCGGCGCGGACTACGTCTACGTGGAACTCCTTAAGTACAACTACGGCTACAACCAGGACGCCACGCTGATCAATCCGGCCACGGGCGAGCCGACCGCCGAGCGCGAGAAATGGGTCCTGTCGCTCAAGGACCACGATACCAGCGCCGAGGCCCTGCCCAACAACGTGACCCAGCGCAAGGTGGTCCCGATCTACAAGTTCGACCGCGAAACCGAGGAGGTCACCGCCACGGTCCAGGAGAAGTCGAACCTCTACCTCCGCGACCTCCTGGGCACGCTGCCGGGGAGCCGGATCACGGTCTCGTCCATCACCGAAGACCAGCTGGCCTTCGCGGCCGCCGAGGGCTTGAACTCGCTCCTCCAGAACCTGGCCGAGCGGACTTACGATCAGGCCGGCAGCTACCTGGTCAAGGGGCTGGATAGCTTCATCGGCGACAACGACGGCGACAACGTGGAGGTCATCACCAACGCGGGCCGGGCTTACATCCAGGGCTTCCGGTTCCAGAAAGACCTGCCCACCACCTCGCTGGTTCCCAAGTCCATCGCGGTGAAGTCCGTGCGCGGCGAGCAGAAGACCTACGTGGTCGGCACACGGAGGTACGCGGTGAACAGCACGCCCCTCAAGGAGACCACCCAGCTCGAGGCCATCGTCGAGATCGTCTCCAACATCACGCGCGGCTCGGTCGGTGGCGGCGAGGACCTGCTCGTGCCCAACCCGGTCGTGGACATCCTCGAGGTGAGCCAGGGCGCGACCGTGTTCGTCGAGGGCGTGGACTGGCAGCAGTCCGGCAACCACGTGGACTGGCTCGGCACCGGCAGCGAACCGGCCATCGGCACGACCTACACCGTGCGCTGGACCTACACCAAGCAAATGGTCAAGAACTCCGACTACGTGGACGGGGGCTGGTTCGGCCAGTCCACGCACCCGGCGGCGGACGAGTACTTCTACCTGGTCACCGTGGTGAGCGCGACCGGCGAATCGCAATACGATCAGGTTCGCGTGGAGTCCCGCGAGACCTTGGCCGGAGAGATCAACAAGATTACCTGGCTGCCGGTATCCGGCGCGACGGGCTATCGCATTTACCGGGGCACGCAGAACGCGACCCGCGCGGACTTCCAGAAGCTCAAGGACGTGGCCGCCGGAGTGACGACCTACCTGGACGACGGCGTGGATCAGATCATCGGCGGCAACCCACCCGCGACCAACACCAGCGGCCTCACCATGTCCGCCCTCCAGATAGCGCTCGACAACCTGAGCGTCATCAACTTCGGGCGCACGGGCGTGGGCGACGATCCCGTGGCCGGGTCCAACTGTAGCGTGGACTACGACTACTACGTGGGCCGCAAAGACATCATTTACGTCACCACCAGGGAGATCAAGAGGCTGGAAGGAGCTCCGGCGGACTCGCCGAAGCTCCCGGTTTTGTCGGAAGGCACGCTCGGGCTGTGCAGCATCGAGTGCCCGCCCAATTCGGTGGACCTGACCGTTATCAACTTTGGCCTCACCCGGATCACGATGGATCAGATTCACGAGATCATCAAGGACGTCGAAGACCTGAAATACAACGACGCCCAGTTCCAGATGAACAACGCGCTCCAGAACCGCGACGCCCAGACCAAGAAGGGCGTCTACTCGGACGACTTCTCCAATGATGCCCAGTCCGACGTCTACCACTCCGAGTGGAGCGCCCGCATTGACCAGGTGCTCCGGTTCGCGGCCCCGGACCGTCTGGTTTCGGCGACCGCCCTGGTGGTGAACCCGTCGGCCAGCAACGCGCTTTTCAAGAACAGCCTTGCGCTGCTCCCGGCGACCGAGCGCGTGCTCATCCAGCAGGCCGACTGGTCCGAGGTCAAGAACATCAACCCCTATGCCGTGTTCGACAAGCCCGAGGCCTCGTTGGAGATCACGCCCAACATCGGTCGGCGCGGCCAGACCGGGATCGCGGTGGTCGGGTCAAACTTTACGCCCAACGCCACGAACGTGACCGTCCGGTGCGACGGCCAAGTCGTGGCTTCCAACGTCCATGCCGACGCCGCAGGACGGGTGACCTCTTCCTTTGTCATCCCCGACAATGCCCGGAACGGCAACCGCATTGTCGAGATGACCGACGGCGTCAACTCCGCTCAGGCCAACCTCCAGGTCAACGATCCCCTGGTCATCACCCGGATCGAGCGGGTCGTAGTCGAGCGGACCATTGTCCAGCGCCAGATCGTGGTCCAGCCCACTCCGCCCCGAATCATCCGCGTGCCCGTGGAGCGGATCGTATGGCGTGTGCAATTGCGCACCCGTCGGCGCGACCCTCTGGCCCAGACCTTCAGCTTCTCCGAGAACCGCATTGTCTCCGCCGTGGGTGTTTACTTCACCCAGAAGGACGCCACGGTCCCGGTCACCATCCAGATTCGCGGCGTGACCACCGGGCTTCCCAACGAGATCGTGCTGGCCGAGAAGGTGGTGGCCCCGGGCGAGGTCGTCCTGAACGCCGAGACCAAGATCGCATTCGCCGATCCGTTCTACGCCCCGGCCAACACCAGCTACGCGGTCGTGCTTCTCACCAACAGCAATAACTACAAAGTCCGGATCGCCACCCTGGGCCAGTTGGGGCAGAACGGCGTTATCACCAACCAGACCTACACCGCGGGTGTGCTTCTCGAAAGCTCCAACGCCGAGACCTGGACTCCGCTCAACGGCTCTGATCTCACCATGAAAATCTATGGCTACGACTTCCAGGCCAGCGGCGAGGTCCGCTTCCAGCCGATCACCGGAGTGCAGTTCAGCGACCTGAACCTCGACGAGTATTCTTCGACTCCCGAGGGTTCGGCCATCGTCTGGGAATACTCGACCGATGGCGGCGTGACCTGGGACGCCATCGTACCCGCCGAAGAAGAGCGGCTGCCGAACCTTGCCGGGCAAGTGCTGGTGCGGGCCCTGTTCTCGACCGGCGTTGTCAACGACTCGCCCGCGCTCAACTTCAAGGACGTGAACCTCCTGGGCTTCCTCAACAACCCGACCGGAGCGTACTTGAACCGCGAGAACGAACTCACCCAGGGTGTGGCCTCCACCAAGGTCTACGCGCAGATGAGCATCCCCAGCGGGACCACCATAAATTGGTTCGCCTCAAACAATGGCGGCTTGACCTGGGAGGCCATGTCTATCGCGGCGACCCGCGAGATCGATTACGAGTGGACCGAGTACACGCTCACCCGCACCTTCACCGACCCCAACGGGAACAAGGTCCGCTACAAGGCCGAGTTGACCGGCAACAACCTGGTCTACCCGAGGATTCACACGCTCGGCGCGACGTTGAGCTAAGGGAGGCCGCGATGATCGTGAGGAGAGCCGGAGGCTTGACCGAATTCATCCCCTCGCCCCAGGAGAAGCGCGACGGCATCCTGCGCGATCACGCCATCGACCTGCTCGCCAACCTGGAGGAGCGCTTGAGACGAATCGAAGGGCTGCTGGGAATTCCGTCTGACGGCGCTACCGAGTTTGCCGACCTCATGGCCGCCATCCGCCGCGAGGAACACGAGGCGGGCAGGATCAACCAGGAACTCCTCGACGCCGGGCTGACCCACCAGGAGAGGGCCACCTGAGCCCCCGCTTCCGCCCGGAAACCGGCCATCCTGTGTTCTTTTTTGAGCCTCGGGGTTCATGGGCCATTTCTAGCCGCTCCGCAACCAGGCGTTAATTTAGTGCAATTTTAGGCATGTACATCCGCTCCCTTTGCCTGTAGATCCTGCCGGCGGAAACTTGAAGATTTGACTTGCTTTCTCCGTAAAAAGAAGCGTTCATGTGTATCAGCTAGATACTAATGAGTATGGAAAAACAGCGACTTACGAGAAAGCAAGGAGGCAAGATGGAACTAAGGGAACTGAACTTCGGGATCGAGATCGAAACGGTCAAAAGAACACGCGAGGTGGTGGCCAGAGCGATCCAGATGGCGGTGGGCGGCGAGGTGAAACACGTGGGCACGCCCTCGCATTATGACCCCTGGGAGGTCAAGGACACGCGGGGCCGGGTCTGGAAGGTGGTGGCGGACGGCTCGCTCATCAACGTGCCCTTCAGCCTGCGGGCCGAGGTAGTGAGTCCGGTCCTTACCTACGAGGACCTGCCGCTCCTCCAGGAGGTCGTGCGCGCGGTGCGGACCTGCGGGGCCAAGGTGGATGACCGTTGCGGCATCCACGTCCACGTAGACGCAAGCGCCTTCGACGGCCGCACCCTTGGCAACCTCGCCAAGATCGTCTACAAGCAGGAGGCGCTCATCCTCAACGCGCTCGGCGTTAAGGAAAACCGCCGGCGCTCCTACACCAAGCCGGTGAGCGACGAGTTGATCGCCCAGATCGAACAGAGCCGCCCCAAGACCAAGGAGCAACTCAACCGTATCTGGTACGGCTACCACAACCAGCAACCCCAGCACTTCGACAGCACCCGCTACCACGGCGTGAATCTGCACAACGTCTGGTACCGGGGCACGGTCGAGTTCCGCTGGTTCGAGGGCACGCTCCACGCGGGCAAGATCAAGGCCTACGTCCAGCTGGTCCTGGCCGTGGCCGCCAAGTCCCTGAACGGCCGCGCCGCCTCCAGCCGCAAGCGCACCTTCAACCCGCAGAGCGCCCGCTATGACTTCCGGGTCTTCCTGCTCCACCTGGGTCTAATCGGTGACGAGTTCAAGACCGCGCGCAAGCACCTCCTCGAAGCCATGCCCGGGGACTCGGCCTTCAAGCGGGGCAGACCGGTCGAGGAGCCGCAAGCGAACGGCGAGGCCGAATCCATCGCGGTCGTCCCCGGCCCGGAGGAAGGAGGCACACCATGCGAGTCATGATCAGGAACACCACGCTTGACGGCAAGCCGCTCGACGGCGACGGCGAGGTCTTTACCGGTAAAACGCCCCTCGAAGTCCTGCGGGCCATGAAAGGCGCGTCTCTTTTCTCGGATCAGCGCGGCATCGAGGACTACATTGACATGGTCCTGCGCAATGCCAAGATGCTCGCCGGGATCGAGCTCGCGGTCGTGGGCGACACGCCCGAGGAAAAGGCCTCGTCCCTCCTCGATGCCCTGGTCGCGCACAGGCTGGCAGAACTGCTGGACGACAAGCTCGCCGGGCCGGTTATGATCCCGGATCGCGCCTGGCGGGGAATCGACGCCGTGCGTCTCTCGGGCCTCACCAACATGCTCGACCGTCCCTTGGTCGCCCGGCTCGCCGGAGAGCTCGGCTTCCCCGAGACCACGCGCTGGATCGAGGAGCATCCCAAGGAGTACGCCGAGGGTGTGTTCCGGGGCTTTGCGCCCGAGCCGGAAGGAGGCCAGCCCTGATGTGCGGTCTTACGGGAGTCATCTTCGGCAAGAAGCGGAGGAAGCCCGAAGAACTTGATCATCTCACCTGGCTCTTCACCCGCCTCCTTGTCTTAAGCGAGGAGCGAGGCCCGCACGCCACTGGCGCGGCCTGGCTCGACCTGGACGGCGAGCACCGGCTCTTCAAGCTCCCGGTCACCGCCGAGCAGTTCATCATGGACAAGGCTTATCACGAACTGCTCTCCGGCGTGAGCAACAGCACCACGCTCCTTCTCGGCCACAACCGCTGGCGCACTCGCGGTGACGAGCATAACAACTTCAACAACATGCCGCTTCGAGCAGGGGGATGCCTCGGGACTCATAATGGCACGGTTTACAACGCGGACTATCTCTTCAAAAAATTCAAGTTGAAGCGCCACGCCGAGGTGGACAGCGAGATCATCTTCCGCCTGGCGGACCGCTCCTTCAGGAACGAGCAACTTGACCTCGACAGATTCAAGCGCCACCTCGCTCATTGCCGGGGCCAGATCACCGCGATCCTGGCCTCGCGTAAGATGCCCGGGACAGTCCTGGTCCTCAAGGGCAACAAGCCGCTCGAACTGCGCTATAGCAAGCGCCACCGGGCCGTGATCTACGCTTCCGACCAGGCCTTCCTTGACGCCGTCCTCGCAGGCGAGCGCGGATGGGTCGAGATTCCCCTGCCTCCCATGAGCCTGGTTGTGTTCCGGCACGATGATCTGTCTGGGTACTCAAGGGAAGTCTTCACCTTCCAGGCGCAGGCCCGGAAAGTCTCGGAACCGGCAGGAGTAGTCCAATGAACCGTAGACTACACCCAATGAACGATCATGACACCCCGAAGGAGAACACGAACGGCCTCCTTAAGCTATTTGTCTACGGGACCCTCAAGCGCGGTTACTGGAATCATGACCGCTTCTGCCAAGGCGTCCTGTCCGTGGAAGAGGCCGTAGTCACCGGCCGCCTCTACCAGTTCTCCTCCAGCATCCCCATCCTCCAAGTCCCCGACGCCCACATCCTGGCCCACGGCACTTCCGACCCCTTGGCCGACGTAGCCACCCAACGCCGCTTTTCAGAGAAGTTGGCCCAACACCTCGCCCTCCAGCCCCCGGACGCGCCCCTGGGCGGCTGGGGACGCGTGTGCGGCGAACTGTTGGCGTTTAACGACCCCGAATCCCGCCTCCCGGCCATAGACCGGCTGGAGGGATTTAATCCAGGTGGACACTGCCTCTATCACCGTGTGCTTATCCGAGGTTTGTCAATCGCTCAAGGCCATTCATTCATTTCCTGGGCTTATGTCACAGATCAAAATGGAAACACAATTGATAAGTTGCTGAGGATTTCTGAGTGGCCCTAGGTCTGCATCTTGCCCCCCAAAAAACCCTGGCCCATGCTACATGGATGAGGACGGTAACTTCCCCGACTCCTTCCGAGCGGTCACAATTCTTCGATTCACCAGTTAAAGTTGGAGCAGAGCCTGACAGGACCTTTCCTGGTTCCCGCCTTTCGGCCTTAAGCCGCGTTTGACACAAATTCCCTATTTTGAGTAATATAGCGTTTGAAATACCCCAGTAATGGAGTCTTTGATGGCAGAAAAAAATGTTCCCGCACTCGTGAAGGGTCTGCGAGAAGCTATGAGCTTGACTCAGGAGCAGTTCGCTCAGAAGGTCGGCGTAACTTTTAGCACGGTCAACCAATGGGAAAACGGCCATCGGCGTCCTCAACCATACTTGCTCCGCCGACTACTGGAGATGAAGGAAGAATTCGATGTGAAGGTAAAGAGGTCCTCTAAGAGGAAAGCGAAACGATGAGCACGGCATTCCATGCAAAATACTTCGCTTATGAAGTGACTCGCATCGGCGCGGCGGGGGTTGAACGACTCTCTCGGGCCCTCTTCGATGCCTGCGTGGACCTCAATCCTCATCAGATAGATGCGGCGCTTTTCGCCCTGCGGTCTCCCATCTCCAAGGGCGTCCTGCTCGCAGATGAAGTCGGTCTCGGCAAAACCATCGAGGCAGGTCTGGCCATCTGCCAGTACTGGGCAGAGCGCCGCAGACGCATTTTGATTGTCTGCCCGGCCTCCATCCGGAAGCAGTGGGCTCTGGAGCTTGAAGAAAAGTTCCATCTCCCTTCAATCGTTCTCGACGCGAAGACTTACCGTGAGGAAGTACGGGATGGAAAGTCCAGTCCCTTCATGACTGACCGCATAGTCCTCTGCTCCATGCACTTCGCCAGCAGTCGGGCAACCGAGATAAAGCCGATCCAATGGGACCTCGTGGTCATTGACGAGGCGCACAAACTTCGCAATGCCTACCGCCAGAGCAACCGGATGGGCCAGAACATCCGGTGGGCGCTGGAGGACTATCGGAAGATACTCCTCACGGCCACGCCGCTTCAAAACTCGCTCTTGGAGCTATATGGGCTTTCGACCATCATTGATGAACTGATCTTTGGAGACGCCCCCTCGTTCCGCAGTCAATACGCCAACGCCGAGAGCAACATCCAGGACCTCCGGGAAAGGCTGAAAACTTTCTGCAAGCGCACGCTACGAAGCCAGGTGGTCGAGTACATCCAGTACACCGAGCGCAGACTTATCACGCGCCCGTTCACGCCTACGGACCAGGAGCACAAACTTTATGAGGCCGTTTCCGATTTTCTGAAGCGCGAAGGCACCTACGCTCTTCCACACCGACAACGGCACCTGACTGCACTGATCGTACGGAAGCTGCTCGCCTCGTCATCCCAGGCCGTGGCTGGAACCCTGGAGGTCATGCGGGACCGCCTTATCGCTATGCGTGACCAGGCCAAGGTGGACGCGACCCTCGCCGAGCGGATCATTGAAGACGAAGAGATTGAAGACGAGTTGCTTGACGAACTCTTGAACGGAGACGGCGAGGAATCCTCCTCGGAAGAAGTTGCCCCGCCCGAAGAGCCACTCAAGCTCGACAAGGAGAAACTGAAAGCCGAGATTGATGAGTTGACCAGCTTCATCAACTGGGCGCGTAGCATCGGCATAGATACCAAGACCCGAGCGTTGCTCACGGCGCTGAAGATCGGGTTTACGGAAATGGATAAAATTGGCGCATCCCAGAAGTCCATCATCTTCACCGAATCCTTGCGCACCCAACGGTTCCTGCGAGACTTCTTGGAGGCCAACGGGTATGCAGGTCGGGTCGCAACATTTAATGGTACGAACAAGGAGCAGGAGTCCACGCGCATCTACGAGAGCTGGCTTCAGGCCAACAAGGACAGCGGTCGGGTCTCCGGTTCTCGGCCGATTGACGTGCGGACGGCTTTGATCGAACACTTCCGAGATAACGGCAGTATCCTTATCGCCACCGAGGCCGCCGCCGAAGGCATCAACCTCCAGTTCTGTTCATTGGTGATAAACTTCGACCTGCCCTGGAACCCCCAGAGGATCGAGCAACGAATCGGCCGCTGCCATCGCTACGGCCAGAAGCACGACGTGGTCGTCGTCAATTTCCTTAATGAGCGCAACGCCGCCGATCAGCGAGTGTATGAACTGCTGAACGAAAAGTTCAACCTCTTCTCGGGGATATTCGGAGCCTCCGATGAGGTTCTCGGCACCATCGAGTCCGGCGTTGACTTCGAACGCCGCATCCTGGACATCTATCAGCAGTGCCGCACTCCAGAGGAGATCGAGGCGGCGTTCCAAACTCTTCGCAAGGAATTGGACGAGTCTATCTCAACGCGCATCCAGGAGACCCGGAAGATGCTCCTGGAACACTTTGATGAAGACGTGCATGCCCGGTTGCGGGTGAACCTGACCGGCGCGCAAGAACAGCTTGATCGGGTCGCCCGCATGTTCTGGACCTTGACCCGATTTATTTTGGAAGAGAAGGCGGCCTTCGATGACAAGGCGCTTACCTTCCAACTGCATCAGCCGCCCCTGCCCGCGATCAAACCCGGAACTTATCATCTCATCTCCAAGGAGCGAGAAAACGTCCTGGGAGAGTTCCTCTACCGCCTGGGCCATCCCCTCGGCGAGTACGTGATCCAGGCCGGGAAGGACTGCCCCGCGCCCGTGTCCAAGGTAAGTTTCAACATCACAGACCATCCGGCGCGGATCACCGTGGTCGAGAACCTGAAGGGCAAATCTGGATGGCTGGTCCTCCAGCGGCTGATCATCGATTCGTTCGAGCGCGAGGAACATCTGCTATTCTCCGCGTTCGACGACCAGGGCCATTCTCTTGATCAGGAGACTTGCGAGAAGCTCTTCAACTGCCAGGCCACGGTCGAAGCCTGCAATCAACCGTTGAAATCCGACAATGATAGGATGGGACAGGAGCTTCAACGGCACGCCCAGGCGACCATCAGTAAGTCGCTGGAGCGCAACAGTCGGTATTTCACGGAAACACGAGAGCAGCTTGAGAAGTGGGCTGACGATATGGTGCTGGCGGCCGAGAAGGAATTGAAGGACACCAAGGAGCAGATCAAGGCCCTCAACCGCCAGGCCCGGCAAGCGACTACGGTCGGGGAGCAGCACCAACTCCAAGAGAAAATCCGCGACATGGAAAAGAAGAAGCGCCGGCAACGGCAGCAGATCTTCAACGTGGAAGACGAGATCATGGATAAACGCGATAAGCTGATTGACGCGCTGGAGAAACGCATGGCGCAGCGAACGGAAAGCGCCCTGCTTTTCACCATTCGATGGCAGGTTGTTTAGGGAGGAGTGTTGATGGATAGCATTGCAACTTTCACCAGCGATAAAGAGCCGCTCCAAGACATACTCAGGTCTATCGCGTTACGCAAAATCCAACTCCCGGAGTTCCAGCGGGGATGGGTGTGGGATGATGACCATATCCGCAGTTTGTTGTCATCCATCTCCCTCTCATATCCTATCGGCGCGGTAATGATGTTGGAAAACGGCAATCCTGATGTGCGCTTTAAGCCGAGGCCTGTTGAGGGTGCGGAGTTCAATGGCATAATGGACCCCGAGCGTTTCATCCTTGATGGTCAGCAGCGTTTGACCTCATTATTCCAAGCGCTTTTTCTGAAATCGGCCGTCAAGACTAAAGACATCAGAAAAAGAGAAATCCTTCGTTGGTACTACATAGACATGGCCAAAGCTCTTGACACCAACACGGATCGAGAAGAGGCCATCATTGGGCTGCCTGAAGATAAAAGGATCAAAAACTTCAGAAATGAGATTCTGGAGGATTACTCCACGCCGGAACTGGAGTTTGAGAAGGGCCTCTTCCCGGTCATGTCCATCTTCGATTGCTCGGATTGGAGGACCGGGTACAACACCTACTGGAACTACGCGCCCGAGAAGATCAAAGTCTTTGACCTGTTCGAGAGGCAGGTAATCAAGCGATTCGAGCAATATCAAGTGCCCGTCATCAAGCTCCTGAAAAATACTCCCAAGGTCGCGGTATGCCAGGTGTTTGAGAAAGTAAACACGGGCGGAGTTTCCCTGACGGTTTTCGAACTCGTTACCGCCAGCTTTGCGGCCGAAGGCTACAACCTGCGTGAAGATTGGGAAGGCAAGCGCGATGCACAAGGGCGGAAAATTGAAAACGGACGAATGGACCGCATCCATAACCAGCCCCAGCATAAGGTCCTTGGCGCGGTGGGAGCAGATGAACTTCTCCAGACCATAACGCTCTTGACCACCCATGAGCGCAAACAAAAGGAGCCGGACGCTCCCGTTAGCTGCAAAAGAAATGACATATTGAGGTTGACGCTTAACCAATACAAGAAGTGGGCTGAACCAGCAACCCAAGGTTTCATCAAGGCTGGAAAACTTCTCTTCCAGCAGAAAATTTTTTCCAACCGCGACCTGCCTTACAGCACTCAACTTGTCCCGCTAAGCGCGATATTAACCCTTTTAGGGGAGAAGGCTGATGTTGACACGGTGCGGGAAAAGTTGATTCGCTGGTATTGGTGCGGCGTGTTCGGCGAACTTTACGGAGGCGCAATTGAAACGCGCTTCGCCAAAGATGTTGTTGATGTGTTGAGTTGGATCAAGGATGGACCGGAACCCAAAACCGTCGAGGACTGCAATTTCGCTCCGACCCGCCTTTATACCTTACGCACCCGAAACAGCGCCGCTTATAAAGGACTTCACGCGATTCTCATGCGCGACGGCGGCCTGGATTTCCGGTCGGGAGAGCCGATTGACGTCCAGGCATACTTCGAGGATTCCATCGACATCCATCACATCTTTCCTCGCAGGTGGTGCCAGGAGAATAACATCGAACCGCGCTATTACGACTCGATCATCAACAAGGCCCCGCTTTCTTACAAGACGAACCGGATCATCGGCGGCAACGCGCCGAGCATCTACCTCAAGAAGTTGCGAAACGACACTAAAATGACCGAACAGAGGCAGGATGAGATTCTCGTCTCGCACGTCATTGACGTAAACGCATTGAAACAGGACGACTTCATGGTTTTTTTCGAAGCGCGCAAGGAAGCCCTTCTTCAACGTATAGAGAATGCCACTGGCAAAACCATCTCCCGAGATATCAAGCCGGAAGAAGGGGACACCGAGCCAATCGAGGACGAGCAAGTATCTGGAGAAGGTGAACAGTAATGAAATCCTTTGACAAGCTCAAGGCCAAGCTCGCGGAGCTATTCCAGCTTGACCAGGCCGATCTGGACTTTGGCATTTACCGGATCATGAATGCCCGGCGGGATGAGATCATCCAGTTTTTGGATCGGGACCTGCTACCCCAGGTGCGAGAGGCCTTCAAGCAATACCAGTCGAGCGACAAGGTGGAAATCCAGAAGGAACTGGACAAAGTGATAGAGGGCGTCAAGGCCGCCGGGATGGACCCGGAGCAGGCCCCCAAGGTCAAGGAGTTGCGGGCCAGGCTCGCCGGCGAGGCCGTGGATGTGGCGGCCCTGGAGAACGAGGTTTATGACCACCTGTGCAGTTTCTTTGGCCGCTACTATGACGAGGGCGACTTCATCTCGCTCCGGCGCTACAAAGAAGGCGTGTACGCTATCCCCTACGAGGGCGAGGAGGTCAAACTCCACTGGGCCAACGCGGACCAGTATTACATCAAGACCACCGAAAACTTCCGGGACTATGCCTTCAAGGTCGGCGGCGGGCAGCGGGTCCACTTCAAGATCGTGGAGGCCGACACCGAAAAGGACAATATCAAGGCCGCGAACGGCAAGGACCGCCGGTTCATGCTCCACGGCGACAACCCCTTGGCCGAGGAGAACGGCGAACTGATTATCCGCTTCGAGTACAAGCCGGACGATGAGAAGCGCAAGCAGGACGCCATTAACGCCGAGACTGCTAAACGAGTCATTGAGGACTTGAATGACGAGAAGCTCGCGGTCTGGCAGCACCGCCTCTCCGCCAAGTGGAAGCGGGCCGACGGAACGGCTACCGAGCGCACGGTCCTGGAGAAGCGCCTCTCCGACTACACCAAGAGGAACACCTTTGACTACTTCATCCACAAGGACCTGGGCGGGTTCCTGCGCCGCGAACTGGACTTCTACATCAAGAACGAGGTCATGCGCCTGGACGACATCGAAAACGAGTCCGCGCCCCGCGTCGAGCAGTACCTCTCCAAGATCAAAGTCATAAGAAGCATCGCCCACAAGCTCATTGACTTCCTCGCCCAGATGGAGGAGTTCCAAAAAAAGCTGTGGCTCAAGAAAAAGTTTGTCATCGAAACCAACTACTGCATCACCCTCGACCGGGTGCCCGAGGAACTTTACCCCGAAATCGTCAAGAATGACGCCCAGCGAGAGGAATGGGTGCGACTCTTCGCTATTAACGAAATCAAGGGCGACTTGCACACCCCAAAATATTCCAGTCCTTTGACCATCGAGTTCTTGAAGGCTAACCCCTTTATGCTGCTGGATACGAGGTTCTTCAGCCGGCAATTTAGAGACAGATTGATGTCCTCTCTCGAAAATATTGAACAAAGTTGTGATGGTGTTTTGGTGCATTGCGAAAACTCGCAAGCCCTCCGGCTTTTACAATCTGGCTATAGCTCAAGTTTTGATTGCGTTTACATCGACCCTCCGTTTAATACCGCAGCGACCCAGATCCTCTATAAAAACGATTACAGGCATTCTTCTTGGTTAAGCCTTATCAACGAGCGCCTCTTGAATGCGGTCCCTCTTATGAAAGATGAGGCCATTATTTGCGTGGCTATTGATGATTTTGAACTTCCTTTGTTGGAGCGGTGCCTTACTGGAATTTTTGGGATTGAGAGGCACCTTGCCACTGTTCCTATTCGTAGCAATCCCCACGGTCGAGCGATGGCCGCAGGATTCTCGACGAATCACGAATATGCTTTGTTTTACGGAAAAACAGAGCAAATCACAGTTGGACGGATTCCCCGCGATGACAGAAGAAACGCTCGCTATCCTGAATCCGATGAGAAGGGATCTTTTACATGGATTAACTTCCGAAAGACGGGGGCTGGATCAGCAAGAGCCGATAGGCCGAAGTTATACTATCCGATATTCATTTCAAAAGATGGAGTCATTCGCGTTCCCTCAATGAAATGGTCCGAAGAACAAAAGTTATGGGAACCACAGGAGAAACCCACACCTGATGAAAGCAAGGTTTATCCCACGGATTCAGAAGGAAGCGAACGTGTATGGAACATGGGGTGGGAGCGGGCTCAGAGAGAAGCCGAAAAGAATCTGTTAGCGAAGCTCGTCAATGGTGAATGGCAGGTCCATAGGAAGTACCACGCGAATCAAGAAGGAGCACTGCCCGGAACATGGTGGGACGATGCAAAGTATTCAGCAACCGAAAGTGGAACGAGGGTAATAAAGGACATACTTGGAGAAAGAGAGATATTTTCATATCCCAAAAGCATCTCGCTTGTGGAAGACAGTCTAAGAGCATCTAATTGCACATCCGAGTCCGTCGTGCTTGATTTCTTCGCAGGTTCCGGGACTACTGGCCATGCTGTGATTAATCTGAATCGAGAGGATGAAGGAAACCGGAAATACATTCTCGTGGAAATGGGTGAACACTTTGACACCGTTTTAAAGCCCCGCATCCAGAAGGTGGTTTACTCGAAGGACTGGAAGGACGGCAAGCCGATTTCGCGTGAAGGCGTGAGCCACATGTTCAAATACATCCGCCTGGAGTCGTATGAAGACGCCCTGGCGAACATCAGGATGGGGCGGACCCAGGCGCAGGAGACGCTCCTCGACAAGGCCTCGGGCTTCCGCGAGTCCTACCTGCTGAAGTACATGCTGGACACCGAGGCCAAGGGCAGTCAGACCCTCCTCAACATTGACAACTTCGATGACCCCTTCAATTATCAACTGCTAGTGGGCACGGGGTCGGTGGGCGATACCAGGCCGGTGAACGTGGACCTGGTGGAGACCTTCAACTGGCTCCTGGGTCTCAAGGTCCGGCACATGGACAGTCTCCCCGCTTCCGCCAAGGCGAAAGTGGACGGGCAGGGCTTCCGGGTAATCGAGGGCGAGAATCCCAAGGGCGAGAAGGTCCTGGTCATCTGGCGCAAGATTCGGGACCTCTCCGAAACCGACCCCAAGAACATCGTCGCGGCCCGCGAAAAGTCCAACCTCGACCTGGAGGCGTTCTTCCGGAAGCAATCATATAACACTCTCGATTCCGAGTTCGACGTGATCTACGTAAACGGCGACAACAACTTGATGAACATACCGCTCGACCCGGAGAAAGAAGGCGTGGAGCCGCGCTACAAGGTCCGCCTGATCGAGGAGGAGTTTAAGCGGCTGATGTTCGACGTGAAGGACGTGTAAGGCAGGAGGAAGTATTTCATGGCCAAAGCAAACTCGATAATGGATGACTTGAGGAGCGAGCTTGAGGAATTGCATCAGCGCTACCCGGCGATGAAGAAAGAAGACCTGTTTGTGGTCTGGTTCCTTCGAGCCTACGTCACTGAAGACCTCGACGCCGCCGCGCAAGCCATAACCAACGGCCCCAAAGACAAGGGGGTTGACGGCGTCCTTATTGATGATGGATCGCGCAGTGTGTTTATCATCCAGGGCAAGTATCGTCATCAGTTCGGCGCGGGAAGTGAGAACCGCTCCGAGGTTCTTAGCTTTGCTCAATTGGGCCAGATATTGACCGACCGCGACAAGAAGAGCTTCCAGAACCTAGTTGAAGACGCGGACCAGAGCGTCGCGCAGAAACTGACGGAAGCGCGGAAGCGCCTGCTAAACCGAGATTACCGGCTCTGGCTTTATTACGTGACCCTTGGCAAATGCAGTTCCGGCCTTCGGAGCGAGGCGGAGGATACGGCCCGCAACGCTCCGGGTGAGACCCGCTTTGAAATGCTGGATGGCCGGCGCTTGATGCTCCTGATGTCGGATTACCTGGACGGAGTGGCACCGCCAATTCCCACCCTTGATCTGGTCATGGAAAACGGCCAGGGGATTTCGGTGAATGGCATCCTGCAGCGGTACGATAGCCGGAGTAAGATCGAGTCCTGGGTGTTCTCCATGCAAGGTGATGCAGTTGCGCAATTGTATGAAGTGGGTGGCAAGCGACTTTTCGCTCGCAATATCCGGGGCTTTCTTGGCGAGAGCACCGATGTGAACCGCAGTATGGAAAGCACTCTAAAAAATGAGCCCGAGCGGTTCTTCTACTACAACAATGGAATCACTATTCTTTGCGATGAAGCGAAGAAGGAAAGTGCAAAGGGAAAGGACATCTTGCGGGTCAGCAACCCGCAGGTTATCAACGGACAACAGACAACACGCACCCTTGCGAAGAAAGTTGACCAAGCCAGGAAATCCAGTGTTGTCGTTCGAGTGATTCAGGTGCCAAGGGACGAGAGCAACGGGGATGATTATTTCGATACATTGGTCTCACAGATCGTTGAAGGGACCAACTGGCAGAACGAGATCAAAGCCTCCGACCTGGTATCGAATGACAGGCGGCAGATAGAGTTGCAGAGGGAACTTCGCAAGCGCGGTTACCTCTATCTCCGTAAGCGCGAATCTAAAGGCGAAGCTAGGAGGGCCGCAGGCAGTAAGCACTACATTCTGGTGAAGAAAGAGGACTTGGCGAGAGCGGTAGCCGGATGCGATCTTGATCCAGTGGAAGCACGGTCTGGTATTGAAAACTTATTCGACGAGGATAACTATCGTTTAATTTTTCCGACCTCTGACCCCCGATATTACCTACTCAGATACTGGCTGATGCGGGAAGTGACTTATGGCGCTCATGGTTACCCGGAGCGGGGGTATGCCAAATGGCTGGTTCTGGGCTTTGTGTGGTCTCGGCTCCAGCCTTTGCTGGGAACAGCGGCAAAGCGGGACAATTTCATTCAAAAGATGGAGCGCGGCGACAAAGACCTGGATTGGCCGTTGTTCTCGGCGGTTGAGAAAACATATCAAGCAGCCCTTATCTACTGGAGGAAGAACCGGGGAAAGGGAGCGAAGGCAACGGACGTCTCAACTTTCTTCCGCAACAAGCGGGGCCGGGACAAGGAATTCAAATCCTTCTGGCAGGGCAAGAACAACAAGAGCCGCAAAGGGTTCGATGCCGCCTGGAAGAAGGTCGAAACGGCCATTTCAAATACTTGATAGCTGAGGTCGGGCAGGGAGAACTGGATGGCAAAACGAGGGAAAGGTCGAGGCGAGGTAGCCGCTCATAAGCTCAAGTTCGAGCACCGGCTCGTGCTGGTGAGTTGGATGCTCGATCTTTTTGGCGTGGCGACGTTCGATGACCTGGCCAAGCATCTGCGTGACCCGGCTTTCGAGGGGTTCAACGAGGACGGCATATCTCGGTTCCATCATTGCCTGAAACTGCTCTTTGACCGGCCTGACCTGCCTAATGATTTGCTCCTGGCCTACGACGAAAACATCGTCCGCCACTGGAACCAGATAACGGAAAAGCGCAACGCGGAAGGCAATCGGCTTAACCTCAAATACTTCCAATACCTCTGCCTGCTCTTCACGGAAATTTATCTGGACCGTTATTTCCGAAGCCCGGAGAAGATGCTGGCCGACCTCAATGCCTACGCGGAACGCTTCAACGTGGGCGAAACATTCCAACAGAAGGCCCTGGGCCAGCTATTCGCCGCGGGCCTGCCCAAAGACGCCCAGATCAGACCCTTTGAGCCGGAGGATCTGCGGAAGCTGGCGTTCTGGAGCGCCACTGGCTCTGGTAAGACACTCCTCATGCACGTCAATATCCTTCAATACAAGCACTGCCTGAAGCTCCACGGCCGGGGAAATGATCTCAATCGGATTATCGTGCTCACTCCCAATGAGGGCTTGAGCCTTCAACACCGGGACGAGTTCTGGCTTTCGGGGATGGACGCCGACTTATTCGACAAGGACGCGGGCGGTCTTTTCTCGGGCAAGGGCATCGAGATCATTGACGTTCACAAACTGCGCGAGACCACCGGCGACAAGACCGTGGCGATTGACGCCTTCGAGGGCAACAACCTGGTGCTGGTGGATGAGGGACACCGGGGCACGAGCGGCGCGGAGGTCGGCCACTGGATGCAGATGAGGAACAAGCTCTGCGAGAAGGGCTTCTCGTTCGAGTACTCGGCGACCTTTGGCCAGGCCATGAAAGCAAGCGGCAACAAGGACCTGGCCCATGAATATGCCAAGTGCATCCTCTTTGATTACTCCTATAAGTTCTTCTACGGGGACGGCTATGGCAAGGAGTACCGTATTCTCAATCTGGAGGACGACTCGAACGACGAGCACCGCCGCCGTTATCTGACGGCTTGTCTGCTGGCCTTCTTTCAGCAACAGAAGTTGTTCCAGGACAAGCAGGATGAACTGAGGCGCTTCCTGATCGAAAAGCCGCTCTGGATTTTTGTTGGTGGAAGCGTGACCAAGACCCCGAGCAAGAAGGATGTTTCGGACGTGGTGGATATTCTTCTATTCCTTGCCCGGTTTGTGAAGAACCAGAAGGAGAGTGTCCGCTATCTCGACATGCTACTTAGCGGTCGTTCTGGACTTCATGATTCCAAAGGCCGCGAGCTATTTGCCGGGGCCTTCACCTACCTGGGCCAGCTTGGCCTTTCCGGGGAATCGGCGTTCCGGGACATTATGGCCACGTTGTTCAACGCGGAGGTTGCCGGCGCGCTACATGTTCGGCGGCTCAAAGCGGGCGGTGACGCTGAAGGCGAGGTCGCGCTTCACATCGGGGAAGACAACGAGCCGTTTGGGGTCATCAATGTCGGAGATGCCTCCGGACTTTGCAAGCTCTGCGAGGAGCACCCGGATGACTTTGCCGTGTCGGACAGCGAATTTTCGGATTCGCTTTTCCGCCGTGTGAATTCCGTCGAGTCCAAGATTAATGTTCTGATCGGCTCGAAGAAGTTTTCCGAGGGATGGTCAAGCTGGCGCGTGAGCACGATGGGCCTGATGAACATCGGCAAAAAGGAAGGCTCGCAGATCATCCAACTGTTCGGTCGTGGCGTCCGCCTGAAGGGTCTGGACTTCTGCCTGAAGCGGAGCCATCGCATTGTCGGATTACAGGCCCCAAAGGAGATTGAGCGGCTGGAGACGCTGAATGTCTTCGGCATCCACGCGGACTATATGCGGCAGTTCAAGGAATATCTGGAGGATGAGGGGCTACCCGCCAACGAGGACCGCATCGAGTTCGTTCTGCCGGTGGTGAAGAACCTCGGACAGAAGCCGCTGAAGACGATCCGCCTCAAAGAGGGGATTGACTTTAAGAAGCAAGGGCCTAAGCCCACGCTCGATGTCCCGGACGACATCTTGAAAAAGAGTCGGGTTGTGGTTGATTGGTATCCGAAGATTCAAGCGCTCGCCAGCGTGCGAGGCCAGGGGACTCTCGATACAAGTTCCCCGAACACGGCCTGGTTCAGCAAGGACCATCTGGCATTTCTAGATGTTGATGATCTTTACTTTGACCTCCAGCGCTTCAAGAGCGAACGCGCCTGGTATAACCTGAATCTCAACCGGGACAGGATCGCCGAGCTTCTGATTGATCCTAACTGGTATGTCATTTACATTCCAGCCGAGGAGTTGGAGGCCAGATCGTTCGAGCAGGCCCGACAATGGCAGGAGATCGCCTCGACCCTTCTCCGGAAGTATTGCGACCGGTTCTACAAAATCCGAAAAGCCGAATTTGAAAAGGACCATCTGGAGTATAGAGAGCTTACGGAAGATGACCCCAATTTTATTACCGATTACTTGTTTTTGATCGAGCAGTCTCGCAATGACATCGTCAAGAAGCTTGAAGAGATCAAGAAGATCATTGAGAGCGGCCAACTCAAGCCGATGGAAATGTTCCAAGGGTTGCACCCAATATTTTTCGGGCAACATCTCTACCAGCCGCTCATTTACGTTAACAGCGATCTGATTGAGGTGAAGCCAGTATCTTTGAACGAAGGTGAACGGGATCTGGTACTTGACCTTCAAGATTTCTGCACAAAGAACAAGGATTATTTCAAGAGCAAAGAGCTATACCTGCTTCGGAACATGTCTCGGGGGCGGGGTATCGGGTTCTTTGAGGCGGGGAATTTCTATCCGGACTTCATTCTTTGGTTGCTTGCGGATGGAAGGCAATACATCAACTTTATTGACCCCAAAGGTCTACGCAACCTTAAAGGCCCTGACGATCCTAAAATTGTGTTCTACCAGACGATCAAATCGATAGAGGACGACCTTCGGTCACAGGACCCTTTGGTCACGCTCAATTCCTTCATCATCTCCAATACCCGCCTGCCTGATGTTTCCTGGTGGAACGGAGGGATGACCAAAGAGCAATTCGAGGAGCGGAATGTGCTCTTTCAGATGGAAGATAAAGCAACTTACATAAATAAGTTGCTTTCCAGAGCAGTTAGGTAAGACATCAAAGGGGAATGAAACATGAACCACGTCACCTTCACCTATGGTAATCGGGCTGATCAGATTCATGACTTTTTTAAAGCCAAGCGTGAGTGGTCGAAGGTCAAGGATGAAATTTTAGGCAAATATATCGCATGCTACCTCAAGACAATTCAACATCGTGGCCGCCCCATCATTATTATTGATGCATTTGCTGGCCCCGGCAATTTCGGCGATGGTTCAGATGGGTCTCCATTGATAACTTGCAAAACCATTGAAAAGGTATTTAAACGCGAGGCAGGGATCGGATGTATTTTTTCGGACTCTCATCCCGCGCATCGTACTGCTCTCGAAGCTTGCTTATGCGAGTTCATCGATAAAGGTATAGCAGAAAAACCCTTGTCTGATTTTGCCGAGACCCTTTCACGAGCGCTGGAAGTTGGAAAGGATTCCACCCTATTTTTTTATCTCGACCCATATGGCATCAAGGATCTTGATTTCGACACGGTGAGGCAAATCTATGAACGAGATTCGAGTCAGAGCACTGAAGTTTTGATCAACTTTAATTTCAGGACTTTCATGAGGATGAGTGGGAATTGGAACTATAATGATTCTGCAAGTGAGGTATCAAACAAGGTCAAAGACTCCAAAACTGAAACAGTAAACCGGGTCATGGGTGGAGACTACTGGAGAGCTATCGTCACCAACCCATCGTTGGATAAAATCCAGCGAGAGGATGCCGTGGTTGGGGCCTACATGGATAAAGTGCGGGCATTCTTTAATTATACATTTTCAATCCCTGTAAAGGAGCTCGATGACGGTTCTAATATTCCCGCTGACGATTTAGCAAAGTACCATTTAATCTTTGGGACACGTAGCCCAAGAGCAGTCGTTTATATGAATGATGTGGCAAACATTGCACTAGAGCCCTACTTCAACCAGTTTACCCAAGGCCTTCTATTCCCGATGACACCCGAGAGGTACGAGCAGAAATCTTTAGAGGAAGTAAAATCGGCAATTATAGGGGCGGTCTCACAACAACCTATGAAAAGACCCCAAATTTATGAAGCAGTTATTCCAATGTTCTTCCTCCAATACCGATCTAAAGACTATAGGGCAATGATTGAGTCTCTTGTATTTAAAGAAAAGAGGCTCTTCGCTAATCCCCAAACCTTGAAACTCAAGAACAAGCTTAACGATCAGACTTTTATTTCTACAAGACCTTGGAATTGAGGACATTTTGAATGAGCGTTAACTCCACCATAGAATGGACCGATTCAACCTGGAACCCGGTAACTGGTTGCACTAAGATAAGCCCCGGTTGCATGAATTGTTATGCGCAAGTTTTCGCGGAGCGCTGGCGAGGAATTCCTGGGCATCACTTCGAGCAAGGTTTTGATCTTCGATTATGGAAGGAACGTCTTGACCTGCCTCTCACTTGGAAAAAGCCGCGGACTGTTTTTGTCAATAGCATGAGCGATCTTTTTCATGAAAAGGTGCCCCTTTCATTCATTCGAAAAGTGTTTCGAACGATGGAGAAGGCTTCATGGCACACGTTCCAGATCCTAACCAAACGCTCTGAGCGTATGGCGAAGTTTGCTCCAAGGCTCGACTGGCCGCCCAACGTGTGGATGGGCGTTTCGATTGAGACCGCTAACTATCTGTGGCGTGCGGATCACCTTAGAAATGTGCCCGTTGAGGTAAGGTTCTTGTCTTTGGAACCCTTGCTAGAGCCGTTGGGCATTATTGACCTATCTGGCATTCATTGGGTAGTAGTCGGGGGAGAAAGTGGCCCTGGTGCGCGGCCCATGAAGGTGACCTGGGTAAAAGAGATTCGCAAGCAATGTCGTAAGGAAGGGGTCCCGTTTTTTTTCAAGCAGTGGGGTGGTGTTCAAAAGAAGAGGAATGGTAGAGTCCTTGATGGGCACACTTGGGATGAGTTGCCGAAAGGCCATCCGCTGGTATTGTAATCATCTCTTCGCTTCCTGCTTGTATTATAATTGTTAGGGTGAGAGGTAATGGAAAGCACTGAATTGAAAGAATCTCATTCTATTGATGATTCATCACGCTGGAGGCCATTACGTCGTGAACTTTTGAATTGGTTCCGCACGAATGCTTCGCCATTGGCTGAGGCATACGAGGGAGCTATTCGGTTGATTGAAGATGGCGACTTTCCGGGCCGCGTTCACTTTATTGCCCATGCCGTACGTGATATTTCCGATCGACTCGTCTATGTCCTAGATCCACAACTCAAGGCTGGCAGAGTCCAATACGAGAACGAAATGGATCGGATCGAGAAACTATGGCCCACTGAACTCATGTCTATTCGAGATACGCAAGATGCGGCAGCTGAAATAGAAACGGTGCGCATCGATCACAAAGTTGCATCCATAATTGACTCGCTCGTAAAGGCGCATCGAGAAAGAAGGCAGCGACCATCCAATTATGAACTACTGTTTCGTTACTTGATGCGCAAGGAACCGTTTCAAGCGGAGGTGAATCAGCGACTCGTGATGGATTTTAAGAGAATGCGAGACTGGTTCATGAACCTAACCCACCTCCGAGATAAAAAAGTTCCCCAGGTTGACGAATCAGAATTGCAGACCCAATTCAAGAAGTTTGAGGGAATGCTCCATAGTTTTGTGGGGAATTTCTTCACAGGAAAGAAAGAGCTAGATGAAATCTTACGACAAACCAACCGATGAACAGGTCGAAGCTGCAATGCCCCTGCTGAGTTCTCCGCAGCACGAGGCGTATTTCTTTTCACAGCTAGAGAACCCTCACTGGATCATGCCGCTTAAGAATAGGGGCATGTTTGATAATCCACCGAAGGTCGAACATGTAAAGGGAGGTGGAATCCGTTTTCCCCTTTGGCCAGCATCACAGTACCTGGCCAAAATGGCCCCGCATGCGCCAACTGAGGTTGCATCGATATTTATCGGCTTAGAGACACATAACGAATCGATCATAAGAGACATAATAAACGCCGCTCTAACAATGCCATCTGCGGCAGCAAAGACACTTGTTCCGAGAATCTCTCAAGCCATGCAAAAGGAAATACTTTCTCTAAATTTCAAAGATGCCAGCGATCTCTGTGTTCGGCTCGCGGAAGGGGGCGAGGCGAAAGCCGCGATGGACTTGGCTGAAGCTCTGTTCACACCGAAGTTCGAGGAGGGCCAAGAGGAGCCAAGTCGGCGGGATGAGTACTGGTACAAGGATGGACTCAAAAAGGTGATCCCTGTTATGGCTGGACGAGAACCGCGTGCGTTTCTCGTGAAGCTGTGCGAATGGTTGAAGGTCTCTGTAGATGCCAAGAAACACGTAGACCCGGCTTCTGGCTCGGATTACTCTTACATGTGGCGACCGGCAATTGAGGAACATGGACAGAATCGGGATTACGAATTCGCTGGTGTCATGGTCGGATTCGTCAGACAGGGCTTCGAACAAGCAATCCGAGATGGGAGCTTATCGCTTGATGAGGCGCTCGAAATAATAGCTCTTTATTCATACGTGGTCTTCAGACGCATCAGGGTTCATCTGATCAACGAATTCGCGGAGCAGAATGCTGAACTGGCTCGCCAGATCATGATGGACAGCGACCTTTTCAATGATCATAGGTACAAGCACGAGTATGCAATGCTTGTCGGCCGTCGGCTGGACTTGCTAACGGCTGAAGAACGGAATACATGGTTCGGGTGGGTTGATGCCGGCCCGGACATATCGGATTTCGACCAAACCTTCAAGGAGAGGATGGGGCGCGATGCCACAGATGAGGACCGACAAAACCGGAAAGATCACTGGCAATTTAATAAGATACACTGGGTGCGAAAGCACCTGGAGGGCGAACGAAAGAAGTTTTACGAGGACATGCTTGCCAAACACGGTAAACCAGAATTGGCGGACCTGAATGTCCGCATCGACTCTGGGCGTTGGGGGCATAATAGCCCTATGACCGTCGACGAGCTTAGCAAGGTGACGTTTGAACAGGCAGTGGAGCGAGTGTCCTCCTGGACGCCCGGGGAGCAGAGTGGGTTCATGGGGCCAGACATTGAAGGACTCGCCTCAACGTTCGGGCAGTATGTAGCGACCAATCCCTCGGCGTTCTCAACCAAGGCAGAAGCACTAGTTGAGCGCCCGGCGATTTATGTTCGCACATTTATCCAACAGATGGCCGAGGCGGTCAAGACCGGTGCCGAGATCGATGTTGCTGCTGTGGTTAAGCTTTGCCATTGGGTAATGGATCGGCCGCCTGGAGAGCGCACGACTCCTAAGCAACGAGATGAGGGGATGGTTGACACGAACTGGCAATGGACGCGGGACTCGATATCGGAATTCATACAAAAGGTATGCCAAGCAAAGATTGATGATGCCCCCAAGTATCCTTTGGATGCTTTGCGAGAGGCAATTTGGGAGCCTGTAAAAAAACTCTGTCGAGATCAGGCAACGTCATACATCCTCCACGACATAGCAAAAGACGATCCGCGTGTGCAAGATTATCTCATGATGGGAATGAACTCGCCCCGGGGCAAGGCATTGGAAGCATCCTTGGAGTACGCACGCTGGGTTGCGAATCATATCAAGAAGATGGAGAGAGGTCACGAGGTTGTCCCCGGTGGATTTGGAGCAATGCCTGAGGTTAAGGAAATGCTGGAGTGGCAGATTGCCCCTGACAATAGGAGCTTCGAGGCCCTGGCGATAATTGGATCAAATATCCGCCTGATCTATTGGATAGACAGGAGTTGGTTGGAAGAGAACGCAGGGAGATTGTTTCATCTGGAAGGAGTCGAGGAATCCTCTCCGATGGCACAAGGTTGGGCGGCATGGAACGCTTTCCTGGTATGGAGCGGGGGACCGCACGTCGAATTCTACAGGTTATTCAAGGAACAGTTTGCCTATGCCGTGGACCAATCCGCTAGGGTAGATATGCCCGAAAGAACTCGCGAACAGCCGATGAATCACCTTGGAGAACACCTGATAATCCTTTACGGTCGCGGTCAACTCGGACTGGATGAAGACGATGGGCTGTTGAGACGCTTCCTGACCGACTCGCACCCCGATATTCGCCGACATGCAATCGGCTTCGTGGGTGAAAGCGTTGAAGGCGAGGAAAAAATTCCAGAGGAAGTCGTGAACCGATTCAAGGCGCTATGGGATGTATACTGGGAAGGCTCGGGCAAGGAGGATGCCGAGGAAAAGCCCGATGCCTGTCTATTCGGCACTTGGTTCTCATCCGGGCAGTTTCCGGAGCAGTGGGCGCTCGATCAACTTGAAAATTTTGTGAACGTCGCCCAAACGCCGGAACCCGATCATGCAATTGTGGAACAGCTCGTAAAGGTATCTCAGGTAGACATCGTAAGAGCAGTCCGTATCCTTGATCGGATGATCCGTGGTGATCGAGAGGGATGGCGCATACACGGATGGCACGATTCAGCAATGCAGATATTAGAGGAGGCGATGAAGGCTGGCGGAGAAGCACGGACGCAAGCCGAGCAGGTCATAAACTATCTGGGCCGACGTGGTTATCGCGAGTTCGGTGAACTGATCAACCTCTGAGGTGTTCGCCCCTTTTGCAAACTACAATCCGTCACGGATTGTAAGCATGAAGCTCATGGGCTAATTGGACTGCTTGATAAGCTACCTCAGCAGACCCATAGATGGCAGCTTATTGAAAACATAGACTTCACTTGGGTTGGTTGGCCGGATGAATACCCTGTGTGTCGCTGTTCAGTTGGGAGGAGTTGAATGAAATACTCGATGAGAACAACGGCAAGATTCCGGAGAACATGTGGAAAGAAAGGATGAAAAGGAAAAAATGATCCAGGTCTTGGAGCAGATCGAGTACCGGCGCGGCATGCTCATGAAGGGCATGAAAGCCAAGAGCCTGCCCGTCAAGGTCTGGCGCGGGTCCAAGATTCCCTCGGAGGTGCGGAAGGCGATCCGGGAGGAAGACTTGCTCAACCTCGGCGGCGTTTATGGCGACAAGAAAGCGGGCGATCCCGTTCAATATGACCAACTGAAGCTCATCCTTACCGACGACACAGTCGAGATCACGGTTTTCAATCGCGGGATCGCTCTTTTGATGTCGGACGACGAGCGGGTCCGGCGCATCCATCGAGTGCTGTGCAAGCTGGAACGGAAGTGAGGTCCATAATACCATGCGCAATTTGCGACTATTTTGCAACAGGCCGAACCCATCAGGTCATCGTGCTGCACTTATCCGATTGCTGGACCAGGATTGGTATCAGATATCAACAAGGCTGGACCTGACATCGGAAGAGTATCATGGCGTGATGCGGCCGATGACAGCGCGATGAGACACCGCCCTTTTCAAAAGGATTAAGAATGAAGAAACAGCGTGCTAACCGCAAAAGCCTTTTCATCAGTAGCGTCCAAAAGGAACTGCAAAGGGAGCGGGCTGCCATCAGAGATTTTGTGCGGAACGATGCCCTGCTCAAACGCTACTTTGATGTGTTCCTGTTTGAAGACCTGCCCGCCAGCGACCGCCGGGCGGACAAGGTCTACCTCGATGAGGTGGAACGCTGCGATGTCTACGTTGGCCTCTTGGCCGACGAGTACGGCTATGAAGATGCCAAGGGCCTATCTCCGACCGAGCGCGAATTCAATCAGGCCACGGCGAAGGGCAAGCAACGCTTGATCTTCGTCAAAGGGACCGAAGATAAAAAACGACATCCCAAGATGCAGAAGCTGGTGCGCAAAGCGGGCGAGGAACTCATCCGCCGCAGGTTTAAGGATATACCAAGCCTGACCAAGGAACTTTACGCTGCCCTGGTCGAGCACCTCGAACGCTGCGGGGACCTCCGCACTAAGCCCTTCGATGCCTCCGCCTGTCCCGGCGTGACCATAAAAGACATCTCGCCGGAAAAGATGAAGTGGTTCCTGGAGACGGCAAAGGCGGAAAGAAACTATCCCCTGCCCGTCAACACCATCCCGGAGAAGGCGCTTACGCACCTCCATTTGCTGGATGAGGGCCAACCCACTCACGCGGCAGTCCTGCTCTTCGGCCAGGACCCGCAACGCTCCCTGATCACTTCGGAGGTCAAGTGCCTCCATTACCACGGCACCAAGGTCGAAAAGCCAATCCCTTCCTACCAGATTTACAAGGGCACGGTGTTTGACCTGGTGGATCAAGCCGTGGATTTTGTTCTGTCCAAGGTGGCGAGGTCCGTGGGTACACGCGAGCACGGTTCCCAGGCCCCGGTGTCTTACGAGTTGCCCAAGGAGGCCGTGAGAGAGGCCATCGTCAACGCGGTGGCTCACCGCGACTATACCAGCAACGCCAGCGTCCAGGTCATGCTCTTCGCCGACCGGCTGGAGGTCTGGAACCCCGGCGAACTTCCGCCTTCCCTGACTCCGGAACTTTTACGGCTGCCTCACGCTTCGATCCCGCGCAATCCTCTGATCGCCGAGCCGCTCTATCTGGTCCGCTACATCGAGAAGGCCGGGACCGGCACTCTTGACATGATCGCCCGCTGTCGGGAAGCCGGGCTGCCCGAGCCGGACTTCGAGCAACGAGCCGGCCAATGGGTGGTGACTATCTGGCGGGACTGGGTGACGGATTCTGTTGTTGAAGAAATGGGATTGAACGAGAGGCAGAAAGAGGCTGTCGCTTACATCAAAGTGCATGGAAGGATCACCAACAAAGAGTATCAGGAACTTACCGGAGCCAAGGACAGGACCGGCCTTCGTGACCTAAAGGATTTGGTCGACAAAGCAGTGTTGGAGAAAATAGGAGCAACCGGGCGTGGAACTTACTATGTCCTGGCGAAAAAATCCCGACATAAACCCGACAAACCTGACTCTGGACGGAAACACGCACAAACCAGACATAAAGCCGACAAACCCGACAAGGGGACATAAACGAGACAAACGGGACATAAATGGGACATATGGGACAATGGAAATGGGCCACAAAGGGGCCAATTGGGCCATAGAGCAGGCGGGGGATACTTGTTAAATGCCTCAGGTATGCCTAAAATGCCGCAAGGATGAGACATGAATTTCATCGTGCCGCAAAGTGCCCAGGAGGGTGTCCAGAAAACCGGGAGCAGATGTTCCCTGAAATGTTCCCAGAAAAGTGCCCGGGAAATCGAAGGCCGATGCGATTATCGGATCATGAAAATGTTTTGTGATACGATTGCATGGTTAGGAAAAGGGAATCATGCTCAGTTCTGATGAGGATCACTTTAGGCTATGATAAACGTAATAAAACAGGCAAATAGTGTCGCGATAGTTCACAGCAGAAAAAATCCAGCGACCTGTAAGATTGATCGCAGAACCCTCTATACCATACATTCCAAGGCTGAAGCATTGGAGATTGTAGGTAAAGGACGTCAAACTATGGACACCTATTTTGCGTCACTTTTGGAACAGCGATATCCTGAAATCAATTTCAACTGGATAAAAGTTCATGAAGGCATTATCGCGCAAATGGATGTGCTCCCAGATCTATTCGATTATAAAAAGGTTATATTAACGAAGCCATTCGAAGGTGCTCTAACATCCTTTATGAAGGAAATATGCTTGTTGAACCCTCAAGACTCGATTTCGGCTGCTACGGTAATACAGGATTACCAATACCAGCTAGAATTCTTAAATGAGCTGCTTCAGTGGAGATTAGATACGCGTAATCAACAGAGAGATAAATGGAATCAAGATGACGCTTTTTTCTGGAGGTATGCCCTGCGAAGCAAGGGAGTACCTCCTGAAGTTGAGGAAATGGCAGAAACATATTTCAATAAAAAAGATTTCGAACGAGCGGAAGCGATATTCCGGTTGTTAATATCATGCTTTGATGGGTATGCAGAGGGGCACAACTATCTTGGATTGATTGCCCTGGAACAATATCGCCTTGATGAAGCAGTGGAATTATTCCGAAAGACCTCTGAAATTGGCAGACTCCTATTCCCCCCTAAAATGGATCGTGAAAGCTATTGGAACGTACTTTCAACTCGGCCTTATATGAGAGGCTTACGGAACCTGGCAATCGCTTTGAATCAATCGGGACAATATGAACAAGCTATTGGTATATGCGAAAGATTGGAAAAAGAATGTGGAGATGAAACCAGTTCTATTTGTTACAAAGCTTCAATACATCTCAATACCGGAAGTTGGCAACTTGCGGCTAATGAGGCACTCAGCCTGGTATCAGTTTATCCAGAAATGAGCTTGTTGGAATCGTATGCCCTATTCGAGTTGGGTCAGCGCATGGAATCCTTTGCTTCATTTTTACATGCAGCCATGAATAGACCTAGAACCGTATGTATTTTGACCAATATTCGAATGAACCAACCGAGAGAGTTTTTAGAGATAGAAGATCACAATGCAGGCGTATCACTTTCTCGTTCACTAAAGGGATTCTTTTCAAGGCAGAGTCGTTCATCAATTAAATTCTATAAAACAATGGCAAATATTCCTGAGGTATTTATCAATTTCGTCATATCGGAAAGTTCTAAAATAAATGCAAAAGGGAAAAGGCAAGTTGTTAGCAAGATGATAGCGCAACTGAAAGATGCATCTCGTGAAGCAGCAAGGAAAGAGGCAGAAAGGATATTGGCTTCCAATGCAAAAATACAAAAACTAATCGAAGGCTGATCCGATAATCGGATCACGAAACGGTTTCGTGATCTGATTCTCAAGTGATGACAGAGAGTGGAAAATGATCCAGAACCTGGAACAGATAGCGTGCAGAAGCTGTAAAGAGGCCGACGGGTATGTACTCAGCTGCTAAGCGCGATGCCGGGGGTTCAAGGAGTAGGCCATCGCCAAATGCTTATGCGCCATCCTCGGGAGGAAGAGGTCATCACCAGGATGGAAAAAAACATGCCTGCCCAGCAGGAAGAAACCCTTGGCCTTGATCGAAGTATCGGAAACTCTCAAGGCCGTTTCGGACACCGTAAAATTCAATCGATGCCAAACCTGGGTGTCCGATAACGCGAAGAACTTGTGGCCCGCCTGGGCTTTCCATGAAGCCTCAAAGCATGATAAAATCAGACCTATGCATCCTATTCAGATCGATAAGGCAACGATGAAACAGATCCATAGAGATCATGCGGTGCTTGGCGTGCCAGGGGGTCAACCTTTCATTTGGACGGACCCAAACCTTTCATTTGGACGGGGGCGAATCCCCCTGAGATGCTATGTTTTTAAGCTGCTTCTGATGGGTTGAAAAAAGCGGGGCAGTGCAATCTGAGTTAACTGAATTTCTCTCACATCCTGGACAGGCGGCCTCACGTAACTCCTTTTCCCGCCTACATTTTATCACTCTGGACGCTCGTTGAATATGTTATGAAGAGAGTTGCTTCCGGGGAGCCAACATGATTTGTTGTATATTCTCTAGGGCGGGTTAACAAGCGCGGAGAAGAAGCTGGACGCTTCTAACTCTTTGATGGTGCTAATCAAAAAGGCCCAAGGGGATAGTTGATCAATAACAAGGGAGGATTGGCAATAAGGCAATCCTCCCGGTTTTTGCAAAGAATTGCTCTCTGTTTTAGGGTCTCTGGTCAGAGAGCAGAGGCCTGTGGTTAACAGATAGATATTTGAGTAGTCTCGGAAGTGCAGTATTTCGACGAACGTTCGGGAAGTGAATTGTCCAAGACTTGCCACCTTCTGGCTCCAAAAAATTCTTCTCCCCCTTCAACGTCTTCGCCGTGCACCTGAAGAGACACTCTCTTAACACTTCGTAGCGAGGTTAAAATGACGGACCAACAAATTGGGCGGCCGCTCCTCGGCAAACCTACGCCGGCGGCGGCTTATGTTCGCATGTCCACCGAGCATCAGCAGTACAGCGTGGACAATCAGCTGGATGTGATCAGGCAGTATGCGGAGCGCCACCATTTGGAGATCGTCCAGATTTATTCCGATGAAGGCAAGAGCGGCCTCAATATCGAAGGGCGCGAAGCGCTGGGGAGGTTGATCCGGGACGTGGAGAGTGGCGGCGCGTCGTATCGAGAGATTCTGGTCTATGACGTTTCCCGCTGGGGAAGGTTCCAGGACGCGGATGAAAGCGCACATTACGAATACCTCTGTAAAAGAGCCGGGCTCAAGATTCGATATTGCGCGGAGCAATTTGAAAACGATGGCAGCCCGGTTTCGACCATCGTCAAGGGCGTCAAGCGTTCGATGGCGGCGGAATACAGCCGCGAGCTGTCGAGCAAGGTCTTCCGGGGGGCGGCGAATCTGGTCAAGCTGGGTTTTCGTCAGGGCGGGGCGGCCGGTTTTGGCTTGCGCCGGATTCTCATTGATAGCGCGGGCCAGGTGAAGGGCGAGTTGAAGATGGGCGAGTATAAAAGCATTCAGACCGACCGGGTGATTTTGACTCCGGGGCCGCCCGAGGAAGTTGACGCGGTACGCGAGATTTTTCATCTGTTCGTTGATAAAGGGAAGAACGAAAGAGAGATCGCGGCGCTTTTGAACGACCGCCAGCTTCTGACGGATTTCCAGCGGGGCTGGAAACGAGGCTCGGTGCGCCAGATCCTAACCAATGAAAAGTACATCGGCAACAATGTCTATAACCGCCGGTCGTTCAAGTTGAAAATCGCGCGGGTGCACAATCCGCCGGAGGAATGGGTCCGGAAGGATGGGGCTTTTGAGCCAATCATTGACGATCAGAAATTTTTCACGGCTCAGGGGATTCTTCTGGCGCGGAGCCGGAGGTTGAGCGATGAGGAGATGCTGGCGAAGCTGAAGGACATCTACCTTCAGCATGGCCGGCTTTCCGGGATCTTGATTGATGAGTCGGAAAATCTTCCCTCGGCGGCGGCGTATCGCCATCGCTTCGGCAGTCTGTTGCGGGCCTACCGCTTAATCGGTTATGCGCCGGCCATTGACTACGGTTTCCTGGAAGTGAACCGCCGGCTGCGAGAGCTGCATCCGGCGACGGTGGCGGAGGTCGTGTCTCAGCTGGAGGAGCATGGGGCGGAGGTGGAAAAGGACGAGCCTTCGGACTTGCTGCTGATCAATCGGGAACTTCTGGTTTCGTTAGCGCTGGCGCGTTGTCGGGCGACCGGGGCCGGCTCTCTGCGCTGGCTGCTCCGCTTTGAGGAGGGACTAAAGCCCGACATCACTATCGCGGTCCGAATGGAGCC
>DATKZS010000136.1:0-5428 GCA_035527835.1 bacterium
GGACCACGGCGACATGGGCGGGTCGCACCGGCTGCGGTCCAAGGGCCCGTGCGCGTACCGCGAGAACGTTAACGTGCCGCTGGTGATCGCGGCGCCGGGGTCCGCGAGCCAGGGCAAACAGTGCGCGGCGCTCACGCAGAACGTGGACCTGTTCCCGACGCTGGCCGGGCTGATCGGCCGGGGCGTGGCGCTGCCATCGCCGCTTTCCGGCCGCGACCTCGCGCCCGCGCTCGCGGACCCGGAGGGCCGGCCGCTCTCCGACCACGTCCTCTTTTCCTTCACCGACAACATCAACGTGCGACTCTTTAACCAGAGGCTCGGGAAGCCCGGAGTCACGGGCCCTCACCACATCCGCGCCATCCGCGAGCGCGACTGGGCCTATGCCCGCTACTTCGACCCCGCATCCGCGGAGCAGGAGTTCGAGCTTTACGACCTCAAGAACGACCCGCTGGAGCTGCACAACCTGGCCGGCGACCCGGGCCACCGCGCAATGGAGAAGGAGATGGCGGACAAGCTCGGGGAGGCGGAGGAAATTGAGATGAGGTGCCCAAGGCCGGCGCGCGGCTAATCGTCCTCCATGGGAATGCCGGCGGGAGGGATCGGCTCGCCTTTGAGGAAGCGGTCAATGATGCGGGAGCTCGGGGAGAGGTCCAGGTATCCGGTGAACTTGTAGCCGTTCACGATGAAGGTCGGGGTGCCCTGAAGTTTGATGCTGTCACCGGCGTTGATGTCTTCGAGAATCTTTTGCCTGGTCGCGTCGCTTTTCATGCACTGCTGGAAAGCTTTGGGGTCCATGCCCTCCTCTTTCGCCATGATGAGCAGCGACGGCAGGGAAAGGTCTTCCGCCTTCCACAGCCTCTCCGAGTATCTTTCATACTCTCCCATGCGATAGGCGCACACCCCCGCGGCCGCGGCCCCGCACGCATACGGGTGCATCTTACCGGGCACGCCGGGATTGCAGCTCGAATCAAGGGGGTAGTTCTTGTGGATGAGGCGGATGCGGCCGTCGTACTTTTCGAGGAGCTGGGCGACGGTCTCGTGCATGTGGCGGCAGGCGGGGCATTCGAAGTCGCTGAACTCGATGATGGTGACGGGGGCGCGGTAAAATCCGATCATGGGGTCGTCGGAGATGTCGAATTGGATGTACTCCGGCGGCCCGTAAATCGTGCGGCTGGACCGGGCATAGAGCACGGAGAGGCCGGTGATGGTGAGGACCAGCACGAAGCCGGCGAGGCCCAGCCGGAGCGGCTGCTGGACCAGCCACTTGAGGTCCCGCCCCCTCCGCTCCATGAATCCTCCGAGCGGCGCGGCCGCGGTGAGTCCGGCCAGCAGCAGCCCGATATTGGCGGCGTAGAGCCCGGCGCATAAGGCGCAAAAGGTTTTAAGGACAAAGGCGGAGACGTAGGCGAGATAGGCGGAATAGAGCACGGACCAGAGAGCGCCGATCAGCAGGTAATCCGCGGCGTGGCGGGCCGGCTCCTTCCTGGCCCTGAGCCCGATGACCGCGAGCGCGGCAAATACCAGATAGGCGGCGAGCGCCCAGATCGGGACGGGGACGCTGAGGAACAGGGCCTCGCGGCTTCTGGCCACGGCGGTGCAGTCCACGGCCTGGTTCACGCGGCAGGCGAAGTCGCGGGACACGTCTCCCTTGTCAACACTGAGATGGACGCGCAGCAACTCCCCTGAAATTGCCAGGCCGAACAGGCAGAGCACGAGCACGAAAAACAGGGCACGCCGGCCAGCCGGCGTCGGACCGGGGAATTCATCGCTCTTCTTCTTGGTCTCTGGAGCCATCACAAACCCATTAATATAGCGCGCCCGCGTCAGTCCCCGTCACGCATCCAAGGCGCGCTTCCCTATAAATATTAACCCGGAGACGGCACTCAAGCAACTCGCGGTCCCGCCTTGCGCTCAGAGCAGGAAACACAGGGCCAGCTTGGTCAGCGCGCCCGCCAGCGGCGCGGCCACGTTGTCGTCTATGTGCGCGAACGGGATGGTCTCGAACACCGCCGCCGCCACCGTGGAAAGGGCGCAGATCAAGATGACCTTGTAAAACGCCATGGCGTGAATGGTGGTCAGAACCAGCGTGCCGTGCCACAGCGGGCTCGAGGCCGCCACATTGGGCAGCGTGAACCAGAAGAAAAAGGTGGCGCCGATGTTGCCCATGACAAAGAACGCGGTGATTCCCGCCAGTGTCTTTTCCTTGTTCCAGGGCAGGGGCCGTTTTCCCATGAACCTGCCGACCAGGGTGGCGAAACCGTCGCCGAAGCTGAGCGTTGCCCACTGCGACGCCGCGATGGGGAGCGGAAAGAAGAAGATGAGGATGAGGACGATGGCCGGATAGGAGAGCATGCCGCGCGAGTATCCTGCCCGCTCCTCGTCCTCGCGGAAGGTGAAGCGGAAAAAGCGGGGCATTCCGTAGCCGTTCCAGACGCCGGCGGCCGCGGCGAAAATAATTCCGTACCACCATCCCCACCAGTGCAGGGGCAGGGCCAGGACGACCACTCCGATGTGCAGGGACTTGCGGACCAGCTCGCGGGCCCAGAAGGGAAGGTCGTCCGCCACGGAGTGCAAAAACGAGAAAAAGCCGCCGGCCGCCGGCTCCGGTCCGCTTCCGGGCTCTACCGCTTTTTCCGCCGCCAGAGCGGTCCCCTGGTCCTCGCCCACGCTGCTGTCCTTTTCCATCCGATTCGCGCCGCCGGCAATGGCCGCGCACTCTATTTGACCATTTTTCAGCCGCCGGGTTTCCGGCCACTATAAAAAAAATGGAATGGCCGCGACGGCCATACGCTATCAGTGTAGGAGAAGGACGGGAATTGTCAAACGGACACCCGGTGAAACGCTCAAATTGCACATGAAAGCTGGTTTTTTTCTTTAACCACGGATGAACACGGATTAACACTGATAAAAGAGAATCCGTTTTTAAACTGTGTTAATCCGTGTTCATCTGTGGTTAATTTTTCTTCCCGCCTTTTTGAGCGCCCTGAAATAGAAGACGGGCAGGACTGATTGACCCTGGAATGGCAATCGGTTAGCATAAGCAGGAATCCGAGGAAAAAATCAGGGGCCAGTCCCCCGGAAAGGAGCCTGACCATGAAGATCGGCGACAACTGCGTGGTGCGCCTGAATTACTCGATCCGGATCAAGGACGGCGAGATCGTTGACCGCAACCCGGATGACGAGCCGCTGTGCTTCACCACGGGCCGGAGCGAGGTGATCCCGGCGCTGGAGAAAGGGATCCTGGGGATGGAGCAGGGGGAGAGCGGGTCGTTCGACGTGGGGCCGGAGGACGGCTTCGGGATGCGCGATCCGAAAGCGGTGCGGATCATCGGCCGCGATGACCTGGTTGACCACGGCAACGACCTCGCGGAGGGCATGATCTTCCGGATCAAGGACAAGGAGGGCAACGGCATGGCGATCACGGTGCTGTCGCTCGACGATGACGAAGTGGTATTCGACTTGAACCACCCACTGGCCGGGGCCACGCTGACCTTTGACGTGAAAATCCTGGAGGTCGGGCCGGTCCAATAACCATTAAAGATTTTTTGAACCGCAGAGACGCAGAGTACGCAGAGAATTAATAGATTAAAAAAATTCTCTGCGTTCTCTTAAGTCTCCGCGGTTTATTAAATCCCTTTATTGCTTGAAGAGGTTGGGGTCGTCGGTCATGAGGCCGTTGACGCCGAGCTTCTTGAACCACTTGATATAGGCAGGCTTGTCCACGGTCCAGACCATGACCTTGCGGCCCATGCGCTGCGCCAGCTTGATCTCGAGGGGGTTGGCGAACGGATAATAATAGGAGGCGTAGTCAATCCCGTACTTCTTGAGGTAGTAGCGCATGCCGAGCATATTGGTGGGATAGACGGCGGTCACCAGGTCGGGCCGCATCTTCTCGATCATGCCGGCGACCTTGGGGTCGGGCGACTCGAAGATGGCGCGGCCGGTCAGGCCGTGGGACTCGACCAGGGCGATCAGCGCCTTGGCCCGTTCCGGGTCGGTGATCTTGATGTCAATGATGAAGCCGATGTTGTTTTGCTTGAGCCATTCCAGCACCTCCTCGAAGGTGGGCGGAGTGTAGCCGCTCCCGGTCTTGAGTTTTTTGAACTGCGCGAGGGTCATCTGGTCCACCCGTCCCGTGCCGTCGGTGGTGCGGTCCACCGTGTCGTCGTGCATGAGCACGAACACGCCTTCCTGGGTCCGCTGAATGTCGAACTCGACCCAGTCCACTCCGAGCTCGGCCGCGAGCTGCAACGACTCCAGGGTGTTCTCGTCGGAGAGCCCGCGCGCGCCGCGGTGCCCGATCTTCAACATGCCCTCCCCTGCCCACGCCGCGGAGCCGACCAGCGCCGCGACCATAATCACCACCAACATCATGCTCTTTTTCATTTTCCGTCCTCCGAGATTTTAATCGCCGAGCGCCACGGTCAGGTGGCCGCTCCATCCTGAGAATTCTTCATCCCGTAAATCCTGTTGATCCTGTCTTATAGCTCTTGCTTACCTCTTCCCGACCCTTCCGGCCGGCCCCGGCTTCCCGGTCCTGGCGCGCTGTATGAGGAGCTGGTCGCAGATGACGAGGAGCATCATGGCCTCGGCCACGGGCACGATGCGGGGGCAGAGGCAGGGGTCGTGGCGGCCCTGCACGCTGATTCCGCTCTTTTTCCCGCGGATGTCAATGGTGTCCTGTTCCATGGCGATGGACGAGGTCGGCTTCACGGCGATGCGGGCGACGATGGGCTCGCCGGTGGAGATGCCGCCGAGGATGCCGCCGCCGCGGTTATTCCGGGAGCGGACGCGGCCGTCACCGCCGAGCTCGAAGGGGTCGGAGTTCTGGCTGCCCCGGCGCCCGGCCACGGCGAAGCCGTCGCCGATCTCCACGCCCTTGACCGCGCCGATACTCATGAGCGCGCCGGCGATCATCGCGTCGAGCTTGTCGAACACCGGCTCGCCCAGCCCGGCCGGAACTCCGTGGGCGATTACCTCGACCACTCCGCCCACCGAGTCGCCCGCCTTCTTGGCCGCCTCCACCAGCGCGAGCATCTTTTTCGCGGCCTTGGCGTCGGGGCAGCGGAGCGGGTTCTTCTCGATCTCACTAATGTCGCGCGCGGTTGCTCTGATCTTCCCGACCTGGATGGTGGCGCCGCGCACGGAGACGTTGAATGGCGCGAGCACGGCGCGGGCCACGGCGCCGGCGGCCACCCGCGCGGCGGTCTCGCGGCCCGAGGCCCTGCCTCCGCCGCGGTGGTCCCTGATGCCGTACTTCAGGAGATAGGTGAGGTCGGCGTGGCCGGGCCGGAACTTGTCCTTGATCTGGTCGTAGGCCGAGGGGTCGTGGCCGCGGTTCATGATGAGGAGCGCGATGGGCGTGCCGGTGGCCTTGCCCGCGAAGACGCCGGAGAGGATTTCCACCTGGTCGGTCTCGGCGCGGGCG
>DATKZS010000137.1:0-54948 GCA_035527835.1 bacterium
GTTCTTTGCGCCTTTGCGTGCCAACCTGGAATTGTAAAGCATAACAATCTCTAAACTTGAGAGAAGGCCGGAGAGCGGATATGCTGGAAGGCCGGGAGGAACTTGGGCGATGGACAAGCTGGTGATTCGGGGCGGGAAGCCGCTCTCTGGCCGGGTCAGGGTGAGCGGTGCCAAGAACGCGGCGCTGCCGGCGTTTTGCGCGACCATTTTGGCGCCGGGCCGTCACGTTATCCGCAACGCGCCGAACCTGAAGGACGTCCAGACGACGATCGAGCTGCTGCGCCGTCTCGGGGTGGTGGTGGACGACTCGCGGCTGGCCGCGGAGCACGTGGCCGAGATTGACACCAGCCGGATCAGCTCGGTGCGCGCGCCGTACGACCTGGTCAAGACGATGCGCGCTTCCATCCTGGTGCTGGGTCCGCTGCTGGCGCGGGAGGGCAAGGCCGAGGTCTCGCTGCCGGGCGGGTGCGCCATCGGGGCCCGGCCGGTGAATTTGCACTTGAAGGGCCTGGAGACGCTGGGGGCCTCGATCCGCCTCCAGCACGGCTACATCATCGCCCAGGCCGGGGGCTTGAAGGGCGCGGAGTTCGCGTTCGACGTGAGCACCGTGACCGGCACCGAGAACCTGATGATGGCGGCGGCGCTGGCCCAGGGGACCACGGTGCTGACCGGCTCCGCCATGGAGCCGGAGGTGACGGCGCTCGCTGAGATGCTGGTGGCCATGGGCGCGGACATTCACGGCCTGGGCACGACGCGGATCGAGATCAGGGGCGGGAAGCCCTTGCACCCGGTGGATTTCACGATCATGCCGGACCGGATCGAGGCCGGGACCTACATGGCGGCGGCGGCCTGCACCAGGGGCGAGGTGCTGGTGGAGGGCGCGAACGCGGGGCATATGGAGGCGGTGATCGCGAAGTTCCGGGAGGCCGGGGTCACGGTGGAGGAGAGGCCGGAAGGCCTTTTGGTGAAGAGCGACGGGGTGCGGGCGGTGGACGTGAAGACGCAGCCGTACCCGGGGTTCCCGACCGACATGCAGGCGCAGTTCATGGTGCTGATGTGCATGGCCAAGGACGGCATCTCCGTGATCGCCGAGACTGTGTTCGAGAACCGCTTCATGCACGTGCTCGAGCTCCAGCGCATGGGCGCCGACATCAGGATCGACGGCCACAGCGCCATCATCCACGGCAGGGGCCAGCTCTCCGGGACCTCCGTGATGGCCACCGACCTCCGGGCCTCCGCCTCGCTCGCCCTGGCCGGACTCGCCGCCGACGGCGAGACGGAAATCCTGCGCATCTATCACCTCGACCGCGGCTACGAAAAGATGGAGGAAAAACTTAAAAACCTGGGCGCGGACATGGAGCGCGTCAAGGGGGCCGGGCTGTGAGGGTTAAGAGTTATAAGGACAAAGATTTTTTTTCATTCATTGCTCGTCGCATTACTCTGCATAAAATACCCACGAATGTCCAAAGAGCAGCGGACAAAATTTTCAATAGAGTGCTTGAACAAGGCCGCAAAGCTCTTATTGATTATACTATTCAGTTTGACCGTAACCCCATCACGGTAAAAACCATCAAGGTATCGCCTGAAGAATTCGAAAAAGCCAAGGGCTTGGTGCCTAAATCCGATCAAGAAATAATTAAGCTGGCGGCAAAACGCATTGCGGCATATCATTTAAAACAGTCATTGCCTCCAGTCAGGTTCGATGATGGCAAGGGCACGGTTATAGAAGAACGGGCGGTACCTATTGACAGTGTCGGCCTATGTATACCTGGAGGACGGGCGCCTCTGGCCTCCACCGTCCTCATGACGGCGATTCCGGCGCGGATCGCTGGCGTCAAAAGAATTATCATCATCAATCCCTGGCCCGACGGGCGGATGAACGCGCATGTTATTTTCGCGGCGCAGCTCGTAGGCGTAAAAGAAATTTATAAAGTGGGCGGAGCTCAAGCTGTGGCTGCACTCGCGAGAGGGATTGCACCGATCCCCCGCGTGGACAAGATAGTTGGCCCCGGAAGCGCTTGGGTCACCGCGGCTAAGGCTATCGCCGCTTCGCAAGGATTGTGCGGCATTGATTCGCTGGCGGGGCCTTCGGAGGTTGTGGTGGTAGCTGACGCAAGGGCCTACCCCGGATGCGTGGCGGCCGATCTTCTTTCGCAGGCGGAGCACGGAGATGATTCGAGAGCTATCCTCGTCACCACCTCGCATCGATTGGCGGAAAAAGTTGATGCCGAGCTCGGTCGGATGATAAAAGGCGGACCATGGCCCCAAGCGGCGGGAAAACGGGTGGAGGCAGTGATTGTCAAAGATCTCAAGCAAGCCGCTTTTGTGGTGAACCAATTCGCGCCCGAGCACTTGGAGATCATCGTGAAAAATCCCCGGAGCTTTCTTAGTAAAGTGCGCAACGCCGCCAGCATTTTCATCGGCCCCTACTCGCCCGTGCCGGCGGGCGATTACATGGCCGGCGGCAACCACGTCCTGCCGACCGGCGGCACCGCGCGCTGGAGCTCTCCCCTTTCCGTTTACGACTTCGTGAAGCGGCAGACCGTCACCGAATTATCCAAGGAAGCGCTATGCTCGATCAAGGAGCCGACCGCGCGATTCGCCGAGATCGAGGGCCTTCACGCCCACGCCTTGTCGGTCCGGAAACGGTTCTCCCGATGAGCGATCGCGAACGCCTGTCGTGGAGGGAGGCCGGGGTCGTCAGCTCGCAGTTGAACGGGTTCCTTCCGCTGTTTCTCGCGTCCTTTATCCTGCTCGCCCTGGCGCTGCTGGCCGCGCACTTCGATCCCGCGCTGCCCGCGGAGGCCCGGATCGCGCTCGGGTTCGGAGTGTTCCTGGTCCTGCCCGGCCTGTTCCTGGCGCTCATCTTTTTCCCCCATAAGCGCTTCTGGCTGCCGGAGCGGCTGCCGTTGTCCATCGCGCTGTCGCTCGGGGTATGGGCGTTTCCCGGGCTCATGGCTTTCATCTGGGAGTGGAGCCTGCACAAGGTGATCATGATCGAGATCACGGTGACGCTCGGCCTGTTCCTGGTGGCCCTGGTGCAGCATTTGTTTTTCGTGACCCACTTCGACCCCGACCCGCATGAGCCGGCGTCGCGGTGGAGCTACGCGGCGGTGCTCGCGGTGACGCTCGGGCTGGCGGCGTTCGCCTACTGGACGGGCGCGGAGCGGGGCGAGGTCATGGACTGGGACTATTTCAATTACATCTCGGCGGTGGTGAAGCTGGTGGCGTGGAACCAGGCTTCGAACGCGCACGTTTTTTATCTGGACGCGCCGCCGGACCCGATCCATTCCTATAACATCTGGGCCCTGCAATGGGCGCTGATGGCCAGGCTCTACCATCTCGACCCCATCGAGCTCTACCGCCGGAGCGCGTTCCTGACCGTTCCCGCGGCCGCGCTCGCTTTCTTCGCGCTCGGCCGCCGCATGTTTTCGGCCAACGTGGCCCGCACCGCGTTTTTCATCTACGTCCTCTATAACGTCATTTACGCGGGCCTGATCTTTTTCGGCCGCACCACCTTTTATCCGGACGACGGCATGTGGCTGATCGTGTTCCCCATGTGCCTCGTCTTGTTCCTGCGCATGTTCGAGACCAGGCACGACGGGCTGCTCCTCGGGCTCACGCTCTCGGCGTTGGCGGCCTCCATCGTGCACGTCTTGTGGGGCCTGTCGTTTTACCTGGTGATCGGGAGCTACTTCATCCTGTTCCTGCTCTACCGCTTCGGCGCGGCGCGGGCCGTGGTCATGACGGCCCGGGGCGGCAAGGCACCCCACCTCATCACCGCGCTGGCGCTGGCGTCGCTGCCCGTGGTCCTGGCCATGATTGACATGGCGGTGATGGCGGCGCGGGGAAGCTACGACGGGTTTACACCGCTCTTGGGCGGCGGGCTGGATTTTTCGGCCGGGGTGTACCTGGCGGCCTTCGTGGCGCTGCCGGCCCTGTATCTCATCTGGCTGGTCGCGCCTTTCCGGCCGCGGCCGGGCCCGGAGGGCGATCCTAACATCAACTTCACGCTGCGGCGCACCGGCTACATCCTGGCCATGTGCCTGTTCGTGGCCATCCCTTACGCGTTTCTGCGTTACGGCGCGATCCAGAGCACCAACTGGTCGCAGTTCGGGCGCAACCCCTACCGCGCGTTCCTCACGGCGAACCTGTTTTTTTTGAACCCGTTCGAGCTCAGCCTCGGCAACCCGGGCATGACCTTTTATCCGCTCTGGATCGCGGGCTATCTCTGCCTGCCCGCGCTGTTCGCGGCCGCGCGGCGGCAATACCAGCCCCGCGTCGCGCTGGTGGCGCTGATCGCGGTCCCGCTCATCTGCTTTCACCCGGCGCTGGCCACGTTTTTCGCCGAGCACTTCAGCCTGGGCTACCTGCGCCGCCTGGAAAAGCTCGGCGCGCTCTTCTGCGTGTTCCCGCTGGCGCTCACGCTGCACCGCGTCGGCAACTGGATTCTTGACGAAGAGCGCAGGCCGCTTGCACACCTGGCGCTGGTGCTCGCGGCGGCGGCGCTGCTCAGCGCGGCGTGCATTCCGTGGCGGGTCCAGGAGCGGTATTACAACGGGATGCTCAAGAAAACGATAGCGATCGCGCGGGCGTATCCCCAGGATTCGCTGATCCACGACGACACGCCGTACCTGGCGATCCGGGAGCACGGCTGGTTCGGCGCGGACGCGGTGATCTTCTCGGACATCTGGACCAGCTACCGGCTGACCGCGTACCTTCCTCTGTTCGTGGCCTGCCAGGCCAAGCCGGGAACCGGAGTGCCGGACCAGGACGAGCGCAGGCTCCTGGAATTGGAATTCTTCGACCCCGCCACCGGCATCGCCCGGATGGAACGGATCCTCACCCGCTTCCACGCCGCCGGCGTCATCGTCAACCGCAATCCCACCTACAAGCTCTACGGCATCCCCTGCGGCCATCCCGAGGCCATCGGCAAGCTCAAAACCGCGCCGGAGAGCTTCGAGCCGCTCTATGACCAGGGCGACTGGGCCATCTTCCGGTTTAAAGGGTGACGGCCGCGTTGGGAGGGAACGATCAGGCACTGATTGCCTTAAGCCCGATTCATCGGGCTTTCTTCCAGGGTGTAGGCCCGCCATTTATGGCGGGTATCGAGGCGCGGCAAAGCCAGAGGGAGGGCGTTTTAACGTCCTTCTCTTGCCTCCGGGCTTTAGCCCCCGGATAAATCCTTTATTTCGAGAACCCCGTTGAAACGGGGTCCAGAGCAGGTGCCCGTCGCCGCGTTAACCCGCGCTAAAGCACGGGCCTACACCTGAAGCAAGGCCGGTGAACCGGCCTCCCCAGTCCCCCGGTGGCCGCGTGGGTCACGCCTTCCACACTATACCTGACTGTTGTTTTAAATCTTCCATCCGCTTCCGAGTCTCGAGAAGGGTGGCTTTCTTGGCGGTGAGCTCTTCCTGGATCTCCTTCTGTTTGGCGATGACTTCCGGCGGGGCCTTGGCGATGAAGCCCTGGTTTGCGAGCTTGGCCTCGACCTTTTTGAGCTCGGCGCCGAGCTTGGCGAGCTCCTTGTCAATGCGTTTGATCTCCTGGTCCGGGTTGACCAGCCCGGCGACGTGGACGGAGACCTGGACCGGCCCGCAGCGGCGGGTGACGGCCTTCTTGCTCACCGGAGCGCCGGGTTCGGCGATGACCAACTCGGCGATCTGCACTTGCGGCGGGCTCAAGATGTAGCCCTGGAGGGCATGCAAGACGTCCGCGGCCGGGGCGGTGTCGGGGGTCAGGGTGATCTTGGTCCTGGCGCCGGCCGGGACCAGGTTCTCGGAGCGGGTGTTGCGGATGGCGACCACGATGGACTGGACGAGCGCCATGTTGGCTTCCAGGTCCGCGTCCTCTTTCTCCTCGTCGCGGGCGGGGAATTCGGAGACCATGATGGACTCGGTGGCGCCGGGCAGCGACTGGTACACCTCCTCGGAGAAGAAGGGCATGATGGGGTGGAGGAGTTTGACGGCGGCGGTGAGGGTGGAGATGAGGGTCTCCTGGGCCGCGCGTTTTTCGCCGGGGCTTTGGGGGTTGTAGAGGGACGGCTTGGACCACTCGATGTACCAGTCGCAGAGCTCGTCCCAGATGAAGTGGTACACGGCGTCGGCCATCTCGTGGAAGCGGTAATGGTCGGCGTGGCCGCGGACGGCGGTGATGGCCTTTTGGAGGCGGCTCGTGATCCACTTGTCGGCGGCGGAAAACTCGGGCGCCGGTCCGGATGCCGGGTCGAATTCTTCGAGGTTTCCCAGGGTGAAGCGGGCGGCGTTCCAGATTTTGTTGATGAACTTCTTGGTGTCGGTGATGCGGGACTCGCCGAGGCGGATGTCGCGTCCGGTGTAGGTCTCGTAGGTGAGGGTGAAGCGCAGGGCGTCGGCGCCGAACTCCTCGATGATCTCGATGGGGTCCACGAAGTTGCCGAGCGTCTTTGATTTCTTGCGGCCGAGCTCATCGCGGACCAGGCCGTGCAGATAGATGTCGGTGAAGGGCACCTGGCCCAGGAGATGGATCCCCATCATCATCATGCGGGCGACCCAGAACTTGAGGATGTCGAAGCCGGTGATCATGGCGGAGTTGGGATAGAAGCGCTCGAGCTCCGGGGTCTGGTCGGGCCAGCCCAGGGTGGAGAAGGGCCAGAGCGCGGACGAGAACCAGGTATCGAGCACGTCGGGGTCGCGCCGGATGTTGCTCTGGCCGCAGTGGGCGCACTTTTCGGGGTCGTCGCGGGAGACGGTGATCTGGCGGCATTCATCGCAGTGCCACGCGGGGATCTGGTGTCCCCACCAGAGCTGGCGGGAGATGCACCAGTCGCGGAGGTTTTCCATCCAGTTGTAGTATTCCTTTTCCTGGGCCTCGGGGATGATGATGGACTTGCCGTCGCGCACGGCCTGGAGCGCGGGCCGGGCCAGCGGCTCGATCTTGACGAACCATTGCTCGCTGATCACGGGCTCAACCACGGTCTTGCAGCGGTAGCAGCGGCCGGCGAGGAGGTTGTAAGGCTCGGTCTTCTCGAGCAACCCCTGGGCTTTTAAGTCCCTGACCACGGTCTCGCGGGCCTCGAAGCGGTCGAGGCCGCGGTATTTTTCGGGCACGTAATCGGTCATGCGGGCGCGGCGGTCAATGGCCTGGGGCGCGGCGAGCCCGTGTTTTTTTCCGATCTCGTAGTCGTTGAAGTCGTGGCCCGGCGTGATTTTGAGGGCGCCGGTGCCGAACTCCATGTCCACGTAGGGCTCGCCGATCACGGGGATCTCGTGGTCGGTGAGCGGGAGCCTGACCTTTTTGCCGATGAATGATTTGTAGCGCTCGTCTTCAGGGTTCACCGCCACCGCGGTATCGCCGAGCATGGTCTCGGGCCGGGTGGTGGCCACGGTGAGCTTGCCCGAGCCCGCGGCGAGCGGATAGCTGACGTAATAGAGCAGTCCCTTCTCCGCCTCGCTCACGTCGGGCATCACCACTTCGAGGTTACTGAGCGCGGTGTCGCAGCGGGGGCACCAGTTGACCATGTACTCGCCGCGGTAGATCAGTCCCTCGTCGTAGAGCTTGACAAAGGTCTCGCGCACGGCCCGGGACAGGCCCTCGTCCATGGTGAAGCGCTCGCGGGTCCAGTCGCAGGAAGCGCCCAGCCTTTTCAATTGGTTGATGATGTGGCCGCCCTTCTGCTCCTTCCACTTCCAGACCCGTTTCAGGAACTCTTCGCGGCCTATCTCCTCCTTGGTCTTGTTCTCGGCCGCGAGCTCTTTCTCGACCATGTATTGCGTGCTGATGCCGGCGTGGTCGGTGCCGGGCTGCCACAGAACGTTTTCGCCCAACATGCGGTGATAGCGGATCAGGATGTCCTGCAGCGTGTTGTTCAGCGCGTGGCCCTCGTGGAGGATGCCGGTGACGTTGGGCGGAGGGATGACGATGCAGTAGTTCTTCGCGTCGGCTTTTTGCGCGGGCCGGAAATATCCTTTTTCTTCCCAGAAGCGGTACCACCGTTCCTCCGCTTTCTGGTGGTCGAAAAACTGGTCGAGTTTCTTAGTCATGGCGTCGTCAGCCTCCTTTAAACCGTCAGGGCGCGGTCAGGCCTTATTTTATAAGCGCAAAGGCGCAAAGAACGCAAAGAAAATATTTGTTGGGCCTGGTTCCGCCTCGGACTCCAAGGCAAGGAGTTCATGAATCTCATGCCGTTATCAATTTTTTTCTCTGCGTTCTTTGCGCCTTTGCGCTTTAAAAATCTCGCGTGACCCGTTCCGTTCAAATAGGCAAAAGGGGACCGATGATCCCCTTTGGCCGGCTGGATTCGAGAAATTTATGGTCAGGAATTCTTGGACTTTTCCATCTGGAGAATGCGTTCCTCGATCAGGGCCTCGGCCAGGGCGGGTACTACCTCCCATACCACGGACTCGACGACCTCGCGGATGATGGCGAACAGCTCTTCCTTGCTTACGCCGCTCATGGCGGCATCGCTGATGCGCTGGGCGGCCTCCTCGATGGCGGGCCCGGCTTCGGCGGGAGCGGCGGGCGCGGGTTCCGGCTCCGCGGGCGGAGCAAGCTCGGCAACGGGCTCGGCTTCCGGCTCGGCCAGCGCCTCCGCCGGAATCGGCTCGGCTTCCGGCTCGGCCAACGCCTCCGCCGGAATCGGCTCGGCTTCCGGCTCGGCCAGGGCCTCCAGCGGCACAGGCTCGGCTTCCGGCGCCGGCTCGAATACCTGCTCCTCCGGCAGCGGCGCCGCCAGCGGTTCTTCCATCTCCATCATCGGCTCGGCCGGCTCAACCTCCAGCGGCTCCGCTTCCGGTCCGGGCTCGGGCAATAGTTCTCCTTCCGCTTCCGGCACGAGCTCGGCGGCGGGCTCGGCGAAGAGGTCCGCGGGCTGGGTTTCCAGTTGGGCATAGGATTCGAGCGGCAGCTCGTCCTCCTCGGAAGCGATTTCGGGGGCGGGCTGCTCGTAGTCCGCCTGCTCGGTGATCCCGGTCGGCTCCAGGCCGGGCAAGGTCTCATAGGTCTCGGGAGACGCGCCCGGCTCCTCGGATCCCCAATAGTCCACGGGCGCCGCGGCAGGCTCGGGCTGGGCCGCCGGCTCCTGTCCCCATACTTCAGCTTCCGGAGCGGGTTCCGGTTCCGGCTCCGCGATCGGCTCGGCTTCCATCACCGGCCCGGCGGGAGCGGGCTCTCCCCACATGTCGCCGGCGGGGGCCGGCTCCGCTTCGGCGGCAGGCGCAACTCCCCAGATGTCGGCCTCCGGCTGGGCCGCGGGCTGCGCTCCCCATAAGTCATCGGCGGCGGGAGGAGCAGGCTCCGCGGCCGCAGAGCCGAACGACGCCTGCTTCCACAATTCCTCGTCGGAAGCCGCGGCCGCGGGCGGCTCGGCGGGTTCCGTCTCCAGCGCGGCGAAGAGGTCAGGCTCCGGCGCGGGCGGCTCGGCTGCCGGCAGCTCCACGGGCTGGGCCTCCGGGGCCGCGAACAGGTCCTGGTCCGCCGCGGCCGCGGGTTCCGTCTCCGGCACGGCGAACAGGTCGGCGGCGGACGTTTCCACCGGCGGGGCCTCCGGCGCGGCGAAGAGATCGTCCATGGGAGGAGGCTCCGCGGACGCTTCGGGCGCCGCGAACGCTTCGGGGGCCGCCTGGGCGGACGGGGCCTCCGGCGCGGCGAAGAGGTCAGGCTCCGGCGCGGGCGGCGCGGCGGGCGGCGCGGGCTCCGCGACGGGCGGCGGAGCGGGCGCCGCCGGGGCCACGGGCGCGCGGGAGAGCGCTTCCTCCACCTTGCTGATGAGGGTTGAGGATTCGAAGGGCTTGATGATGTAGCCGTCAGCGCCGATCTGCGCGCCTTTCATCTCATCGAATCCCTCGAAGCTGCCGGCGAGGAGGAGGACGGGGATCTGGCGGAGCTTGGGGTCGGCCTTGATGGCCTCGCACACCTGGTAGCCGTCCTTGCCCGGCATGACCACGTCCGCCAACACCAGGTCCGGCATCACCTGCTTGACCTTGGCCAGCGCGTCGTCGCCGTTGTCCACCGCGATCAGCTCATAGTCTCCGTCGGCCAAGGTTATGCGCACCACTTTCTGGATGGTGATGCTGTCGTCCGCGAGCAAAATCTTTTTGGCCATTAATCGTCCTCCTTACCTCGGCCTCGCAGCCTTACGACTGTCCGTGTCTCCTCATCAGCTTTCCGCGTCAAGTCAGAAACTTGAGAACCTTGTCCATCTTCAGCTCATGCGCGCGCGGGCCGGGCGAAACTTCTTCCCGACCCTCTGGCACCGGCCCACCGCCGGCGGCCGGCCTCAACACCCGCATCACGCGGTCGCACCCGAACCCGATGAGCCCGCGCGGCGTCTCCGCCACCAGCACGATGGAGAATTCCTCCCCATGCCCTCCCTTCACCCCCGACACGATCTCGTGCAAGGTGGAAGGCGCAATCACCGGGACCGCCTGCTCCGCGTAATAGACCACTCCCGGGATCCCGCGGCCCGACGCCGGGATGGGGTGGACCTCATCCTTGTTGATGATCTGGACCACCAGCTCCAGGTCCAGGCTCCACAGCCCGCCGCCGCCTTCAAACAGCACCAGCGACCGCTCCCCGCCAGGGCCGGGCTCGGCTCCCTTTTTGCCGGGACCGGACGGCCCGCTTTTCTCCGGGAACGCGGCCGGGATCCATGCCTGCCCGGACCGGTCACCGCCCTCGCCGGTCTCGGCCATCTGTTCCGGATCCAGCTCCACGATCATCCGAAGCCCGTCAAAGAAAATGCCCCGGATGTACCCAAGCTCCGGACGACGCAACACCGGCGGATACGCCATCACGATGGCCAGGCTCAACTCCCGGATGCCCTCAACTTCCTCCACCGGCATCAGGTAACGATTAGACCCGGCCTCCATCTCGATCCAGTAACCATGACGCGCCACGAACTCCGCGCCCATCAGGTCATGCAGATCCAGCAGGCGAGTGCCCGGGGTCCGGGGCGGAAGGCTCTCCGCGTCGTAGAGCTTCTTGATCGCGGGGAGCCGGAGCGCCAGCGTAAATTTCCCCTCTTTGAAGACCAGGTACTGCTTGCCTTCCTCCGGCGCGAGCGACAGCCCTCCACGTTCGGGCAAACCGTCCGGTCTGTTCGTCTTCGCCTGCGTATGCAAAAGTACCCCGCGGACACCGAGTCCGCCTTTTTTCCATTATTTAATATTCCCTTAGATAAGTCAAGCAAATAGGAATCGAAATAGGAATCGAGGGGCGGGAATCGAGGAGCGAGGATCGAGTTTCGAGCAGCGGGCAACGTCATCACTCATACCGCAAATGCCCCGGCTATTTGTTTTGAATTTGCCAAAAGAATAGAATCTTGCTGTTTAAAAAGCGGCGGGAAAGATCGGTTGTCGCGGCCGAGGGGCAATGTCTTCCCCTCGCTCCCCGCTCCTCGATTCTCGCCCCTTTTGCAAGGAGGAACGCCATGAAGGATTATCGCAAGATGAGTTTTTGGCTGGAGGGCGGGATCTATACGGAGAACGCTCCGCTCAAGGGAGAGATCGAGGCGGACGTGGCGATCGTGGGCGGAGGGTTCACGGGCCTGTCGTCGGCATACTACTTGAAGGAGCAGTACCCGGACCTGAGGATCGCGCTTCTGGAGGCCGAGGTGGTGGGGTACGGGGCGTCGGGCCGGAACGGCGGCTTTTCCATGCCGCTGCTGGGCTGGGACATCACGTACCTGATGCTGGTGTTCAAGGAGCGGGGCAAGCGCGCGCACCATTTCATGCTCGATTGCGTGCGCCGCACCAAGGAGCTCGTGGAAAAGGAGAAGATGCAGTGCGATCTCGAGTACAACGGGCTCATGGTGCTGGCCCGGAACGACTTCCAGATGCGCCAGCTCGAGCGCAACCTCAAGGACTTCGCCGCCGCGGGCGTTACCGACGTGGAGCTGCTCACCGGGAAGTCGTTCGAGGAGCGGCTGAACTCGGCGTGGCACGTGGGCGCGCTATATGAGCCGGAGACGGCGATCCTGAACCCGGCCAAGCTCGCGCGCGAGTTCAAGAGGGTGATCGAGCAAAAGGGGGTGCAGGTGTTCGAGCGCTCGCCGGTAAGCAAGTTCACGCCCGGCGACACGGTAAAGATCGAGACCCTGGACGGCGGCGTGGTGAAGGCGAAGCACGCGGTGCTCGCGCTCAACGCCTTCGGCCAGCGCCTGCGCGTCCGGCCCTATACCTACGCGCCCATGTACACCTACATCATCCTGACCGAGCCGCTCTCCGACGAGCTCTATAAGGAAGTCGGCTGGACCCGCCGCGAGGGAATCGAGGACAAGCGTCAGCTCGTCCACTACATGCGGCCCACCGCCGACAACCGCATCCTGCTCGGCGGACGCGACGCGCCCTATTACTTCGGCAACAAGGCCGAGGGCAAACAGTCGCACGAAAAAATCTTCCGCGGACTCGAAGCCGACCTCCGCGGAATGTTCCCCATGCTCAAGGACACGAAAATCACCCACCGCTGGGGAGGGCCCGTCGCCATCACGCTGCTCTTCGTCCCCTCCTTCGGCTATTTCCAGGGCCACAAGAACATCGCCTACGGAATGGGCTACTGCGGACACGGCGTCGCCCTCTCCTCCTCCGCCGGAATCCTCATCCGCGACCTGCTCTTCAAGCCCGAAGCCGACCAGCTCAAAGAGCTCCTCTTCGTCCACAACACCCCCGGACTCATCCCCCCGGAGCCTTTCCGCTACCTCGTGGCCAACGGCATCAAGGACGCAATGCTGCTGTTCGACAAGATCACGGAGATGAGGGCGAAGGGGAGCTGACGCGATCGGGCCGGACGATTTTGCCCGGCTCGATGCAAAGCGAAGAAAGACCAGCGCCGCGCCGCGATGTGAACGATCTCCGGGCCGCCGCCCTAGGGGACCAGGTCATGGGCGGACAGATGATCGGATACGACCTGGGCCACCAGGTCGTATCCGGCGGCATTCAAGTGACCGTCGCGGGCGTGGTAAAGGGTCCGCGTTGGGGCTTCCTGGCGGACTGCTTCCTGGGCGGAAATGAAAACAACCGACTCGTTCCGGCAAAATGACGACAGCCGTCTCTGGGGATAGTCGCGGTCCGGCTTGTCAAAGTCAATCTCCGGCACATAAAGCAAAGCGAAAGCCGCGCCGTTGTCTTGGGCCGTTTGCTTCATCAGGCGGACCTGGTCTTCGAGCGCCCTCCAGCCGGCTTCATAGCTGCCGTTGCCTTCGAAGAGATCTTCACGTTTGTGCGGGTGCACCTTGCGGAAGATCTTTTTGCGGCGACGCTTCAGGGGCTTTTCCAGGACGACTTGCAGGAATCGGGAGCGGGCGTGAAGCCAGTTTCCGATGCGGCCGATGGTGGGGACCTCGTTCCAGAGGAGGAAACCGTCGGAGCCGATGGTCAAACTCTGCATGCCCATGGACGCGGTCACCACCTGGAGGGGCAGGACCGCCGCAATTACCAGGTCCGGCCGGCAGCGCGGGGCCATTCGATCCAGGAGCAGCCGCATCTGACGGATGGAATAGCCCTGCACGCCCAGGTTTATAACCTCGACCGGGGCGCGTGCTCCCGGCCGGTGCTGCAGGCGGGCTTCCAGGCGGGTCGGGTAGGTCTCCTCGTCCTTGACCCCGCCTCCATAAGTATAGCTGTCGCCGATGCAGATGATCCGGAACACGCCTTCAGGCTTGGTCTCCGTAAATTCACCGCCGCGGTAGCCTTCCGAATTATGGGTGCAGCCAACCTCAAATTCCCCCGTCCAGGAACTGCTCAAAGTCGAAATTCCGGGAGCGCCGCGCCAGCCCAGCTCCTGATCGGGGACCACCAACCGATGTCCCATTAATTTGGGGCCCCTCCCGGTTTTCCGCCAGAAAATTTCCAAAACCACCGGAACAAGCCCCAGCACGGCAATGACCGCTACCGTCCATGCCATAATATTTAGTTATAATTTTAATCGGAGGGTGAGTCAACCCGGTTAAGCCCGAGCGCGCTTTATGTTTCGGGCGCGTCCGTCAGCCTCGCAAAATTTTTTCCGCGGAGCCGTCGCTCCGGGACTGTTAATGAAAATGACCGCCGACCCAGCGATGAATCGCCGGGCCATTCTCTTCCGCCCCGGACGGGGCTGATGAAGATTAGGCGGATCGCTTCAGATACTCCTTCAGCCTTCCGCCCACCCCCACGATCGTCAATCCCACCAGTTCCCGCGCCTTCTCGTCATAACGCAGGATGACGCCATCGCCCGCGTCAATCCCGAGGGCAGGCCGCGGCGGTCCGAAGCTCAGGTAGAGGGTGTCCGCTTCATCGTCGTAGTCCCAATCGAGGGGCTGGTTCTTATCTTTAAAAAGGTTCATCGCTTCAATCTCCACGATCAACGGATGTCGCAGATCTTGTCCCGGAGGGACATTACGATAATAGCCCAGGAATTCATTCCTGGGAACACTTTCAAGTCCCGGAGGGACGACCGAGATTCCTTGAAAGATTACAAGAACCGTATGAGAAAGGCAAGCATTCGCGATGACATCGGCGCCAATGAAAGCGCGGTCGTGCCCGCGCACTCCAAGGTTTGACAACGCCCTTACGCCCGTATAGGATTAGGGTGTTGTTGCCCGGTTGAATGCAGTATTTCCAAGCGGCGGAGCGGATGGTCCGGGACGGGCGGATGCTCCGGTTAAGTCTGAATGATCCTGACCTGGAATCGAACGCTGATGATACGGCTTTTTCTTTGAGCTTGACGGCCCGCGCCAAAGATGGCGCGACGCACCGCTCCCTCCGCGCTGCCCGCTGCTCGATGCCAACAAGGTCGCGGCTTTAAGCCGCTCCTATGGATACAGGCTTCCCACAGACAAGGAGGTAGACTAAGGGATGAAAAGAGTGATCAAGAAGGCGGCGGTATTGGGGTCCGGAGTGATGGGGATGGGGATTGCCGCGCACCTGGCGGGCGCGGGGATCGAGGTGGCGCTCCTCGACATCGTGCCCCCCAAGCTCTCGGACGATGACGCGAAGAAGGGGGTAACGCGGGAGAACAAGGAGTTCCGCAACCGCTTCGCGGTGAACGCCATGGCGAAGGCGCTCAAGGACAGGCAGAGCCCGTTCTTTATAAAGGACGACGCGGAGCTGATCACGCCGGGCAACTTCGAGGACGACGCGGGCCTGCTCAAGGACTGCGACTGGATCATCGAGGTGGTGGTGGAGGACCTGAAGATCAAGCAGAGCGTGATGAAGATGGTGGAGAAGAACTGGAACGGGTCCGCGATCATAACCACCAACACGTCCGGGCTTCCGCTCCACGAGATCTCGGCCAAGATGCAGCCGGAGATGAAGAAGCACTTCCTGGGCACGCACTTTTTCAACCCCGTCCGCTTCATGTACCTGCTCGAGATCATCCCGATGAAGGAGACCAAGAAGGAGATCGTCAAGTTCATGGCCGAGTTCTGCGAGAAGGAGCTGGGCAAGGGCATCGTTTACGGCAAGGACACGCCGAATTTCGTGGCCAACCGCATCGGGGTCGCCGGCATGATCGGCGCCATGAACATGATGCAGGAGCTGGGGATCAAGATTGACGAGGCCGACCAGATTTTCGGCCTTCCCATGGGCCGGCCCAAGTCGGCCATGTTCCGCACCGCCGACATGGTGGGCCTGGACACCCTGGTCCACATCGCGCACAACACCGCCGGCCGCGTGGACAAGGAAGAGGCCAAACGCTACTTCACGCTGCCTTCGTACATCGAGGAGATGGTGAAGAAGGGGCTCTTGGGCAACAAGACTGGGAGCGGCTTTTACAAAAGAGTGGACAAGAGGAAATCGCTGGTCATAGATCCTGAGACGCTGGACTACAAGGAGCCGGACGGCGAGAAGTTCCAGAACCTCGGGATGGCGCTGTTCATCGCGGACCTGGGGAGCCGGATCAAGGCCGTGATCAACGGCGAGGGCCGCGCGGCCGAGTTCGCCAAGAAGGCCACCATCGAGCAGCTCATCTACGCGGCCGAGCGCGTGCCCGAGATCGCCGACACCGTGGCCGAGATAGACAACGCCATGAAGTGGGGCTTCAACTTCGACTTGGGCCCGTTCGAGGCCTGGGACGGAGTGGGCCTCAAGGAAAGCGTGGCCGACATGGAGGCCCGCGGCGTCAAGGTCCCCAAAAAGATCAAGGACATGATCGCCGCCAAGAAGACCTCCTTCTACCAGAGCAAGGCCGGAGAGCGGCTCTGCTACGACTTCAAGAAAAAGGACTACGTGAAGATCGCGTCCGACCCCAAGGCCATCGTGCTCGCCGAGGTCAAGAAGGACAAGAAGAAGGTGATCGAGTCCAGAAACACCGCGACCCTCCTCGACATCGGCGACGGCGTGTACCTGGTCGAGTTCCACAGCCCCATGAACTCCCTGGACATGGACATGTGGCAGCTCATGCGCAAGGCCGTGGACCTGGCCTATGAAAAGGGAGTGGGCGTGGTCATCGGCAACCAGGCCCCCGGCATCCCCGGCGCCTTTTCCGCCGGCGCCAACATCTCCGTGGTGCTGCAGGGCGCCAAGGAAAAGCAGTGGGACATGATCAAGGACGCGGTCAAGTACTTCCAGGAAACCAACATGTACATGCTCTACTCGCCGGTGCCCGTGGTGGCCGCTCCCTTCGGCATGACCCTCGGCGGCGGCGCGGAAGTCGCCATGAACTGCAACAAGATGGTGTGCCACCACGACCTGTTCATGGGCTTCGTCGAGGTCGGCGTGGGCCTGATCCCCGCCGGCGGAGGATGCATGACCATCCTCAAGCACTACCAGAACTTCGTGCCCAGAAACGCGGAGATGAACAACCTCCAGCCCTTCGTGGCCCCGCTCCTCCAGATGATCGGCACCGCGACCGTGTCCAACTCCGCGGCCAACGCGCGGGAGCTGGGGTTCCTCCGGCCCTGGGACAAAATCGTGTTCAACAAGGGGCATCTCATCGGCGAGGCCAAGAAAGAGGTCCTGCTCATGGCGGAGGCCGGGTTCAAGCCGCCAAGGCCGCAGAAGATCCAGGTCATGGGCGACCAGCTCCGCGGCGTGGCCAACGCGTTCGTCCAGGACATGGTCCTCGGCGGGTACGCCTCCGAGTACGACGCCTTCATCCTGAAGAGGCTCGCCCACATCCTGGGCGGCGGCTTCGTGGCCGAGAACTCGTGGGTCCCGGAAGAGCACATCCTCGAGCTCGAGCGCGAGGTTTTCACCGAGCTCTGCGCGCAGGAGAAGACGCAGGCGCGGCTCGAGGCCATGCTCAAGACCGGCAGGCCGCTGCGTAATTAATAAGAAACTGATGCCTTGAGACAAGGAGGGAAATACAATGCGTGAAGCAGTTATCGTATCGTCGGTAAGGACCCCGGGCGGCCGCGCGAAGCGGGGCGGCCTCAAAGACACGCGGGCGGACGTGCTGGCGCGGACCGCGGTCAAGGCCTGCCTGGCCAATGTGCCGGCGGTGAAGCCGGAGATGATTGACGACGTGGTGTTCGGCTGCTCGTTCCCGGAGGCCGAGCAGGGCCTGAACATCGGGCGCGTGATCGCCAAGCACTGCGGGCTGCCGGACGAGGTTCCGGGGTTCGTGGTCAACCGCTTCTGCTCGTCGGGCCTCCAGGCCATCGCGCTGGCCGCGCAGAACATCATGTGCGGATGGAACGACGTGGTGCTGGCCGGCGGCGTCGAGTCCATGTCCCGCGTGCCCATGGGCGGCTTCATCAACCGGCCGGACCCGGAGTGGACGGACACGTATCCGGACATCTACATGTCCATGGGCAGCACCGCCGAGAACGTGGCCAAGCGCTATAACATCTCGCGCGAGCAGCAGGACGAGCTGGGCGTACGCTCCAACGCGCTCGCCGCCGAGGCCCAGGACAAGGGATGGTTCAAGGACGAGCTCACCCCCGTCACCGAGGCCGTGCGCTACGCGATCAAGGATGGGAAAAGGATCAAGGACCATTACACCTTTGACGCCGATGACGGCGTGCGCCGCGGCACCACCGTGGAAGGGCTGGCCAAGCTCCGGCCCGCATTCTGGAAGAACGGCACCGTCACCGCCGGCAATTCCAGCCAGACCACCGACGCCGCCGCCGCCTCCCTGCTCATGAGCCGGGAGAAGGCCAACGAGCTGGGGCTAAAGCCGCTCGCCAAGTTCATCAACTTCCAGGTCGCCGGCTGCCGCTCCGACGAGATGGGCGTGGGTCCGAGCTACGCCATTCCCAAGCTCCTCAAAAAGGTCGGACTCGAAACCAAGGACATTGACTACTTCGAGATCAACGAGGCCTTCGCCTCCCAGACCATTTACTGCGTACGCGAGCTGGGGATGATGGACCGCCTGGAAAAGGGCGACATCAACTGCTGCGGAGGCGCCATTGCGCTCGGCCATCCGCTCGGCTGCACCGGCGCCAAGCTCACCGCCACCCTGATCCATCAGATGCGCCGCCGCGGAGTGAAGCGCGGCATCGTCTCCATGTGCATCGGCGGAGGCATGGGCGCCGCGGGGCTGATCGAGCTGGAGGAATAAAACAGGTAGGACAGGCGTTCCTGCCTGTCCGCTTTCTTCACGATCAATCAAGAGGGGCAGGCGTTTGGCCTGCCCCTCTTTGCGTAAAAAATTCCGTCTACTCTTCTTCAGCCTCGTACGACTTCATCAGCTCCTCCGCCCTCTCCACGTCCTGTTCAGAAACCAGCAGCACGTGGTCGGTGTACCGGCTCCGGATGGTGTGCGCTCCGGGCGACTGGAGCGGCTCGCTGGTGACGTCGGGGGCCATGGTGACGGCGAGGCCGTCGCTTTCGAGGAAGCTTTTAAGGAGCGTGGCGTCCGCGATCGGGCCGCGATAGATAGGGACCAATTTGGCTTGCGTCATGGCGGGGATTGTAGCATGGCGCGGCCGGAGCACAAAGGCCGGGAGCGCACAAGCGGCTAGATCCTGAAGCCGTCGGGCCTGGGGTCGCCCTGCTCCATCCTGCGCTTGACCTCGCGCCGGGTGGAGGCGATCAGGTCGGCGATCCATCCGGGCGCGGGCTCCGCCGCGGCCTTCCTGAGCTCATCCTCGGCCCGTTCCAGCGGCGCGCCTTCCACGAACAGAAGCTGCGCCAGCCACAGGCGCTGCTTGGCATCGTCACATCTCGCGACGGCGCGCTCCGCCTTCTCCCGCCCTTCCTCGATCACGGCGCGCGCCTTGCCCGGCTCCTTCTTGAGAAGATGGTAATGGGCCAGGAAGCGATAGTCGTTCACGCGCAGCGGGTCCGGCACCCGCGGCCACGCCGCCGCCGCGAGCGCCACCGCCGCGCTCAGCAACAAAGCCGCCCGCCGGCGGCGCCCGCCGGCCGGCGACATGATGATCTCGCTAAGCCCAGCCCCCGCGAACACGCACATGGCCGGCACGAGCGGGATGCGGAAGCGGTCAATGAAATAGAAGCCCACGGTGGCGATGCTGAAGAGCAGGACGTAAGCGTAAAGCTCGAACGCGCGGCGCCACTCCCGGAGCGTGGCCGCGATGCCCGCCACCGCCAGCCCGAAGACCACCGGCCACGTGAGCCAGGGCAGCGCCATGATGCCCACGTATTGCTTCTCAACATAGTAGTTCATGTTGTTCGGCGCCTCGTATCCGGACAAGAACCACAGCGTCTTCACCGCCTCCCGCTTCACCAGGTCCGGCCAGCGCCCGCGATAGCTCCGGATAATGAGCCATGCGGCGCGGAACATGCTGCCCTTGCTTTGCTCGTACATCTCCATCGCGGCCTGGTCGCGGAGCCAGCCATAGGGCGGGCCGGCCGGGACGTTCCCGGAAATCAGCTCCAGCGCCCCCTGCTGGTTCAGCGCCAGCGCGGGCGCGCCGGCTTCCAGGTTCCTCGCCACCAGAACGCTGAAGACCATGATCAGGCCCGCGGCCGCGCCGGCAAGATAACGGAGCCGGGCGTAACGAGGAGCCCGGGGATTTTGGCCGGAGCGCTCCGATGCCGCGGCGGCGTCCGCGGGTTGCTCCCATCCCCGCCGCGCCGCGATGATGCTGAACGCCAGCGCCGGCAGCATGACCGCGATGTTCGGCTTGCCGATGACGGCGAGGGCGAGGACCAGGCCGACGGTGAGTCCGCGGCCGAGTCCGGGCCTTTCCCGGGCGCGCAGCATGGCCAGGACGAGGGCGGTGTTCAGGAAGGCGAGCAGGCCGTCGCGCAGCAGGGCCGCCTCGTAAAAGATGAGGGGGCCGTAGAGGGCGGTCATGAGCCCGGCCAGCAGTCCGGCCAGGTCGCCCTTCAGCCGCCGTCCCAGGAAGAAGGCGATGACGGCGCCGGCCGCGCCCAGGCAAAGCTGGACAAAGCGGGGCGTCAGCAGGTTGGGGCCGGTCACGGAGAAGACCAGGGCCAGAAAATACGGGTAGAGCGGCGACTGCCAGAACGTGCCGTTGCCGAGGAGGTCGCCGTTATGGATGCGGAGCGCCCAGGCGCAGAAGTTGAACTGGTCCGAGCTGCGGTCGAACGCCACGTCATAATAGGGGCTGTCCTGGATCTGGGCGAGGTATGCGAGACGCGCCGCGAGCGCCACCATCAACACGAGCGCGGCGTAGAGCCTGGCCCGGCGGGCGTTCCCGGCGGGCGCGGGCCCGCGCTGATTCAGTTCATCCATTGATTGAGCCCCTATAGCCTGAGCGCCGCAAGGTATGAATGGGCCTGACGCGCCGGGCGCGAGCGGCGGCCGTCCGCGATGGCCATCCGGTATTGCTCTTCCACCATTTCCGCGGCCCGGTCCCAGGAGAAGGATTCGAGCGCCCGTTGCCTCGCGGCCTGGCCCATGCGTTCCCTGGCGGCGGGGTCGGCGTCGAGACGCAGCACCGCCTCGCGGATGGCCCCGCTGCTGCGCGGCCGGATGAGCAGCGCCGAAGACGGATCGGCCACCTCCGGCAGCGCCCCCGCCGTCGTGCAGATCAGCGGCACTGCGCAGGCCATGGCCTCCAGCGCCGGCAGGCCGAAGCCCTCGAACAACGACGGGACCACCGCCAGGGCCGCCCGGTTATACTCGATCACCAGCTCGTCGTTGGTGATCCTGTCCCTGAACTCGACCCGCGGCCCGAGCCCGAGCGCGGCCACCGCGTCCCGCGCGTACACCCGGCCCGGATACCGCCGGCCGTCAACGATCACCAGCTTGAAGCGATCCGGAAGCTCCGCGAGCGCGCGCAGCAGATAGATGATCCCCTTCTTCCGGTCCTCGGTGCTGCCCACGAACAGCAAGCGCCCGGGCTCGCGCTTGACGCCGGCGACCGGCCGAAACAGCCCCGCGTCCACGCCGTTCGGGACCACGCTCATGCGGCCGCGGTCCAGCCCGTAGGCCGCCCAGACCAGGTCGCGCGAAAAGGCGCTCACGGTCATGACACGGTCGAGCCTTCGCGCCACCAGCTTCTGCATCACCACCGGGTAATAGAGCGAGCGCCTGATCCTGGCCGTGAGCCCGTGCATCTGCCTGATGTCCTCGGCCCGGTCAATCCGCAGGGGATGGTGAATGGTGGCCGCCACCGGCACGCCGAGCGCCTTCATCAGCAGGAGTCCGTAGCCCAGGCCCTGGTTGTCGTGGACCACGTCCACCGGATCACGCGCATGAAGCGCCCGGAGCCGCGCGAACGAGCGCAGGCTGAAGGCGAGCATCTCCGGGTTTATGCCGGCGCGGGCCAGCCCGTACTCCAGGAAATTGAGCGGCGCGAACACGGAGAGAGGGCGCGCGGGCAGGGCCGCCGCGGGCCGGTTAATGAAGTTCTCGCCGGGGATGAGGTCCATCTCGGCGCCGGCGACCGGATCGGGATACGGCGGCCCGGCCATGACGCGCACCCGGTGGCCGCGGGCCACGAGCGCGCGCGCGATGTTGGTGAGGTACACCCCCTGCCCGCCGCAGAACATGTTGCCGCGGTAGGAGAGGAGGGCGACGTGGAGGCTCTTGCCGGACGCGGGCATGGTGCTAATTTATCACGGGAGCGGGGAAGGCGGAAAAAGGGAAGTGACCGCGCCGCAAGCCCGGCCGCATTGGTTAAAGTCCGCCGCGTCCTACAGCGTCTTGCCCAGCGCGTTGTTCACGGTGTTGAGCAGGACGGATGGCCCGTCCACCTTGCAGGCGTAGCCGTCGGCGCTGGTTTTTTTGACGAGCTCGCGCAGGTCCTGCGGCGACTTGTTGGAGTAGAAGATGATCTTGGGGCGGGGATCGAGAGGGGTAATGAGGCCGGCCAGGTGGTCTCCGGATAGTCCGGGCATCTGCACGTCGAGCAGGACGAGGTCGGGCTTGAAGGACTTGATGGCGACGGAGGAACCCAGGGCCTGGGTCCGGGTCTGGACCTCGTAGCCGGCCTTGGAAAGGATGATCTGGGCGATGCGGCAGGTGTTGGCGTCATCGTCAATGACCATGATCCGAAGCGGGCTTTTCTTGCCGGCCGCCCGCTCGGCCCGCCGGTCCGGGTCCTCGGCATGGTCCCATTTCAGCTCGATCACGGTCTTGCCCGCGCCTTCCCAGGAGCGATTGCGGAACTCGGCCTTGAGCCCGGCCGCGCCCGCGAGCTCGAACAGGCGCTCGAACGAGCCGAGCATCTGCGTGCTGTAGCCCTCGACCTCGTACGGCCCGAACTCCGGCTCCACGATCACGTAGATGTGGTTATCGCCCACCACGTCTATGTCAAAGCCCTCGAAGTCGAAGAAGCGGCGGTGGATGGCCTTGAAGTTTTCCAGGGTCTCGCGCGGGCTGCCTTTCTTGATGAGGTGGCCGACGTAGAGCGACGCCAGCTCCTCCATGCCGGCCCGGCCCCAGGCCCGCGCCGTGCCCGGATCGCCGTGCGCCACCTCCCGGTAGATGGCCGCGCCCATCCGCTGATAACTCTCCATCGGGTACCACGACGCCGGCAAGATGAGCTGGGAAAGCAGCTCCCGGTCATCATCCGTCAGGTGGGGACCCCAGTCCACGTCCTTGCGCTTCCGGATCATCCGCACGTAATCACGGAACAGCACGCCTTTGACTTGTCCGGACATTGCCTTTCCCTCCTCTCTTTGGCCCTTCTCGTGGCGCGGCGCGGAGATAAAATCAGGATAACAGCGATGCGGCCATGAAGTCAAAGGCGCATCGCGCCGGCCGGATCCGCCCGCCCCGATTCCCGGTTAAGCGCGGCCGCTATTTTGGAGTGCGGACTTCGACGAGCTCAGTCGAGTCGCGGCACGACGCCGCTTTCATTGGCCTTGTCATCCCCATGATGGGCTTCTAACCGCGGAGGCGCAGAGAACGCAAAGTCAGAAATATTTTTTCTCCGCGTTCTCTGCGTCTCTGCGGTGAATTGAAAGGCGCTTAAGCTTGCAGCGCCAATGAAAGCGCGGTCGTGCCCGCGCACTCCAAAGTGCTTGACCGGGAATCGAGGGCTTGCCAACGGATTCAAGAAAAATTAGCCGTTGAAGCGCGAGCCGGATGAGAATAGAATATGTCCCAGTGAACGCGCAAGGTAGACATCCATGCCCAAGAAACTCTCGCTGATCCATACCGCCGACCTCCATCTGGGAAAAAGTTTTCAAGAGCTCGGCACCCGCGGCGTCCAGCTCCGTCGCCGCATTATATCGGCCTTCAGGCGCACCGTGGACCTTGCGCTCGACCGCCGGGCCGACTTGTTCCTCATTGCCGGCGACCTGTTCGATTCGAACACACCCTCGCGGGAGGCGCAGAGCGTGCTTGAGGCGGAGTTCGCGCGGCTGGCCGGGGCCGGCATCCGCGTTGCCGTCATGCCGGGGACCCACGACCCTCCCGGCTCACGCCCGTTCGCGTCGCCGGTGTTCTCCTCCCGGCCCCGCCACGTGTTCGTTCTCACCCCGGAAGCCCCCTCGCTGGTCCTCGATGACCTTGACCTCGCGATCGGCGCATATTTCCCCTGCCGCGACCGGGCCGGGGAGTGGACCGGGCCGGATGAATCACTCGGCCGCGGCCGGACCTTTTGCGTGGCCATGGCCCACGGCAGCGCCATGTCCGGGCTTTCCGAGGGAGGGCCCGAGGACCGCATCCCGGATTCCATCCTGCGCGCGGCGGGCGTGCATTACCTGGCGCTCGGGCACCACCACGGCGCGCGGGTGGTCGCGGACGCCGCCATGCCCGCTTATTACTCCGGCTCGCCCGAGATGCTGGCGATTGACCAGAAGGAGGCCGGGCACGCGCTCCACGTCATCCTGGAGGAGCGCGGCGGCCGGGTGGAGGTGACGGTGGACAAGGCGCGGGTGGGGACGCTTCGCTACCAGCGGCTCAAGGTCGGAATGGACGAGGCGCGGGCCGGGCGGGACCTGGCCCAGGAGCTTACGCGGCTGGCCGATCCCGAGCTCTTCCTCGACCTCATCCTGGAAGGCGCGGCCGCACTCGATGCCGAGCTTCCCGACCTGGCCGGCCTGGAGAGCACGTATGCTGATGCCTTCTTCAAGCTGCGCCTCATTGACCGGACCACCCGCACCCGGGAGCTGAATTCCCTGGCCGAGGTCCCGCCGGCCTCGGTGCTGGCGGAGTTCATGCGGAGGATGCAGGAGAGGATCAAGGAAGCGAAAAGCCCGGAGCGGGAGGAATGGGAGGAAGCGCTCCGCCTGGGCATCCATTTCCTGAGCGGGGGCGGAGTGCCATGATCATCGAGCGGATCAGGATGGAGCGGTTCCGGCTCTTCCGCAAATTCTCGGCCGAGCTGGGGCCCGGCCTGGTCGTGGTGCGCGGAGCGAACGAGTCGGGCAAGAGCACGCTCATGGACGCGCTGGTCACGGCCCTCTACGTCAAGCCCGGGAGCGCCGGCGCCGAGCTTAAGAGCAATACCTCGTGGGGGGAGGAGACGCTTCCCGCGGTCGTTCTGGACCTGACGCTGGACGGCGTGCCGGCCCGGCTGGAAAAAGACTTTGCCAGGAAGAAGGTCAGGATCACGCACGCGGACCATGAAATAACCGCGGCCAGGGCGGCGGAGGAATGGATCATCTCGCGGCTCGGCTGTCCGACCCAGGCCATGTTCAAGGCCACCGCGTGCGCCGCGGAGATGGAAATAGAGATTCCCCGGATGCAGATGAGCAACTCCTGCTCCCGCGAGATCGTGGCCCGGCTCCAGGCCATGCTCACGGGCGGGCCGGGCGGGAGCCCGGCGCAGGTGATCCAGAAATTGGAGAAGAGGGCCAGGGAGATCCGCAAAAATCCCGGCGCCGGCGACCCGGAAGGAGGGCCCGCGGTCTCGTTTCGGCGCCGGCTCGAGGAAACGCGGCGGAAGCTGCACGAGCTGAGAAAGGACCTGAACGCCTCAGACCTGGCCTCCGCCGGCCTGGAAAAGGCGCGGTCACGGGAGGCCGAGCTGGCGCGCGAGCTCAGCGCCGTGCGCGCGGCGGTCGGGAACCACCGCCTGTGCCGGGAGGCCGAAAAAAATATGGAGATCATCGCGGAGCGCCTTAACCGCCTGGCCCGGGCCGAGGAGCGCATGGCCGAGCTCAGGGAACTCGAAAAGTCCCTGTCCGCATACCCGGGATATGAAAATCTCGGCGGGGAGGCCGAGCGGCTGCAGGGCGTCAAGAACGAACGCGAGGCCCTGGACCAGCGACTCACCGAGATCTCCCGCCGCAAATACGACAGCGAGCTCAAGATGCCGCGCAGCTTCGCCGCGCTACTGGTGTCCGCCGCGCTGGCCGTGATTGCGGGGAGCATGGCCGCCGCCGTTTTCCGGAACATCTGGCCGGCGGGACTCGGGGCCTTGGCCGCCGCGGGCCTGGCCGCGGCCGGCTTTGCCGTGCGCTCGCGGGCCGTTAAGCGGGAGCGGGCGCGCATGGCCGCGTTCGATTCCGAGATCAAAGCGGCGGAGGCCGACGTCGCCCGCATCGAGGCTGAGACCAACGGGATCGTGAAAAAGTTCGGCAAGGTCTCGGTGGATGACTGCCTCCGGGCCTACCAGGAGTTCCTGGCCCTGGCCCCCAAAGCCGGTACCGTGAAGCAGGCGGTGGCCGACCTCGCCGGCCCGACCCCGCTTCGCGAGCTCTCCGCCAGGATCGCCGCCCTGACCCTGGAGCTGCGCGTGGAAAAGGACCGCGTCCGCGAGCTCGAGCCTTATAAGATCAGCGATCCGGTCCGCTTCGCCGGCCTGGAGCAGGAAGCGGCGCGCAAGGAGGACGAGCTGATGGAGCTGGCGGCCAAGAAGAGCGAGGCCGAGGCCCGGCTGCTCGCCGCGGACTTTGATCCCGGCGAGCTGGCGGCGCTCGAGGAGGAGGAGGCCGAGCTGAGGAAATGGACCGACTACTGGGAGCGGCAACTCCGGGTGCATGACAAGTCCCTGTCCGTGCTCCGGGAGTCGGTCCAGGCGGTGATGGAGAAAGCGGGCCTGGTGATCCAGGAGGAGATCGCGCCGATCGTCAAGCGGATCACCGCGGCCAGATACGACGAGGTGCGGGCGGATGATGACTTGTCGCTTTCCCTTTTTTCCCGGGAGCGCGGCGACTGGGTTTGCGAGGACGAGTTGAGCCTGGCCACGCGCGAGCAGTTGCATCTCGCCGCCCGGCTCGCGCTGGTGCGCCTGATCACGGAGGAGAGGCGGCCGCCCATCCTGCTCGACGACCCGTTCGCCCACTTCGACGACGAGCGCCTGGCCGCGTCCATGGCCGTGCTCAAGGAATTCTCCAGCACTTACCAGATTATCATCTTTTCGCCCACCGGCCGCTACGACGCGCACGCGGACCGGGTGGTCCGGCTGGACGACTCCGATGGGTATTAAGGGTGGATTGTTAACCGCAGAGGCGCAGAGAACGCAGGGTTATTTTTTAAATATTTCTCTGCGTTCTCTGCGCCTCTGCGGTTAATTAAAACTCACTGAATTGATTCAGCCGGAACAGTTGCCCAGCCACAGGGCCGGGTCCAGCGGCTTTTCGTGGCGGCGGACCTCGAAGTAGAGGGAGGGGCCGGAGAGCGAGCCGGTGTCGCCCACGGTCCCGACCACGCTGCCCTTCCGTACGCTCGCTCCCACCGAGGCGCGGATCTCGGCCAGGTGCGCGTAGATCGTGTAATAGCCCTGGCCGTGATCAATGATGACGAGGTTGCCGTAGCCCCGGAACCATTCGGCGAACCTGACCACCCCCGGGGCCACCGCGCGCACCCTGGCCCCGGCGGCCGCTCCGATCTCGATGCCGTTTTGCATGACCTCCGTGTTGAACTTGGGATGGACCTGGATGCCGAAGCCGCTCCGCACCGGCCCGGGCGCCGGTTGGCACAGCTTGCCGCGCAACTGGGCGAACGGCGCCCCGGTCCCGCCCTCCACGGAATCGCCGTCCTCCACCGCCCCCGCGCCGCGGTCCAGGCTCGCAATCACGCCGGAGAGCCTGGCCGCCGCGGCCTGCAATTCCTCGAGCATGGCCTCGTGCGCCGACTTTTCCTCCCGGATCGCGCTGAGCAGGCGGGTCTGGGCCTGCTTCTCGTCAGCGAGCTGTTCGCGCTGCTCCCGGGCCACGGCCTCCAGCGACTTGAGCGATTCCTGCCGCGCCAGGAGCCGCTCCTCCGCGGCGCGCCAGTCGGAGAGGAGCGCGTTATAATCCGAGATCCGGGCGCGGTCCACGCGGAAGATGACGTCCAGGTACCGGGCCCGCCGCGACAGGTCGGAGAGGCTCTGGGCGCTCAGCAAAACGGAAATGGCCCCGGCGCGGCCGAAGCGGTAGCGGGCGCGGAGCCTCCGGCCCATGTCCCGGCGCTGCTTCTCGACTTTCCCGGCGAGGTCCTTCATGCCCGCGGCGAGCTCCCGCGAGTCAGCGGCCAGGATCTCCCGCTCCCGCTCCAGCTTGAAGAGCCTCTGCTCCGAGCGCCGGAGCTGGTTCTTCAAGGCCTCGAGCTTTTCCAGCACGCTCCCCTGCTTTTTCATGATCCCGGCGAGCGCCTTTTTTTCCTGGTCCATGCGGGCGCGGACGCCTTCAAGCTCGCGGGCCGCCTGGTCCTGGCCGGCGGCGTCGAGGGGAGCGGGAGTTGACGGGCTCGGGCTGAAGAGGATGATGGCGGCGGCCAGGATGGCCGGTGCGAGCCGCCAATTTTTCCGGGCGCTCATCTCACGCCCTCAGGAAGTCGGAGAAGCGGCTCATGCTGCCGGCCGCGCCGAGGCCGGCGCCGGCGGCGACCAGGCCGGCGAGCACGGGGCCGGAGATGAACACGGGGTTGAAGCCGGCGAACACTCCGGGCCAGGCGAGTCCGGCCAGGCCCAGGCGGAAGAGCGCCCAAAGCAGGCCCACTCCCACGGCGGCGGCCAGGGTGCCCTGCACCATTCCTTCCAGGACAAAGGGGAGGCGAACCAGGAGGTTGGAAGCGCCGACCAGCTTCATGATCCCGATCTCTTCCTTGCGCGAATACATGGTGAGGCGGATGGTATTGGAGATGATGAAGACCACGGCGATGACGATGAGGGCGCCGAGCAGGAAGACCGCGGCCTGGACGACCCTGGCGGCGGAGGTGAAGCTCTCGATCCAGGTCCCTCCGTAGTCCACGCTCTCCACTCCGGGCAGGGCCGAGAGCTCGGCGGCGAGGCGCTTGACCTCCTCGTAACCCCTGGCTTCCTCTTTAAGGCTCAGGGTGAAGCTCGCGGGCAGGGGGTTTTGGTCGAGTCCGTCGAGCAGGTCCGCGTCCTGTCCCAGCATGGTCTTGAAATCGGCGAGGGCCTGGTCGCGGCTGGTGAAGGCGACGGAGAGGACGCCGGGCGCGGCCTCGAGCTTCGCCTTCAGGTCCTTTTGCGCCTGCCCGCCGGCATCGTCCTGGAGGTAAACGCACACCCGGATTTTTTCCTGCCAGTGGCCGGAGAGGGCGCGCAGGTTCACGCCGATCAGGATGAAGATGCCCACGGTGAGGAAGGCCGCGGAGATGATGGCGGCGGCCACCAGGTTGACGGCGAGGTTGCCTTTCAGGTCCTGGCCGGCGAGCCGGAACACAAACGCGGCCTTGCGGATCACAGCGGTCCCCCCACTCCGGCGCGGGCCAGGCGTCCGGCGCGGATCAGCGACGACTCGTCGTGCTCGTCGGAGATGACGCGTCCCTGACTCAGGATGACCACGCGCTTGTTCATGTATTCGAGGAGGACGCGGTCGTGGGTGGCGATGACCACGGTGGCGCCGCGGGCGTTGATGTCGGAGAAGAGGCGCATGATTTCGAGGGTGATCTCGGGGTCGAGGTTTCCGGTGGGCTCGTCGGCGAGCAGGATGATGGGGTTGGTGATGAGGGCGCGGGCGATGGCGACGCGCTGCTGCTCACCGCCGGAGAGCTTCAAGGGATAGGCATCGAGCTTGTGATGCAGCCGCACGGTCTTGAGGGCCCACCAGACGCGGCGCTTGATCTCGCGGCCGGGCAGTCCCATGAGCTCGAGCACGAACGCCACGTTCTGGAACACGGTCCAGTGGGTGATGAGCTTGAAGTCCTGGAAGACCACGCCGATCTTGCTGCGCAGCGCCGGCACGTCGCGCTCCCTGATGCGGCTCACGTTCTTTCCGTCAATGATGATCTGTCCGGCGGTCGGCCGCTCGGCGGCGAAGAGGAGCTTGAGGAGGGTGGTTTTGCCGGCGCCGGATGCGCCGGTGATGAAGACGAACTCGCCCTTGTCAATCTTCAAGTTGACGTCGGTGATGGCCGGGGAATCGCCCGAGTATCGCTTGGTGACGTGATAAAGCTCGATCATTTCCGCATCCGCATCCGCTAATCGAATCGGTCAGCTTCATCTTCAGAAACCACAGATGAACACAGATCAACACGGATCAAAAGGAATCAAGAATTAAGAAGTCGGAATCAAGAAGCCGGAGGAAAGGACCCGGAATTCGGGACCTTGCTTCTTGCTTCTTAATTCTTGATTCTCGCTTCTTCCCTCCATCAGCCATCGTCCTCGTCCATTTGCTTGGAGAGGAATGAGAGGATGACCTCGTCCAGGCTCTTGTCCGAGATAAGGTCAGCCCCGAAGATGTCCTCGTCCTTGATCTCCTGGTCCTCGGAGATGGTGATGGTCTTGGCCGCGGGCTTTTCCACGAAATCTTCGGCCCGGAGTGCCCGGGCGGGCGGAGGCGGGGGCGCCGGCACTCCCGGCCGGGGCGCCGCCGGTTTCGCCGGGGCTTCCGGCGCCGCGCAGACGGCTTCTTCTTCCTTGCCGGGGGCCCCGCCCAGGAAGCGGTCATGGACCCCGGACTTGAGCTCGCGCAGCATATCCTTGTGCTGGTCCTGCATCAGCTCGCGGACCACTTCCTCCATCCGCTCGAATCCCACGGCCTCGGTATAGTCCTTTTTCTTGCGGGCCACGATGTTGCCCTTGACAAAGAGCAGGGTGATGACGTGTGGATACTTGACGCCGCTGTCCTCGGTCTGGATGTGGAATATCTGACCCTTGTAGCAGATGTTATGGTTATAACCTGGGAGCATGTCGCCGGCTTATAACACTCCTTGAAAACGCCCTTTTTCTAGCACCATTATTCTAAAGCACGCGCCAAGCGTTGTCAAAGTTTTTTATAGTGTCAAGCATCAAGGCCCCGCGGGGACCGGGGGCGCGGGCGTCCCGAAGGCCAGATAGGCGATGATGGCCACGGCGGCGGCGATGGCGATCGCGGAGAGCACGCCAAGGGCGTTCCAGGCCCTGCCTTCCCGCACGGTAAGGTTGGTCGGGATCAGGAGCGCGAGCAGTCCCCCCGCAATCCATCCGCCGGCGTGGGCGGCGTTGTCGGCGCCGATAAAGAAGCCGAAGCCCGCGGTATAGAGGACCCAGCGGGCCATGTTGTTGCGGATGGAGATGCCGGCGGCGGTGCCGTCGCGATGGCCCCAGACCAGCAACAGCCCGATCAGGCCGCTGATCGCGCCGGAGGCCCCGATGGAGACCCGGAGGCCAAGATACTGTGGAAACGCGCCGTAACGGTAAAGGGCCCAGCCGAGTGACGCGAGCCCCGCCGCAATCCCGGTGATGAAGAAGACGAACAGGGCCTTGGCGCCCCCGTAAACCTCGCGCACGAACGGCATGACATAGACGAGGGCATAGGCGTTGAACCCGATGTGGATGAGCCCGCCGTGGAGGAACGCGCAGGTCCAGAGCCGCCACCACTGGCCGGCGAGCACGGCGGCAGGCTGGAGCCCGCCCAGCCAGATCAGGTCGCGGGCGCTTGCGCTCAACACGCTCGAGCCGCTGCCGCGCGCCACGGTGATGACGTAGCCGGCGATCATGGCGGCGGCGATGAAGGTCTCGGGGGACATGCCCAGCGAGAAGTGGCGGAGGAAGCGGTCGGCCATCTCGACGGGCCGGGAGTGGAGCCGGGATTTGCACTTGATGCAGACCTTGCCGTCGCCCGGGTTGAGCGCGTGGCAGCGGGGGCAGATTTTGTGCTCGCGGGTGATGGCGGCGGCCTTGCCGGCCACCGCCGCTTTCCGGGCCTTCACCCGGTCCTGCCAGGCCCGGAGCTTCCAGCGCGTGCGCACCGGGTTCAGGCCCAGGAGCTGACCGGCCTTCACCACCAGCTCGACCCAGTCGTACTCGGTTTTATTTTTCCCGGGCATTTTCGGGGAGTCATGATATTGCATCTTGAACCTGGCCGCAACCGGATTGCCCGCGTTCCGGTAAGGGAAGGAGTCTTTTCACGCAAAGGCGCAAAGATCGCCAAGAAGAGAATATTAATAAAAACTTTGCGGTCTTTGCGCCTTGGCGTGGGGAAAATCTTATCCGTTTCCTTCCTGGATCGGGAGTCTCACGGTAAAGGTCGAGCCTGTCCCGGGCTTGGATTCCACGGAGATGGTCCCGCCGTGCTCGGTGGCGACCTTGTGGGCGACGATGAGGCCGAGGCCAGTGCCGAACGTGCCCTTGGTGGAGAAGAAGAGGTTGAAGAGCTTGGACTGGGTTTCCGGGTCCATGCCGATGCCGTTGTCGGAGACGCTGATGATCACGTGGCCGTCTTCCTGTTTCATGTCGAGCGCAACTCGATGCTTCTTGCCTGGGTCCTCGTCCGAGCAGCAGGCGTCAATGGCGTTGGTCACCAGGTTGGCGAGCAGGGCATGGATGTCCTTGGGGTCCGCGAGGATCTGGCCGACGCCGTCGCTCCCGCCCAGCACCAGCTCCACTCCGGAGTCCCCGGCCCGCTCCCGGAACAGCTCGACGACCTCGGCCGCCAGCTCGGTCATGGCCACGGGCAGGCGGCGCGGCGTGCGGTCCTTGGCGCAGTAGAGCATGTCCATGATCATGTTGGAGACGCGGGTCACGTTGCGCTCGACCATCTCCCATCCGGTCTTGACGCCCTCCTGGTTATCGTCGCGGAAGCCTCGGTTCACGATGTAAACGCCGCCCCTGAGCCCCTCCAGCACGTTCTTGATGGAGTGGGCGATGCCGGCCACGAGCTGGCCCAGGTTCACCAGCCGGTCCTGCAACTGCCGCACCACCGTGATGTCGGTCGAGACCTCCATCACCTGGACGACGTCTCCCCGCGAGTCCCGGAGCGGAGACGTGTACACGATCACGTTGATCCAGTTGCCCCGGTCGTCGAACACCACCTCCTCGCTGCAGTGCACCTGGCCGTCCTCGAAAGTCTGCGCCACCGGGCAGGTCTCGCAGCGGGTGTCGCGGCGCTTGTAGATCTCGTAGCAATGGCCGCCGAGCTTGCCCGAGAAGTTTTCCTTGAACTGCTCGTTGGCCTCGATGATGTTGAATTCTCGGTCCTGGACCGAGATGAAGCAGGGGACCTGGTCGAAGAGGGTGTTGAAGCGGGTCAGGCTGTCGTTGAGCCGGTTCAGCAGCTCCTTTTTGACCGTGATGTCGGTGAAGACCTCCATCACCGCGACGATCCTGCCGTTGCGGTCCTTCAAGGTCCTGGTGTTCACCATCATGTCGTGGGGAAGCCCCCGCTTATCGAACACGGTCTGCTCGCTGGTGTGCGACTTGCCGTCGGCGAAGGTGAGGAGCACGGGACATTCCGGGCACGGCTCGCTCCGGCCCTTGTACACCACGTAACAATAATCCCCGACGCGGCCGCCGAACTCGTCGCGGAACTTCTGGTTGGCGTCAATGATGCGCAGCTCGCGGTCCTGCACCGAGACCAGGCAGGGGACCTCGTCGAAGAGCCGGGCGCAAGCCAGCTCGCGCACGTCAAGCAGCTCGGTCTGATCCGCTTGCTCTGACCTTTCCGCCATCACGCTCCCTCCCTGTTGTTGTGCATGCGGCCACCATCGCTGGCGGCGCCGGTTTGCAACCGGCGCTCGAATTAATGCGCCGTCTTGGCCGCGCCTCCGTTCAGCGCTCCGCGCACGGTATCCAGGACCCGGTCCGGATCAATGGGTTTCTCGATGAAGCCTTCCGGCAGGGGCAGTTGCTTTTCCGCGACGAACTGCTCGAAGGTCACGCCGCCCGCGCTCTGGTCCCGGGCGTATCCGGTGATGATCACGATCGGGACCCTGGCGAATTCCTTCATGTCCTGCTCCTTCTTGAGCTCCCAGTACAGCTTCATGCCGGTCTTGTGGGGCATGACGAGGTCGAGGGTGACGAGGTCCGGCTTCTGGTCGCGCATGAGGCGCATGCCCTGGTTGGCGTCGGGCGCTTCCAGCACGTCGTAGCCGCGCTCCTGGAAGATGTTCTTGAGGAAGGTCCGGATGTCGCGCTCGTCGTCAATGACCAGGATCCTTTTGCCCACTCCCTCGGGGGCCTTTTTCTCGACCGTCTCCGCGAGCACGGCGGGCACTTCCATAGCGTTGCAAACCAGGTTCACGAGCTGGCGGACCTCCAGGTCGAGCTTGTAGTGCTTGATCAGGTCGGTGAGCCCGTCCACGCAGTTATGGCAGGAGGTGACCACGATCTTGGCGCCGGTGGCCTTGAGCTGCTCGGCCTTGACGATGCCCGATTTAAGGCGCCGGGGCGCGTACTCGGACATGGACATGGCGCCGCCGCCGCCGGTGCAGCAGAAGTTCTCCGCCCGGTTCGGGTACATCTCGCGGAAGTCGGTGCACACGAGGCGCAGGAGCTCGCGCGGCTCCTCGGTGAGCCCGCAGCTCCGGGCGTTGTTGCAGGAGTCGTGGAAGGTCACCGGCAGGCTGTTCCTGCTCTTTTCCACCTTGATCTTGCCTTCCTTGATGTAGCGGAGCATGGTGATGACCGAGCTCTCCATCTCGAAGCTCACGTCGCGCTGGCCCCAGTTCTGGCCCTCGCAGCGCGTGGAACGGTAGCCGTGCCCGCACTCCGAGATCACCACCTTCTTCACATGAAGCGCCTCCGCCGCGTCATAGAGCCGCTTGGCCACGGCGCCGCCCAGCTCGTCGTCGCCGTTGAACAGCCCGAAGTTGGTCATGTCCCAGCCCTCGCTCGGCATGGTCCAGCTCGCGCCGGCGAAGTGGAAAATGGCCGCGGCCTCCGCGATGGTCCGCGGGTCGTACTTGGCCTCCCGCGGGTTGATCGTGTACATGATGTCCGCGCCCATCCGGTCCACCGGGATCTTGATTGACGGGTCCTTGTACTCGTTCTGCAGCTCCTCTTCCATCCACTGCAGCGTGTCCAGGTAGTCCTCCTTGAGCACCCCCATCTGGTTGCCGATCTCCCACTGGTCCTTCGCCACCACCGCCACGCCCTCCGGCATCACCCCCACCGACACCAAGAGGCCCCGCGCCATCCGGTTGAAGGTCGCCATGTCCACGCCCATGGGGCAGTTCACCGAGCAGCGCCGGCAGTTGGTGCACTTGCCGAACACCACGTCCTTCAGCTCCTCCAGCTCCTCGTCGCTGTACAGGTCGCGCGCGCCCACCCACCAGGGGAAGACCTTGCCGGTCCAGTCAATGTGCGCCTTGAAGAGCTTTCTTAGCTTGTCCGCCTTGTACGACGGCATGTAGGTAACGTCGCCCGGGTTGGCCAGCACGTAATGGCACTGGTCGGTGCACATCCCGCAATGCACGCACGCCTCCAGCGACCCCAGAATCTGCCGGTTCACCTTCTGGTGCAGCCGCTCCACGACTTTCTGGCACTTGTACGATCTCTCGATTGCTTTACCCATGACTTTCTCCTCGCTTCCTTTTTTTACTTCGCTTCCTTGACCGCGGCCGGATGCCGGGGGTTTTGAGCAAACAGCCGGGTCAGCGGCTCATGGCCGGGATTGAAGGGGATCGGATACACGCCCCGGTGGCCGAGCGTCTTGCCCAGGTACCAGCGCGTAAACGGGTAAAAGATGTAGTGCGAGATCTTGGAGAAAGGCACGTAGAACAGGAATAAGGCGGTGAGCAGGAAGTAGCCGGTGAGCCAGAGCTCCGTGAGCTCCGGCCGATTGGGCGCGGCCATGAACGCGAACGCGAACCAGACCGTGAGGAGCCAGAGCGAGAAATAATCGTCGGGCGAGCTGATGGCCCTCATGTAGGGGCTTGCGATGCGGCGGATGAGCCGGCCGAGCCCGATCAGGAAGGCCGCGCCGAACAGGGCCTGCATCAGGAGCACGAGGTAGTGGTTCGCGATCAGGCCCGGGAAGTAGGGCATGGCCACCGACATGGCGATGGACACGGCCACCGCCGTGTGGAAGACGCCGAACTGGAGGTAGAAGAGCGGGTGCTGGCGGTAGCTGGACATGGTCCAGGGCATGAAGATGTTGAACAGCGAGTAATACGCGCCCTTCCTGGCGTCGGTGCGGCCGGTGCTGGTGGTCTTTTGGCGCTCCTTGCCGGCGGTGAATTTAAGGATCCACTTGACCTTGATCACGTAAACCGCGGCCATGAACAACAGCGCGATGATCTGGAGCTTGTCCTCCGAAAACCGCAGCAGCGGACTGATTTCGTGCATGACACTCCTCCTTATAAGGTCTCGAACGCTTTCGCGAAGGGCGCGTAGTCGCGGTAGTCGTTAACGCAGATGATGACATCGGTGAGCGACGTCCGGCCGGCCAGGTGCTGCTTGATCGCCGCGAGCATCACCTTGGCCGACAAGTCCAGCGGCACGCCGTAAAAGCCGGCGCCCATGGGCGGAAAGGCCAGGGTCTTGAGGCCGTTGTCGGCCGCGAGCTTGAGCGCCGATTCCATGCAGTCCGCGAGTTTCCTCTCCAGCTCCGCCTCCTGGAACTTGGGCCCGCAGGCATGGATGATGCGCCTGGCCGTCATCGCGCCCGCGCCCGTGATCACCGCCTCCCCCATCTTGATCGCGCCGATCTTGGCGAGCTCGTTCTTCACCGCCACCCCGCCCCGCATCTGGATGGCCGTGCCGTAGCCGGAGCCCAGCGCCAGGTCCTCCCGCGCGTAAAACACGAACGCGTCAACCGGGAGCGCGCACAGGTCGCCGTGCTGCAGCCGGACCGTAGAGCCGCCGATCTTCTTCTCGACCGGCGTTGACTTCGCCCCGGTTGGATTGAATGCCGCCGACATTTACGTCCTCCTCCTTTTTTTAAAAATTCACGTTCCCGAGCGGATCCGAAAAATATCATGGGAGCAGCGGGGAGGCGTACAGGGTAGAGCGCGGGGCGTAGAGCGTGAAAGACCACTGCTTTGGCGCTGATTTAATTTACGCCCTTCGCCCTTCGCTCTCCGCGATCCGCGCCGCACCTATTATCCATTCTCCCTTGCGAAGAACCTCTATTCTTGGCGTCTCTGCGCCTTGGCGTTCAATCCGCCCGTTGCTGGTCCCGCCCGGCCGGTCAGCGGTGGGCCTCCAACGCCGTGCCGGTCATCTGCTTCACCATTCCCGCCACCCGGCGCTCGGCCAGGTCGGCCAGGGTGAACGCGTTGAACGCGTCGCGGATGCTCGTGTTGATCATGGAATAAAGGCTCCGGCACTCGCAGCCTTCAACCAGCATGCAGGCTTCGGTGTCCGCGAGGCACTCCACGATGTTGATCGGACCGATCGTCGCCTCCACGATCTCGCCCAACTTGATGTCCTTCGCCGGACGGGTGAGGAGGTGGCCGCCGTTCTTCCCGGCCACCGCCCGCAAGAGCCCCGCGTTCTTCAGCGAGATCGCAACCTGCTCCAGGTAGCGCCGCGGCAGGTGCGTCCGGTCCGCGACCTCGGCCAGGTTGATCGGAACCCCGTCATGGGTGTCCCGAGCAACCACCATCATGGCCCGCAAAGCATATCTCGCGCGCGTGGATAATTTCATTTGGCGTGGCTCTCCTCAATCGCGTCAGCATGGCGCGTGAACGTCGTCTTTTCTTTAAAGCATGAATGCATGTGCGATTCCGTTCTCTTAATACTACTAACATGATCGTATTTGTTTGTCAAGTAGTATTTTGATAATTTTTCATCTATCATTAAAATTTTTAATGAGGCCTTAGCGTTATATAACGCTAAGGCCGGATAATCGTTTCCGCCAAAACGACAGTTAAGACCGGGTCCAACTTGAAAATTCCGGAAAATCGGTCGCTGGCACCCTAAATACTGACTGGGGTCGCTCTCCTTGCACTACGGCCGGTCGGTCTTGGAAAAATAACGGCGCACTATGTCCGCGCCGCATTTTATAAAACCGAAGACGGCGTTATAATGATGTTCCGCCGCGGTCGGGGCCGGGCGATGTAGTTTTAAAGGGGAAGGTCAGCATGGAGTGGTCCAGGGTGTCAAAGCGGGCTCGGGAGATACCGCCGTTTCTGGTGATGGACGTGATTGACCGGATGGCGGTGCTGAAGAAACAGGGCGCGGACGTGATCTCGCTGGCGGTGGGCGAGCCGGATTTCGACACGCCGGAATGCATCACGGAGGCCGCGCTATGCGCTCTCCGGGAGTGTAAGACGCATTACACTCATTCGCTGGGCGTGATCGAGCTTCGGGAGGCCATCGCCGCGGACTACGAAAAGCGCTACGGGGTCAAGGTGCATCCGGACCAGGTGATCGTAACGCCGGGAACCTCGCCCGCCATGTTCCTGGTCTTTTCGGGCATCCTGGACCCGGGCGACGAGGTGATCCTTTCCGACCCCTCATACGCCTGTTATCCGAACATGATCGAGTACCTGGGCGGCCGGGCCGTGCCCGTGCCGGTGTACGAGGAAGACGCGTTCCAGTACCGGCCGGAGATGATCCGGGAGCGGCTCACGGACCGGACCCGCGCCATCCTCATCAACTCGCCCGGTAACCCGACCGGCAACCTGCTCTCGCCCGGGCGAATGCAAGAGGTCGCCGGCCTGGGGCCGCTCATCATTTCCGACGAGATTTACCACGGCCTGGTTTACGAGGGCCGCGAGCGTTCGATATTGGAGTTCACCGACAACGCCATCGTTTTGAACGGCTTCTCCAAGCGCTACGCCATGACGGGCTGGCGAGTGGGCTATTGCATTTTGCCACGGGGCATGGTGCGCCCGATGCAGAAAGTCGCACAGAACTTCTTCATCTCCACCGGCGACTTCGTGCAGTGGGCCGCCCTGGCCGCGCTCGAACGCGCGGAGCCGGACGTGGAGCGCATGCGGGCCATCTACAACCGCCGCCGGCTGGCCATGCTCCAGGGCCTGAAAAAACTCGGCTTCGGCGTAACCCACGAGCCCACCGGCGCCTTCTACGTCCTCGCCAACGCCCGCCACTACACCGACGACTCCTTGAAGTTCGTCATGGAAATGCTCGAACACACCCACGTCGGCGTGGCCCCCGGCATAGACTTCGGCCAGAACGCCGAGGGCTACCTCCGCTTCTCCTACGCCACCCGCGAGCAAAGGATCGAGGAAGGGCTGGCGCGGATCGGGAAATACCTGGAGAGAATTAAAGAGGGATGAAATAGTCGGAGTGAGCCATTATTATCCACGTATGCTTCAATCGTGCCCGGCGCCTCGCGCCGGGACTCCGCGAAGAAACAAAATAAGGGAGCCGCGCAATTCATGACTAAAAACCTGCGCCAGGATTTCAGCGCCATCCTGGATGATCTGGGCCGCGACACCGAGGACAGGTATCTGGAGTACTTGAAACAGAAGCCGCGCGTCTTCATGCGCGAGAACCTGATCTTCGACGGCGGCAGCCTGGACAGCTATTACAACTGCGGCGCCTGCCGCAGGCGGGACCCGAAGGCGTTCTGCTGTTCCGGCTATGACCTGGAGCTTACGAGCAGGGACGTTGCGGCGGTGAGCAAGGTCCTGCCCGCGCTCTTGCGCGCGTATCCGGCGCTCAAGCGCACGCTCGACGGGGGCGACTTCTGGTGGTGGAGCGATGAGTTCGAGAAGGTGATGCGCCGGAAAAAGAATGACGACTGCCTGTTCCTGATGCCGGGCGGCCGGGGCTGCATGATCCACGCGTGGGCCCTCGATAACGGGGTTGATCCGCTGGAGGCGAAGCCGTACATTTGCTCGCTTTATCCGGTGGTGGTGGTGGTGATCCGCGGCGAGGTCGTGATTTCGACGCTGAACCGGGAAACCAAGATCATCCTCGACGCCGGCGATAAAGCAAGGCCCTGCGTCTCCCGGCGCGGCGCCCCGGAGAGCCACATCCTGGTCCGCTCGCGCGAGATCCTCACCCGCATGTTCGGCAGGAAGATTTATAACGAGCTCACGCGGCGGGTCCTGGGCCGATAAGGGGCGCGGGAAAAAAAGGGCGTGAATTACACGCCCCTTTTTCGTTGCACCGCGATATTATAACGCGCTCATTCCGGGCCGGGCGCCGCGGGGGCTGGTGAGGGCGGCGCTGGAGCGGGAGCGGCCGCGGGCGCCGGGGCCTCAGCCGGCGGGGCCGGGGCCGTTTCCGGCTGCATTTCCTCGGGCGTTACCGGCTCAGGCGTGCTTCCTTCCTCAGGCTCTGCTCCCATCATCATGGGTCCGCCCATGCCATGCGGCGTTTCCTCGGGCAGGGGCTCGAGGTACTGGACGTCCGCGTTCTTGGTCAGGCCTTCGATGTAGTTATCAAAGGCCTTTTTCTGCTGGTCTTCCTTGAGATAGGCAATGATCTTTTCCCGCACCTCTTCGAGCGGGGTGGAGGTCTCCGGAATCAGCTCCTGCATCCGCACTATGTGATAGCCCACCGGCGTCTCGATGACCCGGGAGAGCTCGCCGGGCTTGAGCGCGAACACGGCGGTGTCAAAGGCCTCCGGCATCTGGCCCTTGGGGAAGGTCTCAATGCCCTTGTCCGCTTTGTTGGGGGAATCCGAGTACTTCTCGGCCAGGGCCGCCATGTCCTCGCCGGCCAGGATTTTCTTGCGGATGGTCTCGGCCAGGCCCTTTTTCTGCTTCTTGGTTTCCTCGGATGCGGAGGAAGGGACCATGAGCACGATGTGGGTGACCTTGACCTGCTCCGGCTCCTTCAGCCGATCCTTGGCCCGGTCGTAAACCTGCTGGATCTCCTCATCGGACGGGTCCGGCACCGGGGCGTTTTTCTCGAACAACTGCTGGTAAGCCAGGTTCTTCGCGATCTCCTGCTTGAGGCTGTCCTCGGTCATATTGAATTCCGCGAGCTTCTGCTCAAGCATGTTCGGGTCGGGGAACCGCTCCTTGATCTTGGCCATCTCTTCATCAACCTTGGCCGCGTCGGCTATGATCCCGTCCTTGGCCACCATCTGGTCCAACAGCGCCCGCTGCACCGCCCGCTTCATGGTCTCACGCTTGATCGTCGGCTCCATCATGGCCATCTGTTCGGGCGGCATCTGTCCCCCCATCTTCTTCTTGATGTCCGCGATGTCATTCTCGATTTCCGAGCGCAGGATGTCCTGTCCGTTGACCTTGATCCAGACGGAATCGTCGCCGGCGACCGGAGCGCCAGTGGTCCCGCCGGCCGGGGTGCTTTCAGTCTTCTTGCAGCCGAACGACGCCAGAACCATCGCCGCCAGCAACAGACCGGCCCATGTAATCTTCAATGATTTCATTTTCTACTCCTTTAAAAAATAAAAAAATGCCGGTTCGCTCCCCGGCCCAGACGATTGAAAGTTCCCGCCCGAGACAGCCTTTGCCTACATCCTAAATGGTACTGCCTATCATACCGGTTTGTCAATACCCGTTAAAACGGCGCGGCCCCGCGGGTCAGGGCCGGCGGAAGGGTGAATAGGGCAAGGGTATCCCGCGGGAAACCGGATTGCGGCGATGCCGGAAATGATACGGCTTTTCCGGCGCCGGTAAAAACGCCCATAGGGGATTGTCACGCCGCGGTCATGGGAGAGTCACCGCGTTCAGGGTGAATGCCGGCAACAGGTCAACGTCAGTCATCCATCGGCCTTTTTCTTCGGCGAGCAAAAGACCGCAATGGGGGATTTGAGCGTTCACGATGATGGCGCCGGGGCCGGTGATGGCGAGGACGATGGTGGCGTGGCCGCCGTCAAGTTTGCCGTTGACGCCGGACACGTCGAAGCGGTTGCCCGCCGGGCCCGCGCTGTAACTGCCGTCGCCGCCGAGCAGGACGGCGGTGCCGTCGGAGGCGGGATCAATGGAGAAGACCACGGAGAAGCCGCCCTGGTACAGCACGTTGGCGAGGTTGGAGTTGCGCACCCGGACCGTGACGTGAGTGGTGCTTCCCACCAGCACGTCCGCGGCCGGCTCGTAAACCTTTTCCAGATCGGCGGCCCGGCTGTTGACCGTGCCCACCGGCGCGCTCAGGACGAAGCCCCGGATGGTGACCAGGTCGCTGCCCAGGATGTAGCCGTCGGCGTCGAGGTCCTGAACGTCGGGTATGCCGCGCGGGATGACCTTGTCGTAGCTCTGGTGGATTGACAGGACCTCGGCCTGGAGGATGGCTTGGTCGGAACCCAGCACGTAGCCGTCGCCGTCGCCCTCGCCCCAGTAGTAGCAGCCCGGGGTGTCCGGGAAGGCGGCAAGGTTGGGGCTCGGGTCAAAGCTCCAGGGGTCGGTCCCGTTCCAGTACTCGTGGAAGTTGGGGTTGGTGTCTTTTTGGAAAGACGGCTCGAAATTCGTATGGCCGTCGAGCGGGTCAAGGGGATCGAGGGGAGGCGCGTCGGCCATGTGCTCCACCTCGTAAAGGTCGGGCAGATAATCGCCGTCGGTGTCCCAGTAATCGGGGGCGGTGCCGTAGGCGTGGACTTCCGCGCCGTCGGTGAGGCCGTCGTCGTCGGAGTCGGAATCGGAATCGCTGGTGCCCCAGATTAGTTCATCGCAATAGCTGAGCCCATCGCCGTCGGCGTCGCCGTCGTCGGGCGTGCCGGCGTCGCAGTCGTTGTTTTTACCGTCGCACATGACCTCGATCTCGCCGGGGTTCACGGTGGAGTCGCCGTCATCGCAGTCGGGCCCGAGGGCGCAGTTCGGGCCGTAGCCGTCGCCGTCGCCATCAATGCAGGGCATGACCACGGCCAGGACCACGTCGTCGCGGTCATTTTTATTCCCCGCGGCGCAGGCTTCCGGCCCCGAGCTGCGGGTGAAGGCCACGCGGATGGCCTGGTCGCCGGTCACGGGGCCCAGGTTGAAGGTTACGCTGATGGTCCTCTGGCCCAGTCCGGGGCAGGAAGCGCCGCCCACGTAATTCCAGACCGGCGCCGAGGCGGCATCGGCCTGGAACACCTGGAGCGCATCTCGGGATTGGGAGCGGCACCATACCGTGGCGTCGAGGCGGACGGGAGCTCCGGGGAAAAAGCGATCCCCGGCCAAGATGGTAATGACATAGGAGTCAAGCGATTCATCAACGTGGTAAATGCCGTTGTTTCCGTCCGGGCAAGGGCTGGAGAGCAGGGTGTTGGGCCGGTTGGGTTCCGCTCTTCCGGATATGGAGCCGCGGCTGTTAATCAGGAGGGAGGGGACAATGCACGGACTGGAGGATGAGCACCGCGGTGCTCCCCAGGCCGGGTCGAATACCGCGGTCTCCACGTCGTCCCCCGGATCGAGCGGGTCGCGACCGTAAATTACCTCGGAGCCATCCAGTTCCCTTCCCCCATCGGTGTCCGGGTCGCAGGGATCGGTCGAGTTGAGGTATTCATCGTAGTTATCCAGGAAATCGGCATCATAATCCTGAGTTTGATCCTGGGTGTAGGCTATCATGCAGGGATAACCATATTCCCAGGAGTCGGGCATTCCGTCGCCGTCGGTGTCGGGGTTGCAGGGATCGGTCTCGCCCGGGTCCTGGACGCCGTCACCGTTTTTATCCTCTCCTGCACTGGTGCCGTCGAGAATTTGGTCTCCGTCGGTGTCGGGAGAGAGGGGATCGAGGCAGGGCCTGGTCACGGCCTCGATGTAGTCGTTGATGCCGTCCGCGTCAGAGTCAGACAAGGCCGGATCGGTCCCATAGCCGTACGCCTCCTCGCCGTCGGTGAGTCCGTCGCCGTCGGTGTCGGGCAGAAGCGGATCAGTAAGATAAACGATCAGCTCCGCGCCGTCATCAAGGCCGTCGCCGTCAGTGTCGGGGTTGCAGGGGTCGGTCTCGCCGGGGTCGAGCGCACCGTTGCCGTTTTTGTCCTCCCCCGCGCTGCCGCCGTCCAGGAGCAGGTCGCCGTCGGTGTCGGCGGATAAAGGATCGAGGCAGGGCGCGGCCACGGCCTCCACGTAGTCGCCGATGCCGTCGCCGTCGGTGTCCGGCGATTTAGGGTCAGTGCCAAAAATCATGACCTCGTCGCCGTCGGGCAGCCCGTCCGCGTCCACGTCGGGATTGCACGGGTCGAGATCGAAGACGAACTCATCATAATTGTCGAGCCCGTCCAGGTCGGCGTCGCCCGGGCCCTCCGGCTGGTCCGGGTCCAGGCAGGTCTGCCGCTCTTCCCACCAATCCGGCATGCCGTCGCCGTCGGCGTCGTTGTGGGTCACGCGGATGCGCCAGGCCATGTCGTATGAGTAGGGGGAAAAGGTCACTCCACCGTTGTAGCTCCGATAACTCCTCCCGGCCTGCGGCTGGCCGCCTCCCAAAGGCAACGAGTATAACTCGCCGGGCACGTTAAACCCGATGGCCACGAACACGTCGTCGCCGGCCATCACCAGGGGAGGGTCGGAAAGGGCCACCGAATAATAGCCCTTGCGATCGGCCACGCCGTCCACGGAGGCCATCAGGTCCTGAGGCACGGTGCCCGCCAGGTCCCGGTAGACCCGGATGCTGTAGGAGGCGTTGAGCCCCACGGTCCAGAAATCAACCCGCTCCAGGAGGCCGCTCATCTCGGGAGTGAAGCGGACCATGCCCCAGTCCCAGTCTTGCCCCGTCAGCCCGGTCTTGGCCGTTTGCCCGAACTCGTCATAGAAATACAGGTCCTCTTCCGGGTTGGCCGGCTGGTAGTCCGTATAGACCGAGGCATTGCTGCCGATCCCCGCCACCCCATACGCCACCCAGCCGTACCCGCCGTCCGCCCACCACGTGCCCCACGAGTTCTTCACCAGCCACGCCCCCTGGCCGCCGGCGTGGGGCTTGGTGTCGTCATAGCCGACAATGGACACCGCGTGGGTCACGTTGTGGTCGGTGGTCGAATAATAGACCTCGTCCGGCCCCAGATAGATGAACGCCGGGTCCTGGTGATAGATCGTCGTATAGACCGGACCGATATTGTAAACGGCGTCCCTGATCTCCGTAACGTCGTTGGCCAGGTAGCGCCAGCCCAGCGGCTCCACCGCCGCCGGGCACGACGTGTCGCACTGAACGGGGAGCCCGCAGTTGGTCAGCGGCTGGCACGACTCCAGCACCGCTCCCTTCCCGAGCAGGACCAGGGCGGAATAGTAATCGCTCCCGCCCCCGTTGTAGCAAGTCCGGTTGTTCGGGCTGCACGCCACCAGGTTGTACTCCGAGAAGTCGTACTCAATCCCCTCCCGGACCTTGACCAGGGACTCCAGCCCGGCCAAGGATGCGTGCGCCCAGCAGGTGGCCGTCGGACGCTGGTCCTTGACCGGGGTCAAGCCCCCCACCGAGCGCCAGTCCCACGAGCCAGGCGCGCTGGCGGCGATGCCCGGACGCGTGGCCCCAAGCGGCAAAAGGCCGCTCTCGTCGCTGGGACGCTCGCCCAGGCCCATGTCGCCTTCGTAGAAAGACGGCGCCGGGGCCGGCGGGGCCGGTGCGGGGGATGGGCTTGAGCTAAGACAGCCCAGGACCAATGCCGTGGCCGGCAACAGCGCCAGCCAGGCGAGGGACAACGTCAGCGGACGCAAACGACGCGCTCGCATTTTCCAAACGGTAAAAAAGGTCCCGGTGCGGGGAGAGATCATGTTGATGCGGTAAGCCATTTTCATGATTGTAGATGATCCGGGGCAGCAAAAGCAAGGGCCTTGTTTAATTTGCTCCGGTCTCTGCGCCCGGCCGGCGCATAAAAAGAAAATCGGGAGCGGGTTTAGATGCCCGCTCCCGATTTTTCATTATCAGGCAGGAATCAAGGTGGCAGTGTCACGGCATTTAAGGTGAACGCCGGCAACAGGTCAACGTCATTCATCCATCGGCCTTTTTCTTCGGCGAGCAAGAGACCGCAATGGGGGATTTGAGCGTTCACGATGATGAGGCCGGGGCCGGTGATGGAGAGGACGATGGTGGCGTGGCCGCCGTCGAGTTTGCCGTTGACGCCGGACACGTCGAAGCGGTTGCCCGCGGGGCCTCCGCTGTAACTGCCGTCGCCGCCGAGCAGCACGGCCTTGCCGTCGGAGGCGGGGTCAATGGAGAAGACCACGGAGAAGCCGCCCTGGTACAGCACGTTGATGAGGTTGGAGTTGCGCACCCGGACCGTCACGTGAGTGGTGCTACCCACCAGCACGTCCGTGAGCGGCTCGTAAACCTTTTCCAGATCGGCGGCCCGGCTGTTGACCGCGCCCACCGGCATGCTCAGGATGAAGCCGCGGATGGTGACCAGGTCGCTGCCCAGGATGTAGCCGTCGGCGTCGAGGTCCTGCACGTCGGGGATGCCGCGCGGGATGACCTTGTCGTAGCTCTGATGTAATGACAGGACCTCGGCCTGGAGGATGGCTTGGTCGGAACCCAGCACGTAGCCGTCGCCGTCGCCCTCGCCCCAGTAGTAGCAGCCCGGGGTGTCCGGGAAGGCGACAAGGTTGGGGCTCGGGTCAAAGCTCCAGAGGTCGGTCTGGTTCCAGTACTCGTGGAAGTTGAAGTTGTTGTCCCTTCCCACGAGCGTCTCGAAGTTGGTGTCTCCGTCGCTCGGGTCGAGCGGGTCCAAAGGCGTCGCCCCGCTCATATGCTCCACCTCGTAATTATCCGGGATATAGTCCCCATCACTGTCCCAGCTCAGCGGATCGGTAAAATGCGTGGTAACCTCATCGCCGTCACTCAAGCCGTCACCGTCAGTGTCGGGATTGTCGGGATCGGTGCCGTAGATATTGGTCTCGTCATCGTCGGACAGCCCGTCGCCGTCGGTGTCAACATTACAGCCTTCGTCCACGGTACCATAACCGGGGTCGCCCGGGCACTGGTTGTCAATACTGTCGCAGAGCTCGGGAGCGCCCGGATATACGGTGATGGCGCCGTCGTCGCAGTCGGTGTTGTCAACGACATAGCCCACGGGCTGGGTGCAGGCCTGAGTGCTGACCAGCGGGTTGCCATAGCTGTCGCCGTCGGAATCCTGGTAGTAGGTCTTAAACACGCATCCGAAGGCCGCCTGCCAGAACCCGGGATAATTGGTATAGCCGGCGCTGGTGGCCGTGCCGAGGGGGCTGGACTGGCCCAGCGTGCTCGAATTGGTGTAGCCGGCGGACGACATGGTATTGCCGCCGCCGCCGATCACGTCGTTGGGTATCGAGTAACTGGCGCTGGACATGCCCGCAAGGCCGGCGGCGGGAAGAGCGACGGCCGCGACCGCCATTGCGATTAAAACCGTTTTAAGAGTTTTCTTCATGGCCTAAGCCCCCTTTTTACTCATTGCTTGCAAACCCCATGTTTCCGGCCTCGAAACCCCCGTCAGGTCCCTGGCCTTTCAGTTGCAGTAATGTTACCCATTTTAAAAAGCTTAGTCAAGTGGGAAATTATATTTTTCTTTACGCCTGGCGCGGCCCCGGGCCGCGGGCAAAAATGGCTGATTCCAGAGGGCTTTCTTTTACTTGACATCTTTCCATCCCTCCTTCTGAAACAGTGACTCGTTGACCATGCCGTCATGGGCCCGCGCGACTGCTGATGCATCATCTCGTGGAATTACAGAGAGGCGTAAAAAATGATCGGCTCAATATTTGCCGGAGATGAGCTTGCGCGCGACCTCGATCTTGTGGATGTGGTTGGGACCCAGGATTAGGCGGGCGGAGCGGGCGTCGCGGGAGAGCCGCTCCAGGTACGAGCCGCGCAGCGAAGCTTCGAGCCCGAACATGGCCATGGCTTGGTCAATGCCGCTCACCGCGGCCTCTCCGGCCACCCACTTGCTCTCGCGCGCCAGGCGCTCGGCGCCGGGAGCGTTTTCCTCGACGGCCCCGGCCGCGGCCCAGGTGAGCGCCAGCGACGAGTCGAGCCCGGCCATGGCGTCGGCCAGGGCGAGCTCGAGCGGCTGGAACTCGGAGAGCGGCGCCGCGTTGCGTCCGCGTCCGCGCGCCAGCGCGATGGTGTGCTCCAAAGCCTCGGCCAGCAGGCCGCAGGACAGGGCCGCGGCCAGCGGCGCCGCGGTGATGATGGCCTTTTGCGCGACAGCGTAGCCTGCGCCGGCTGCGCCCAGCCTGGTGCTCGCCGCTACGCGGCAGCCGGAGAACACCAGCTCGACCGCGGGCGCCCCGCGCAGTCCGGACTTGGGGTCTTCCGCGCCGGGCATCATGCCGGTGGTCCCGGCCGGGATGACGAAGGCGGACAGCGCTTTCTTGAGCCTGGCCTTGGGCGACGTCACGGCGAATACGACCACCAGGTCGGCGTCGCGCGCGCCGGTGACGAACGTTTTCCGGCCGGTGATCACGTAGCCGCCCTTCACCTTGCGGGCCACGGTCAGCTTGGCTTTCTCGGAAGGCCCGGGCTCGGGCTCGGAAAGCGCGAAGGACGAGATGAAGCGGTTGGTCACGATCTTGTCGAACCACTCCGCGGCCTGTTTCTCGGATGCGAACCCGCGGATGGCCTCGGCGGCCAGCGCCTGCAGCAGGACGATGAGGGCCGCGGCGGCGCTGCCGCGCGCCAACTCCTCCACCACCACCGCGGCCTCCGGCAGCGTCGCGTCCATGCCGCCCTGCTCCCTGGGCGCGCGCAGGGCCATGAAGCCGGAATCCCAGAGCAGCCCCAGGTGGGACGCCGGGAACGTGCATTGCGCGTCAACCTTGTCCGCGTCCTTCCGGAGCTCGTCCGCCACTTCGCGCGCCCGGTCGCGAACCTTCGCCGTCTTCTTGGAAAACATCCTCATCCTTTACCCTCCCCATGATCTCTCGTATCAAGGATTATACCGGCAAGCCCGTGTCCTGCCAAGAGGGGAATGATGCGTTATAATAAAAGGCCATGCCTGACGCAACGACACGGAAACCGGCGCGGGCCGCGCTCCGGGCGGCGATGGAGGCGGCGCTGATGCTGGGGCCGCTCGCGGTGTGGCTGTTCATCTCGACCGGCGCGCTGATGCCGGAGTGCCCGCGCCGCAATTTTTCGGGCGCGGTCACGGACCGGATCGCACTGGCGCGTCCGGATGTTTTTCGGCTCGCGGTGCTCTCGGACGCGCACAATAATTTCCGGGTGATGGACGCGGTGATGAGGGACGCCCAGAGCAGGGCGGACGCGGCCCTCGAGCTCGGCGATTTCAGCCAGCGCGGACTGATCATCGAGTACCGTCTTTACCTGGAGCACATGCTCGGCGCGGGCTGGAAAATTCCGGTGTACACCGCGCTCGGGAACCATGACCTCGGCTTCTGGGACGACACGGGTAACCTCTTCCGCGAGACCTTCGGGCCGGACCACTTTTCATGGAGCTGCGGTGACAACCTGATCGTGGTCAGCAACAACGTGGAAAAGGAACGCTGGCCGGCCGAGATCGAATGGCTCAAGGACACGCTCAAGGGCCGGGTCCCGGGCAAGGGCACGGTGCTGCTGCTCCAGCACAAGCCGCCTTACCTGGACGCGGAGTTCCCGGGCATGACGCTCGGCAGCTCGGACAAGCTCGCAAAGGTCGTGCGCGGCAGGGTGGACGCGATCGTGGCCGGCCACGCCCACGAGCACAGGGAGTTCAAGTGGAGCGGCGCTCCGGTCACGGTGCTGGCCTCCGCCGGCGGCTGGCAGGAGGCGGACCCGCCACAATACGGCTATCTGCTCATCGAGTGCGGCGAGCGCGAGTGCAAGAGCGCGTATCACGAGGTTGGCTATGTCGCGCCTGGTCCGCAAATTGCGAAGATACTGCTGGTGGACTGTTACTGGGGATGGCTCATCCTGTCCCTGGCGGCGGCTTCTATGATCGTTGTCTTCTATCTCAGGAAGCGGCGGTCCATTTCCTCGTGACCATCCAAAATATTCCCGACAAAAACAACAGAATGAGATAGGCCGGAGCGCTGGCGCGGCTGATCTTTTGCCCCAGCTCGGACCAGGGATCACGATAACTGAGTGTGACCTCTGGGCCGATGTCCCCATCACAGATTAGGAGTCCCAAGTTCCCGCTACCCGTCTCGTAGGTCTCGCAGGATGAAGCTGACCAGTAGCGATAATAGTTCTGGTTCAGGACCACGGTGATCATGCCTCCGTATCCGGGCGGGGGCAGGTCAGCGAGCGGCGGAAAGGAAATCCTGATGTCGTTAAAGGTGAGCCAGCGCGCCTGGAATTTCCTCGTTAATTCTTCCGAAGCCCGCTCCGCTCCGATCACGGCCTGGACCAGTTCAGCTCCCGGCTCGATCCTGCCCTGCGGGTACTCCATGTTCTGATAGCAGTTGATGATGCCGGAGTCGGGCGCGATGGTCGCGGTCATGCGGAATTTTTTGCCGTACTCGATGTCAATGGCCACGCCGGGGGCATCCGGATTTTTGCTGGTGCGGAAAAGATAGGATGAGAGGTCAAAACGGCGGAGCGTGGTTGAGCCGTAAAGCCACTGGCTTAGCGCGCCGATCTGGAAGGCGAACTGGAACAGGAAAAAGAGGACGATGAGCGCGGCCCGGAAGTTTTTCGTGAACGCCTCGCGCTCGTTCAGGAACCACCACACGGTCTGGGCCGAGAGCAGCGACAGGGGCAGGACCATGAAGCCCCAGTAGCGCGAGGTGTTCTTGATGGAGCGGAAGCCGGGGGCCAGCGCGAGCAGATCGAACGGCGAGTAGAGCCAGGAGATGCCGGACGAGCGCAAGCTGCCGAGCCCGATCACGAAGAACGCGGCCGAGAGCCATAGAAAGCGGCGGCTATCGGGCGCGGGCAGGAATTCTCTCAGCCTCGCGCGATAGCGGTAGAGCAGGTAGAGGAGCACGGGACCGATGTAAAGGCTGTACTCCTGGGCGGAGTCGGGGAAGCCGAAGAGCGGGCCGGGCGAGCCCTGCATAGGGACGATGAGGTAGAGGGGCAGGGCCAGCGGGTTGTGGAAGGCGGCCTGGCCGGCGCGGGGGAAATCGAAGCTGTAGCCGGCGACGGGCAGGGCATAGATGGCGTCGAGGCAGAGCGCGGCACAGAGCGAGAGGCCGAGGACGATGACGGGCCAGAGCGTGCGTTGCTGAACGGCGAGGAACGCGGCGTAGGCCAGGAGCCAGGGGAAGAAATAAAGGGGGAAGATGGGCGAGCCGTCCATGCAGATGACGCCGAGTGGCGCCAGGGCCAGGCCGCAGAAAAGCGCGAGGCCGATTTTTCTTGCCCATCCCTCGCTCGCGCGCAGGGACCCATCCGTCTTGTGCAGGTACCACAGATAAAAGGGCATGCCGAACGCGGGCAGGTGCTCGATGTGTCCGTTCGAGATGTGGGTGATGAAAAAGCCGTTGCCCACGAACAGCCCGGCCGCGAGCCAGCGGAGCGGCCTTTCCTTGAAGAAAAGGCCGGAGAACAGGTAAGCGCCGATGAACCCGAACACGGACCAGAGCATGACGGAGACGCGGATGCCGGTGACGGGGCCCAACAGATAGGCGATGAGCATGGAGAGCGAGAACACCGGGACCTGGGGGTCTCCGCCCAGGCTCATGCCGCCTCCCATCAGCGGGTTCCAGTGCTTGGCGAATCCGAAGTAATGGTGGTTCCACTGCTGGATCAGGTGGAGGGTGGCGAACTGGTCCCAGTCGGCGCGGCCGACCTTGTTGATGAAGACGATCTGGACCAGGACGTTGACGGCGGCCATGCCGAAGGCGAAGGCGTAGGCGATCAGGCGGATGCGGCGCGCGCGGGCGCCGGCGGGGTCGTGGTTCAACTCGGGGCCTGTCATTTCACGCGCAGCTCGTATTCATTTTCGAGCGCCCCGGCGCCGCCCGCGAGCTCGATCTTGATTTTATAGGTCCCGGCCCAGCGGAGCTTGAGCTCAGGGTTGGCGAGCGCGAGAGCCTCGCTATCCGGGGGCAGCGCCCGGGAGAAGCGCTCCTCGATCACGGTGTCTCCTACAGGGGAAATCACCTTGAGCGATGCCTCGACCTTGACCTCTTCCCAGGTGTCGTTCACGGCGTAGAGGGGGATGGAGATGATGCCGTTCCTTTTGTAAACGGGCTGGTCCAGGATGGTGAAGGCGTAGACCGGGCTCATGGCCTTCTTGAGCGCGTGATATGACGACTTGGGCACGCGCCAGTAATCAATGACGGACCACTGCACGGCGGGGTTGGAGTCGAGGAGGAGGAAGGGCACGCACCCGCCGTTTGGCTTGTACTTGAGCGCGCGGACGCGGTCAATGTGGAAGCGGTTGAGCTCGCTCTGATATTGCTGGGTGGCCGCGATGAAGGATTCGAGGGTCCGGTGCTTTTCCGGGTCCACGAATTTTTTCATGAAGTAGGGCTGGTAATGGTGGCGTTTCTCCAGTTTTTTCCAGTCCACTTCGCGGAGGTTCGCGGCCATGAATTTTTTCGCGCTTTCCGGGTTGGGGAAGGACTGCGCTCCGAACTCGGTGATGAAGCGGAGGCTCCGTGGGCTTTTCTTGTATTTTTTATGGAACCATTGCATGGGCCCCAGGTACCAGCCGTAATAATAATGGACGTCGCCGGGCTCGCGGAAGAGGCCGCGCTCGCCGGAGAACTCGGTGGTGAAGCGGGAGGGATCGAGGAAACGGGTCTGACGCGCGAGCTCGGGGTCCATGCGGTTACGGTTGCGGTTCCAGAAGAAGAAGGTGAAGAGCGCGCGGGACAGCGAGCCGAGCTTATAGTGGTCGCGCAGGTCAAAGGCGGCGAAAGGCTCGTTGTGCATGCACCAGACTCCGATTGAGGGGTGCGAGCCGAGATGGAAGATCATGCGCCGGACCTGGCGCTGGGCCTGGGCCTCGACCTCCGGCCGGTAGGACCACTGCATGGGGAAGTCCTGCCACAAGAGCACGCCCTGCTCGTCGCAGGCCTCGTAGAACGCGGGCGTGTCCACGTGGGCGTGCACGCGCAGGAAGTTGAGGTTAGCTTCGCGGGCGAGCTTCACGTCGGCCCGGCAGCGCTCGCGGGTCATGGTGGCGAGGCGGGTGTCGCCGGGCGGGTAGTTGTTGCCGCGCAAGTAGACGCTCTTTCCGTTGAGGTAGGCCAGGTAGTTGCGCATCTCGAAGGTGCGGACGCCGAAGGGCGTTTCCCATGAGTCCGATGGCTGGTCCCGGCCTTGGATAAAGACCTCGAGGCGCAGGGTGTAGAGGTCGGGCCGGCCGTGATCGTGGGTCCACCAGAGCGCGGGCTGTTTGAGGTCGAGGTTGTAATGATAGGTGTTGGCGCCCGCGGCCTTGAACCGGCTCTTCTCGAAGACCTGGGTCTCTCCGGTGAAAGTGCGGGGGATGAAGGAGATGCGCACGGTGAGGCTCGCGGGCTCGCGGGTCTCGATGGTGGCTTGGCCCATGATGCGGGCGGTGGCGTTGTCCTTGCCCAGATAGATGGTGGTGAAAAGCGGGTCAATAATGCGGGCGGCGCCGGTGGAGATTATCTCGACGGGGAGCCAGACGCCGCCCGGATTGGTCATGGGGTCAATGCAGTCCCAGTGATGGAACACGCCGGTAAGCTGGCGCTTTCTGGTCTTGTCCTCCTCTCGGGGGCAGTCCACTTCGACGAGGAGCTTGTTCTCCTTGTGCAACATGCCGGTGATCTCGTAGTCCACGGGGAAGAAGTAGCCCTCGTTGGCGCCCAGGCGCATGTCGTTCAAGTAGGCGGTTGCCCAGTAGAAGATGCCGTGCAGGCGGAGGAAGAAGCGCTTGTCGTCCTCCGGCTTGAACTTGAAGGCGCGGCGGTACACGGCCTTGCCGGTGTAGGATTCGAGTCCCGGGGTCTGCTGCCAGTGTCCGGGCACCTGGGTCTCGCGCCAAATGCTGATGGAGTCGTACTTGCCGTCGAACCTGGTCACGGGCAGGATTTCCCAGGCGCCGTTTAAATCCATCTCCTTGCCCATCACTTGTCCCCGAGGTTGAAAAAATACACCTGGTCGCCGGCCTGGAGCCCGTGCGCCTTGGCCTGGCCTCCGGCCACTTCGAGCACCCACTGGCTGGGCGCATCCACGAAGCGGGAGGTGTCGGTATAAGGCTCGGCGTTCTCGACGATGCCGGCGATTTTTTGGTCGGGGCCGATGAAGATCATGTCGAGCGGGATGCGGGTGTTCCTCATCCAGAAGACGTGCTCGGCGGGTTTTTGGTAGATGAAGAGCATGCCGTGGCCGGGTTCGAGCGACCAGCGCCACATCAGGCCCTTCTGCTGCTGTTCCGGCGTGATTGCCAGCTCCAGGGTCACGGTCCACTGCCGGCCCGCCTGGTTCTTGAGCACGGCCGCCGGCCCCAGCGCCGGGTCAGGTGCGGTGACGTTCTTGCAGCAGGGGGAGGTGAGCGCCGTGAGCATGAGCAGAAGCGCGAGCGGTGGCCGCGGGATGCGCCGCGTCCGTTGTAGTGGGATCAACGCAGGTGCTCCTCGATCCATTCGAGCATCAAGGCGGCCGGCTTTGCGCGCTCGACCTCGTTGAACATCTCGTGATAGAAGCCGTCCCAGACCTGGAGCTTCTTGTCTTTCACGGTGAGCCGCTCGAAAAATTCCGGGGCGCCGCGGGGCGCCACCAGCTTGTCGTCGCCGGACTGCATGCAAAGGACCGGGATGGTGATCTTGCCCGCCTCCTTCTGGACCGCCTCGATGGCGGCGGTGAACTCGGTGAACCAGCGCGCGGACACGCGGTCGTGGACCAGGGGATCGGCGATGTACGCGTCAACGACTTTTTTATCGTGGGAGATCATCTGGGGGTCGAGCCCATTGCCCATGGTGAGGCCCGGCAGGTACTTGCTGAAGAAACGGCCGGCGGCGAGCTTGATGGCGGGCGCGTCCACGTCCACCCGCAGGGCGGCGGAGGAGAGAACGAGGCCGCGCAGCCCGGCGCCGCTTTGCTCGGCGTAGCGGGCGGCGATTAGTCCGCCCATGCTGTGGCCGATGAGGAAGACGGGCTTGCCGGCGGCGCGTGCTTCCACCAGGCGGCGGAAGGAGTCGAGGTCATCGAGGAATTCGGAGAAGGCGAGCACGTGTCCGCGCTTGCCCCCGGAGCGGCCGTGGCCGCGGTGATCCAGCGCGAAGGAGGCCAGCCCCTTTTGAGCCAGGTCCGCGGCCACCTCCGCATAGCGGCCGGAGTGTTCGCCCAGGCCGTGGCAGATCATGCATACGGCCCGGACCGGGTCCGGGAGCCAGGCGCGCCAGAAGATCTCGAGGCCGCCGGCGCCGGAGAATTTTCCTTCTTCTTCCTTCACTTTTCCCTCCGACAGAAAGTAGAGAGTAGATAATAGGTAGTAGATAGGGCAAGAGTCCTGACCCTATATTCTATCTACTACCTACTATCTACTATCTACTTTCCTTCTTCTCACCCTCCGGCCAGCGGCGTCATGACCGCGACCTCGTCGCCGTCGGCGAGCGCAAGGCCGAGCTCATCGGGCAGGTCGAGGCCGGAGCCGTTCACGAGGACCGTGGGCGGGCGGGGCAGGGCCAGGATTTTTTTCATGACGTTGCCCTTGACCCGGCCGGACTTGTCCACGAGCTTGAAAAGCTCCTTGACGGTCACGCCCGCGGGCGCCTCCAGGTCGAACTCGGCGGTGAGCACCTTGCCGTCAATGAAGCCGGCCACCTTGACGTGGATGCTGATCTTCGGCTTTTTGCCGGAACCGAACATGATCCTTTACCCGTAGATGTCCTTGAGCACCTCGTCCAGGCCGAGCTGCTCCAGCCGCTCCTTCAGCGGCTTGCCGCTCTCGAAGTCCCATCCCATCTCGTGGTAGAAGTCGCGGGCCAGGGCCTCGGTGTCAATGGTGAATCCCTTGT
>DATKZS010000138.1:0-6160 GCA_035527835.1 bacterium
TTGCGCTACATTACTCATGATCAGTGGTCCTCCTTTTCAATTAATTTTGTAAATGAGCTGATGCTAACCCATCACGCTCGGTGAGGCCACTGACCTATTTATTCATGATGGCTTGGCGGTTTTCTTACGGCCTATTTTGGATAAGAGTGAAATTGACTATTCTTTTACAATTTGGTAAAAGGCTGTGTGGTCAAGTGCGGAACCTAAGTAAGGAAAAATGAGTGACGGAACAGAGGGAGGAGGCGGATGGTGGGAGGCATGGGAGTTGAAGAGAGGGCCAAGCGTTCGATGATCAAGGCCTTGGTGGTTGGGTCGGCGTTACTGGTCCTGGCTCTCCGGCCGGGGCCGGCGCGGTCCGAGACCAGCTTTGACATGCCGGGCGAGCTGCGTTACCGGATCAACTGGCTCACGGATTTCGGGGTCAACGAGAACGGCCGCGAGCTTAGCCGGAAGTACTGGGAGGAATCGAGGCTGCGTCTTTCTCCCAGCCTCAAGGTCGGCGACAACTTGGCGTTTTACGGCCAAGCCGATTTCTTCTCCGGCCGATTGAACGGCGACTACGCCCGCCTGCGCTACGATTATGCCAATTGGCCCTATGACGGCCGGGATGATTACAAGGACGCCGAGGTGCGCCAGCTCTGGATGAACTGGCAGAGCCCGGCGGGCATTCTTCGGGTGGGCCAGATGAGCTCGCAATGGGGCCTGGGCCTTTTGTCCAACGACGGCGAGAACCGCTTGAACGAGTTCGGCGACTCCTACATGGGAGACCTCTACCAGCGGGTCCTGTTCGCGACCAAGCCGCTCGCCATCTTCAACCAGAGCGATCTTGCCGACCGGCTGGTGCTGGCGGTGGGCTACGATGTTGTCTGGCGCGACGAGAACGCCGTATACCAGGACGGCGACCGCGGCAGCCAATGGGTCTTTTCGAGCTTTTACGACGACCCCGACCATCTGTTCACCGGCGTTTACGTGGCGTTGCGCAACCAGGAGGACGATGACGGCGACAAGGTCAAGGCCACGGCCTACGACCTTTACTTCAACTGGAAAAGCCGGGCCGAGGACAATGGCCCGCAATTGTCGCTGGGCTTCGAGGGCATTATTTTAAAGGGCTGGACCGACCGGGTGATCCTGGAGACTTCGCCCAAGCAGCTCGACCTTGACGCCATCGGCGGGGTCGTGCGGACCGGGCTCACGTTCCCGGACTCCGGTTTCAGGCTGGGGTTCGAGGCGGGTTACGCCAGCGGGGACGCCAATTCCTACGATCAGACCAATTACGCCTTGTCTTTTGACCCGGACTACAACGTGGGCATCGTTTTGTTCCAGGAGGTCATGTCCACGCTTACCGCGTATCAGCCTGAGCCTCTGGCCGACCCGATGAAGGTCAATGTGCCGCAGAAGGGCATAGACCAGCTTCCTGGCGACGGGGCGGTTACCAACGCGGTATATCAGAACCTGATCATCGCCTACAGCCCTCCGGACGGCCCGGCCAAAGGGCTCACGCTCAAGGAAGGGATCCTGCACGCGGCGGCGGCTGAGGACTTCATGGACCCGTATCAGACCTTCAAGAACGGGGGAGTGCCCACCAATTACAAGGGTGCGCCCGCGGGCAAGGATCTGGGCTGGGAGCTGGACACCGCGGTCAGCTATCAATATGAGATCGGGTCACGCCTGAAGCTTACGCTGGGGTTGGAGCACGGCTACTTCATGCCGGGCGATGCCTTCAACAACAGACACGGAGACCCGGGCGAGCCGATCCAGAAGCTCCAGGGCCGGGCCACCGCGAGCTGGTGAGCCCCGGCGAAATCCCCGGACCATACAAGGGAGAGATAAGCGATGAAAAATCAAAACGGCATCAGAAAAAGCTGGTTATTGATGGCGGCCCTGGCGCTGATCAGCGCCGCGGCCATGACCTGCGCCCAGGACAACAATCCGCCGGAGGGACTGGCCGAGACGCCCGGCGGCGCCGGGCCCGTCATCAAGTTCGACCTCGACGCCCGGCCCTTTCCGGAAATCCCGTTTCCGAACGACCTGGCCGCCCGCGTTGACAAGTCCTCGCCCACCGGGCTTCGGCTGAACGTCAGCCTGAACGCGCCCACCGAGCTGGAGCGCGACCTGCGCGCCAAGATTGACACCCTCACCGGCTTCGGGACTTTCGGATCGGTCACCATATCCTTTGACCGGCCCATTGACATCAACATCATCATCCAGCGGCACCAGCAAAACGACGACTTCAACGACGACGCCGTGCTCCTGATCAATATGAACCCGCGCTCGCCCAACTACGCCAAGGCCGTGCCCCTGGACATGGGCAAGGGCAATTTCCCGCTCCAGCTCGAGCGCAACGACAACTATTTCTCCTACGACCCGCGCGTCAATGCCAGCAATCTGTTTTTGGAAACCTACGACGAAGACGCGAACGGCAATCACCTGTTCGACCCCGGCATAGACATTGACACCGATTTCGACGGCATCTTCGACCGGCCCAACGTGTTCTCGAACGGGGCCTGGGGCCCCAACGCCGGCGACGCCTGGAGCAGCTACCATGACCTGGTGGACTTTTACGAGCGGGAGACCAACACCCTGATCATGCGGCCGGTGCTGCCGCTGGAGGAGGAGTCGGAATACGCCGTGGTCGTCACCAACCGGCTCAAGGGCCTGCCCTACGCCGCCGGAGTGGCCTGGCCCGTGCGCTCTCCCTTCGCCTACGTGAACCACACGCAGCAGACCGAGGCCCTCCGGCCCCTGATCGGCATCCTGCCCCGCTACGGGCTCTCCATCTCCGACGTGGCCTTTACCTGGAAGTTCACCACCGGCAGCATGACCCGGGACATGGTGGCCATCCGCAGGGGGCTTTACCGGAGAGGTCCGATGGCTTACCTCGGAGCGCGCTTCCCGGACAAGGTCAACAATCTCATCGCACTCCCCCTGAACGACGTCGGCAACCCCTACGAGGTGAAGTCGGCGGACTTCATCGGCATGCTCCAACTGCTCCTCACAACCGGGCTCGGAGACATTCTCGGCCTCAGCGCCGGCGACATCGAGCCCCTCATCCAATCCTACGACTACGTGGATTACTTCGTCTTCGGCGATTTCAAATCACCCAACTTCCTCATTGACCGCGACGGAATCGCCAACCCGCTCCACCCCGCGGACGACAATGAGATCTTCCAGGTAAACCCGCTGACCGGCGCCGCGGTGGTCGGAGACGCGACCGTGCCTTTCCTGTGCTCGGTCCCCAAGCCCAACTACCGCATGGACCAGATCCGCAACAACACCCTGAGCGGTGGGCTTGACCCCGTCCAGATCGAGACCCACGTCAACCACCGGGTGGGGAAGGTGGCCACCGACTCCACGGCCGGCCGGATTGACCGATCCTATGTCCTGCTCGATTTCGACACCATGGCCCGGCGCTACGAACTGACCTTCACCGGGGCCACGACTTTCGACGCCTGGAACCTGGACGGCGACACCACCGCAGGGGCAGGCAGCACCGGCGCCGACTTCACCACCGACGATGTATGGCTCACCGTCCAGGCCGCGGCCTGGAGCGGGACTTTCGCGGCCGATGACAAGGCGGCAATTGACATTGAGACTTACATGGACCCGATCAACGGCCCCTTTACCCAGACCTATACGGTGACCTTCACTTCGGGGTCGGCCTTTGACGTGACCGACGGCCTGGGCGCGGACCAGGGGTCCGGGACCACCGGAGGCGACTTCCCCACCGATGACGGATGGCTCACCATCTACTCCTCCGCCTGGGGCGGGAGCTTTGCCGCGGGCGAGACTTTTGAGATTGACACCGTGGCCATGGGGCCGCCTTTCCCCACCGTGATCGAGGGGCACGGCTATGGCTCCATGAAGTTCGAGATGCTCGGCTTCGCCGGCAACCTGGCCAAGCACGGCCTGGCCGTGTGCGACGCCGACGCCGTCGGCCACGGGATCGGACTGCCCCCCGACGTTCAAGTGGTCATTGACGGGCTGAAACTGAAGCTCTGCAACCCGCCGGCGGACGATGACATCGCCAAGCTCTGCGAGATGATTGATCCCATCCTCGCTCTGCTCAAGGGCAGGGCCCGGGACCTCAACAACGACGGCGAGGCCGACTCCGGAGGAGATTTCTGGAGCGCCGACACCTTCCACACCCGCGACATCGTGCGCCAGAGCATCATTGACCAGATCCAGATGATCAGGGTCTTCCGCGCGTTCGACGGGACCAATACTTGGACTTACGACATGAACGGGGACGGGATCGAAGACGACCTGGCCGGAGACTTCAACGGCGACGGCGTGACTGATTTCGGCGGCCGTACCGGTGACTTCCACACCTGGGGCATTTCCCTGGGCGGCATCCTTTCTGGAATTCTCGCCGGCATCGAGCCGGCCATCACCTCCGCCGCTCCCGTGTCCGGCGGCGCCGGGCTCATAGACATCGCCGCGCGCAGCACCCAGGGCGGAGTGGTGGAGGCCGTGTTCCTCCGCCTGTTCGGGCCCATCCTCCTGGGCGTGCCCTCCGCCGGCCAGGTCAAGCTCCAATGGATGATCCCCAACGTCAACTCCAAGGGCTACGTGGACATCGGACTTACCGACCAGGTCGCGCCCGGCGACAAGGTCACCCTCAAGAACCTCAAGACCGGCGAAGAGCGATGGGCCATTGCCGCGGCCAACAAGAGCTTCCGCATCCACATCCCCGCCGACGCGGCGGACGCCGTGGAAAAGCGAATCATCCTGGGCTGGGGACCGGATTACGCGCCCGGCGACACCACCGGCTGCCGTCCCCAGTGTGACGTGCCGGACCCGCTCAAGCTCGGAGACCCCATCCAGATCACCGTCTATAACGGCGCCCTGGGAGAGGTCAAGCAGGTCATCAACACCTGGCTCCAGGACTCCGTATGGCAGGGCTCGTGGTTCGTGGCCGGGACGCCGCTCACCGCGCCGGCCGAAGGGCTCGGCCACTACCGCAATACTCCGGACTTCAGAAGGTTCCTGGGAATCGCCCAGTCCATCATGGATCCCGCCGATCCCGGGACCTACGCCATGCGCTACTTCATGCCCGCGGACCCGGCCAATGCCCCCAACTCATACTACACCCCCCTCGGGCCCCTTGATTTCACCGACATTGACCCCGATATCCAGATGGGCGCCAACGTGCTGGTAATCCCCACCATCGGCGATACCAACGTCCCCCAAAACACCGCCATCGCCGAGGCCAGAAACGCCGGACTCATCGAGCTCTTCGCCAAGGACCCCATCTACGGAAAGACCCACAACCAGGTCCTCCTCGACAACTTCGTCGTCGAGGGCGTGGAAAAAATCGAGCCCTATACCGTCAGCAAGAATGGATCGCCCTACCACATCCTCTTCGACCTCGACGACCTCGATGAGGGCGGGGCCTGCGATGCCGCCGTCTACCACTTCTGCAAGAGCAGCCCCAGCCAGGACTACATCTGCACCGACAACGACTCCACCGATCCCGCCCATGCCTGCGCCGACGGATACAACGCGCCTACCCTCGACCCGCCGCTCCGCCTCACCCTTGAGACCACCAACGGGGTCGCCGGCATGAGGATGCCCTACATGCAGCCCACCGGACAGCACGGCTTCGACGTGCCCCACCCCAACAAGGCCTTCAACATCGAACTCTACAACATCAACATGATCGGACGATATTTCCAGACCAACGGCGGCCAGATCCTCAACGACACCTGCCTGGAGAACGACTCCTGCGCCCACATCCCGCCGCCGCCACAATGAACGTGCAACCGGACCGCATCACCGGGGGCAGCCGCAAGGCTGCCCCCGCTTTTTAGACCGTGGACTCATTAGAGGCGGTTTCATAACCCCGACAAGAAATTTTTAACAAGGATATTCAGGAGGTTCAGGATTAAAAATCCCGGGAATCATCCTGGAAATCCTGAATATCCTTGTTAATAATCTTTTCGTCTGAGATCAGTGCTGTCCAAAATAAACGGACCGGAGAACCGCCAAGACGCCAAGAGCGCCAAGGATCGCCAAGTAAAACCTGATGTTTCTTGGCGGCCCGGCAAAGAACAGCTCCGGAACGTCGGCTCCAACCGGCTTGGCGAACCGGCCGACGGGAGCGCCAAGCAAGAAACATTCGCGCCCAAGCCCTCTTAAAATCGTGTTAAAAAATAATCCT
>DATKZS010000139.1:0-11189 GCA_035527835.1 bacterium
TTTTATTCTTCGTGTTCTTTGTGACTTAGTGGTAAAATTTTCCGGAGAGAATTGAACCACAAACCACAAACCTCAAACCACAAACCTTCTTTTGACCCCAAACCTCAAACCTTTCTTCTCCCTCCGTTCCCTTGGTGGTTAAGTTCTCTTTCGCGCAAGTCCCAGAGGCCGCCGACCCGATAACGGGACCAAAGAGACCGGGAGGAAAAACAACGGTTGACATTGAATACGGATATAATATGATGAGTAAGACTGGAATTTCGATTAATAGCGGAATAAATCCATGAAAGAAGCAACAGCCCGTATCAAGATCAACAAGCTGCTCGAAGCGGCGGGCTGGCGCTTCTTTCATGAAGGCAACGAGCCCGCCAACATTTGTCTCGAGCCCAGCGTCACTATCAAGTCAACCGACTTGGACGCGCTCGGCGAAAACTTCGAGAAGACCGAAAAAGGGTTCGTCGACTTCCTTCTTCTCGACGCCAAGGGCTTCCCATTGATCGTCCTCGAAGCCAAGGCCGAAGACAAGAATCCGCTCATCGCCAAAGAGCAGGCCCGCAAGTATGCCCGCTCCCAGAACTGCCGATTTATCATCCTCTCCAACGGGAACCTGCATTATTTTTGGGACCTTGATCGCGGCAACCCCTATGTAATCACCTCGTTTCCAACACCGGAATCGGTCATCGGCTACCAGAAGGTCACGCCCGATCCCCAGCGTCTGCTCACGGAGCCAGTGGGCGATGACTACATCGTTCTCACCCAGCGCCCGAACTACCGGTCCGAGGCCGCGTGGCTAAATGAAGCGGAACGGCCCGGCTACACCCAGGCCAACAAGCTTCGCTTTCTCCGGCCGTATCAGCTCAAGGCCATACTCAGCCTTCAGGCCGCGGTCGGGGAGGGCAAGGACCGTTTCCTGTTCGAGATGGCCACCGGCACCGGAAAGACCCTGACCGCCGCCGCCGTCATCAAGCTATTTCTCCGCTCCGGCAACGCGCGGCGCGTGTTGTTCCTGGTGGATCGCCTCGAACTGGAGGAACAGGCCAGAAAGGCCTTCACCGCTTCGCTGTCCGCCGACTTTCAGACGGTCATTTACAAGGAGAACCGGGACGACTGGCGACGCGCCGAGATAGTCGTCACCACGGTTCAATCACTGCTATTCAACAACAAGTACCAGCGGCTCTTCTCGCCGACCGACTTCGACCTCGTGATCTCGGACGAAGCGCATCGTTCCATCGGCGGCAATGCCCGCGCCGTGTTCGACTATTTCATCGGCTACAAGCTCGGCCTCACCGCCACGCCCCGCGACTACCTCCGACGGTTTGACGGCTCCAATCCGGCCACCCGCGACCCCCGCGAGGCCGAGCGCCGCTTGCTGCTGGACACCTACCGCACCTTCGGATGCGAGAATAGCCAGCCGACTTATCGCTATTCCCTGCTCGACGGCGTGAGGGATGGCTACCTGATCAATCCCACCGTCGTGGATGCCCGCACTGCGGTCACCACCAAACTGCTGTCCGAGGATGGATTCGTCGCTTCGTTCATTGACGACACCGGCGACGACCACGAGGAGACCTTCAAGCAGCGCGAATTCGAGAAGCGTTTTTTTTCCGATGCCACCAATCAGGTGTTTTGCAAGACGCTTCTCGAGAACGCTCTGCGCGACCCCATCAGCGGAGAGATCGGCAAATCAATTATTTTTGCCGTCAGCCAGAACCATGCCTCCAAGTTGACGCAAGTCCTCAATCTGATGGCCGACCGCATGTTCCCGGGCAAGTACCAATCCGACTTCGCCGTGCAAGTCACTTCGCAAATACCGGATGCCCAGCAATTCACCATCAACTTCGCCAACAACAACCTTCTCGGCTCATGCAACTTCCTGCCCGCATACAGGACAAGCAAGGCGCGCGTTTGCGTGACGGTCGGAATGATGACCACCGGCTATGACTGCACCGACATTCTCAACCTCGGCCTTTTCCGGCCCATCTTTTCGCCCACCGACTTCATCCAGATCAAGGGGCGCGGCACCCGCAGGCACAACTTCCTGGAGCAGCTTTTTGACGACAGCATCAAAGAAGGCGTCGCCCATCCACGGAAGACCGCATTCAAGCTCTTGGATTTTTTCGCCAACTGCCAATACTTCGAGGAAGAGTTCAACTACGACGAGGTGCTGAAACTCCCCAAGCCTCAAGGCAAGGGAAGCAATGAGGGGGGTGAAACAGGCCCGGTGGTGGCCGGTGGAGTCTACGAGCACCTGGGCGCCGACATCCTCTCCACGATCAAGGAAGAAATTATCGGCTACGAAGGGATGAAAATAGATCGGATTTTCTTCGAGAGGTTCGAAGACGTGGTTCGCGCCAATGACACTATCGCCAGGGCCGTTGAGGCCGGGCAGTGGGACCGCGTCATTGACTACATCAACCGCGAGGTCTTCGACAAGCCCGAGGAGTACTACACCCTCGCCAAGCTGCGCAAAGCCGCCGCGGTGGACCGTAGATTGACATTGCGCGAAATTCTCGAAAAGATCTTCGGCCTCATCCCGCGCTTCAAGTCCAAGGACGAGCTGCTGGAGGAGGAGTTCGCCAAGTTCGTCGCCGACTACAAGCCCGAAGAGGCCGAGGCTATTCCCGCAATCAAGACCTTCTTCAAGGCTTACGTAACCAGCGACCAGACCCGCCACATCATCGAGAGCCGGCAGTTCACGGATCTGGCAACCAATCCGGTATTTTCTACCCGCGAATTCAGGGCGGTCCCGGAAAAATACCGCGCCCTGGTTCCCGAGTACGTCAAGGACTACGTTTCCTTGAACCACTTCGCCGCATAAAATTTTGGACTGCGGCGGCTTGACGCCGCTTTTCTTAGCCGGGGCTTGACCCGGCGTTCTTGGAAGACGGGGCGTCAAGCCGCCCCGAAGAAAAGCGCGGTCAAGCCCGCGCACTCCATAGAAGAGGAGTTCCATGCTCGACACCGACACCAAACGCCGCATTGATACCGCCCGCGACATCCTTGTGGGCAAAGTGCCCGATCCCAAGTCCCAGGTCGAGCAGATCACCATCGCTCTGATCTACAAGTTCATGGATGACATGGACGCCGAGAGCGAGGAGTTCGGCGGCAAGCGCAAGTTCTTCGCCGGTCAATTCTCCCGCTACGGCTGGGCCAAGCTCATGCGCGCGGGCCTGGGCGGCTTCGAGACCCTGAACCTCTACGCCGAGGCCATCACCAAGATGCCGGAGAACCCCGGCATTCCCCCGCTCTTCCGCGACATCTTCAAGAACGCCTATCTGCCCTACCGCGACCCCGAAACCCTCAAGATGTTCCTCAAGGTCATTGACGAGTTCTCCTATGACCACTCCGAGCGGCTGGGCGATGCCTTCGAGTATCTCCTTTCCGTCCTCGGCTCGCAGGGCGACGCCGGCCAGTTCCGCACCCCGCGCCACATCATTGATTTCATCGTCGAAATCATTGATCCGAAGAAAACCGATACCTTGCTCGACCCCGCCTGCGGCACCGCCGGTTTCCTGATCTCATCCTACAAGCACATCCTCAAGGCCAACACCGACAAGAAGGGCAATAGTAAGCTGACCCCGGATGAGAAAGGCCGACTCGCCCGGAACTTCAGGGGCTACGACATCTCGCCCGACATGGTGCGCCTCTCCCTGGTGAACCTCTACCTGCACGGCTTCACAGCGCCGAATATCGAGGAATATGACACCCTCACCTCGCAGGACAAGTGGAACGAGTACGCAGACGTCATACTCGCCAATCCGCCCTTCATGTCGCCCAAAGGCGGCATCAAGCCGCACAACCGCTTTTCCGTGCAGTCCAAGCGCAGCGAAGTCCTGTTCGTGGACTACATGGCCGAGCACCTGACGCCCGGGGGCCGAGCAGGAATCATCGTGCCCGAGGGCGTCATCTTCCAGGGCCAGAACGCCTACAAAAAACTGCGCAAGATGCTGGTCGAGGACTACCTGGTTGCCGTCGTCTCCCTGCCCGCAGGCGTCTTCAATCCCTATTCCGGTGTTAAAACCTCCATCCTCATCCTCGACAAGTCGCTGGCGAAGAAGGCGAACACCATCGCCTTCTTCAAGGTCGAGAACGACGGCTTCGGCCTCGGCGCCCAGCGCCGCGAGATTGACAAGAACGACCTACCACTGGCGCTTGCCGAGATCTCTGAATATCTCCACCGCCTGCGCGCCCAAGAATCCGTTGAGGACTTCCAGCTTACCTTCGGGCTGATCGTCCCGAAGGAGAAGATCTCAGCGAATGGCGACTATAACCTGAGCGGAGAGAGGTATCGGGAAGGGGCAGCTAATTTCTCGACCTTCCCTCTGGTGCGGCTTGAGGAAGTATTCACGAAGATTGGCAACGGCGTAAATGTCACCCAATTCGATGAAAAAGCGAAATACCGCGTCTCGCGTATTCAAACCATTGCAGATGGTTCAGTGAATCTCGAAAAGACGAAGTTCACTAACGATGAAGTTAAAGCTGAATCGTTTCTTCAGTCAGGAGACATCCTCCTCAGTCACATCAATAGCATCGATCATCTAGGCAAGTCCGCCATCTTTCAGGGAGAAGACAACGATGTAATTCACGGAATAAACCTGATTCGCTTGGTTGCGGATGTTTCAAGAATCGACCCACACTTCGCCATTAGAATTTTCAAGACTGACCGCTTCATCGACACAGTTAAGTCATTCGCTCAGAAGGCGGTCAATCAGGCCAGCGTGAAGACCTCCGATTTGCGGGGCATTGAAATCCCCCTGCCGCCTCTGGAGGTGCAGAAGGAGATCGTGGCGGAGATCGAGGACTACCAGAAAGTCATCAACGGCGCCCGCGCCGTCCTCGACAACTACCGCCCCCACATCCCCATCAACCCCGACTGGCCGATGGCAGAACTTGGTGAGGTTTGCGATGTGCGTGACGGCACACACGACAGCCCAAAATATGTCCTTGAGGGCTACCCATTAATCACATCAAAGAACCTGAAGGATGGCTTTATCGATTTTAGCGACGTGAATCTAATCAGTCGCGAAGACCTCGACGCGATCAACAAACGGTCTAAGGTTGATGCGGGAGATCTTTTGATGCCGATGATCGGCACGATTGGAAACCCAGTCATTGCCGACGCGTCGCGAGAATTTGCGGTGAAGAATGTCGCCTTGATTAAGTTTCCAAAAGATTGCCAAGTGGACAACCGATTTCTCAAGTACCTTCTCGACTCGGCAGAAATGCAAAGCCATTTTGATCGTCAAGCCAATGGTTCAACTCAACGGTTCATCCCTTTAGGGTTCATCAGGAAGCTTCAAATTCCTCTTCCCTCCCTCGCCACTCAACAAGCCATCGTCGCCGAGATCGAAGCCGAGCAAGCGCTGGTTTACGCCAACCGGGAACTGATCGCGCGCTTCGAGCAGAAGATCCAGGCCGTCCTCGCCCGCGTCTGGGGCGAGGACTCACCGGCCCCGGCCCCATCATCGTGAACGCCCAGATCCCCCATTGCGGGCCCTTGCTCGCCGAAGAAAAAGGCCGATGGATGGATGACGTTGACCTGTTGCCGGCGTTCACTCTCACCGCCGTGAATCCGCCGTGACCGCGGCGTGACAACATCAGAACGGGAGCGGGCCTTAAGACCCGCTCCCGTTCCAATTTAATGGCGCCGTCCACCGGCAAGCCCCGCGGCCTCCCGAGACCGCGCAAAGCTCCGAAAGTTGCCGGAGCGCCCTCTCGCGAACGGGATTGATTTCCCTGCCCTCTGCTGTAGAGTATGATGAACCCTGAAAGGCGGTCATTATATTAATGGCGTGACGCTTGGGCCCGTTGGCCGGCCGTCGCGGGGAAGGATTTATGGAAGGCAGCGGCATCAAGGTTTACTCATACCGTTGGGTGGTGTTGGGCGCGTTCTCGCTCATCAACCTGAGCATCCAGATTCTCTGGATCTGCTTTGCGCCGGTTGCGGGGCCGGCGGCCGAGTATTACGGCGTGTCGGACATGAAGATCGGGCTTCTGGCCATGATTTTCATGATCGTTTACATTCCCGCCGCCATTCCCGCCTCCTGGATGATTGACCGGTTCGGGTTCAAGAAGGGCGTGGGCCTGGGCGCGGTCCTGCTCGGCGGGTTCGGTCTGCTGCGGGGCATGTTTCCCGGCGATTACCATACGGTGATGGCGCTCACCATCGGCATCGCGCTGGCGCAGCCCCTGCTTTTAAACGCCTTCACCACGCTGGCCGCGAAGTGGTTCCCGTTCCAGGAGCGGGCCATGGTCTCGGGCCTGGCGATGGCGGCCAATTTCTTAGGCACGGCGGCCGGGCTCATGCTCACGCCGACCCTGGTCGAGAATTACGGGATGGACCGGATGCAGTTGATCTACGGGGTGATCGCGGCCATCTCCGCCGCGGTCTTTCTGATGCTGGCCCGGGAGGAGCCGCCGACCCCGGCGAGTCCGGAAGGGTTTACGGAGCGGGCGCTGATGCTCGACGGTCTCAAGATGATGCTCCGGCAAAAGGACTTCTGGTATTGCATGGTGATTTTTTTCGTGGGAGTGGGCGTGTTCAACGGGCTGGCCACGTGGATCGAGGACATGGTGCGTCCGCGGGGCATGTCTCCGCACCAGGCGGGGATGATGGGCGGGTTTTTGCTGATCGGCGGGATCGCCGGCGCGGCCGTGATCCCGGCGCTGTCCGACCATTATCATCAGCGCAAGCCGTTCATGCTGCTGGGCATGGCGCTTTCCATTCCCGGGATCATCGGGTTCACCTATTTCCAGGGCTACGCCATGCTGCTGGCTTCGGTCTTCGTGCTGGGCTTTTTCATGATGGGGCTTGGCCCCATCGGCTACCAGTATGCCGCCGAGATCACCTACCCCGCGCCGGAAGGCACGTCCAACGGGCTCTTGGCGCTGGCCGGGCAAATCTCGGTGGTGTTCATCTTCGGCATGGCGGCCATGAAGGAGGCCCTGGGTTCTTTCACGCCCTCGCTGGTCCTGGGCGCCGGCCTGATGGCGATAAACTGCCTGCTGATCGCCCGTCTCCAGGAATCGAAGCTCCTGGAGAAGATGAGCGGGGAAATGGATGGCGAGTGAACCCCGTCCTTTGCCTGGTTCCGGGAGAGGCCCCGGAGTCAGGTCCGCGGCTTTAGCCGGCGGGATTGTCGCGGGAATGAGCAGGGGCATCGTGGTCCGGACAGGATTGGGCGATGGCCTGGTCCAGCTCGCGGAGCTTGATCGGCTTGTGCATGAAGACCGCGGCGCCTTGCCTGAGGGCCTGCTCCTTGAGCTCGTCTGAGCCGTGTCCGCTCATGAGGATGACCGGCAGTCGGTGTCCCTGCTCCCGCATGCGGGCGAGCAGGGTGAAGCCGTCCATGTCCGGCATCTGGAGGTCAACGAGCGCCAGGTCATAGTCGCCGCGAGTGAGCCGCGCCAGGGCCTCGTCCGCGGCGGCCGCGTCATCCACGGCGTGGCCGCAGTCTCTGAGGTAGCCGCCGATGGTGACGTGCACGATCTCTTCGTCGTCCACCAGGAGCACCCGCAAATTTTTCGGTGAGGCCATTCAATCACCTCAAGTCCCGGCCGCGGGCAGCGACACCGTGACCACGGCGCCGCCCCCGGGGCCCCTCCCGATGGCGATCCCGCCGCGGTACTTCTCGATGATGGACCGGGATATGGACAGGCCGAGCCCGGTCCCCTTGTTCGGCGGCTTGGTGGTGAAAAAGGGCGTGAAGATCTTTTCCTGGATCTCGTCCGGAATGCCCGGGCCGTTGTCGGCCACCTCGATCTTGACGAGGTCCTGGTCCGCGGCGCGGTCCTGATACGTCCGCACCGTGATCCGGGACGGAGCCCCGGTCCGCCGGGCCATGGTCTCCTGCAGGGCGTCCCGCGCATTGTTGATAAGGTTGATCACCACCTCTTCCAGGGAAAAGGGATTGGCCATCACCGGGGGCAGGCCTTCGCCCAGATTGAGCTCGAGCCCGATGCCGCGCGACTTGAGCTGTGAGCCGATGATGCCGAGGCCGGCCCGGATCACGTCATTGACCTGGATCGGTCCCTCCTCCAGGCCGTCGGCGCCGCGGGCGAAGGTCCGCACGTGCTCGATGATGTGGGTCATGCGGTCGGCCTGGTCCATGATCAGGCCGGCCTTCTCCCGGATCTTGTCCATCGAGACCTCCCAGCCGCGGTCGAAGCCGATGGTGATGTGCTCGGCCAGGCCGCGCACTCCCTGCAGCGGCTGGTTCAGCTCGTGGGCGATTCCGGCGGCCATCTCGCCCAGGGACCGGAGCCGGTCGGCGCGGATGGCCATGGTGCGCTGGTCCTCCAGCTCCTGCTCGGCCTTTTCCCTGGCCTGCTCCGCGCGCTTGCGCTCGACGATGTCCCAGACAATATCCTCGAACCGGGTGATGATTTCGACGTCCTGTTCCGTATAATCCTGCGGCTTATTGCCCACCCCGAAGATGGCCACCGCCTTCCCGCCCCGGAAAATCGGCGCCACCAATTCGCGGATGACCTCGGCATGCCCGGGCGGCAAGCCCCGCTTGTGGGGAAGGGACGCGTAGTCGTTGTGAATGACCGGCCGGCCCTCGCGGAGACAATCCACCCACACGCCGGCCTGGTCAATGTCATAATGCCGGCCCCGTCCCTCCGCCCGGCAGAATTCCCGGAGCGTGCGGGTGGACCAGGCCTGCAGGGAAAGGGTCCGCTGGTCCGGCTCGACAAAGTGATAGAAGCCGATCGGAGAGCCGGTCATGGCGCCGATTTCATCGAGCGTTTGCTGCAGGAATTCCTCCAGGCCGAGCGTTTCGGCAAGCTGCGACAGCCGCAGGCGCAGCTGGATCAGCTCCTCCGCCCGCTTGCGCTCGGTGATGTCAATGCCCATCTCCAGGATCATGGTGGAGCCGTCGTTGTCGGTGAAGGGGAAGTCATGGACTTCGTAATCGCGGCCGTTGGGCCCGGTCCATTGCCAGTGGTGGGGCGCGTTGGTTTTCAAGACCGTGAAGGTCTCGCAGATTTCGCAGGGCTCGGCGCGGTTGAAGAGGAACTCGAAGCATCGCTTGCCGTGCGACTCTCCGAACAGCTCGCGGAAGACGCGGTTGGCGAAGGGGACGTGGTAGTCCGGGGTCAGCAGGACCACGTAGAACGGCAGCGTTTCCAGGACGTGGTTGAAGCGCTGCCGCTCGGCCTTGACCCGATCCTCGGCCCTGCGGTGCGCGGCGCGGGTGCGGAGGAAGGAGACGCCGTAAGAGAGGTCATCGGCCAGTTCGGTGAGCAGGTGGACTTCCGAAGGATTGAAGGCGTGCGGCTCCGCGGCATAGACCATGAGCGCGCCCAGGACCTTGCCGTCCTCAAAGAGGGGGAGGGCAAGGGAGCTGGCGTAGCCGCGCTTGATCGCGCCGTTGCGCCAGGGCAGGAAGGCGGGGTCGGTCAGGAAATCCTGGCAGATCGCGGGGGCGCCGGTGCGGATGGCGGTGCCGGTGGGTCCGCGCCCGTGCTCGGTGTCGGCCCAGGTGATCCGGATGTTTTCGAGGTAGGCGTCCTCGAAGCCGGCCTGGGCCATGGGCCGGACGGTCTTTTCCGGATCGTCCCGGCAATACCCGATCCAGGCCATGCGATAGCCGCCGGTGTCCACCAGGATCCGGCAGATCTGGTCGAGGAGCCGGGCCTCGTCATCCGCCCTGACCATGGCCTCGTTGCAGCGGCTCAGGGTGAAGAGCGCGCGGTTGGCCCTGGCCACATCCTTCTCCACACGCCTGAGCTCAGTCACGTCGCGCGCGGCGGCGAAAACTCCGGCCACACGGCCGGCCTCGTCCCGATAGACGGAAGCGTTGTAGAGGACCGGGGTCAAGCTCCCGTCCTTGCCTTTGATCTCGAGGGCATAGTCCTTGACCGAGCCTTCATTGAAGGCCTTTTGATAGCCGGCGCGGGCCTTGTCCGGGTCGGTGAAATAGTCGGCGAAATCGGACCCGATCAGCTCATCGCGGGTCAGGCCCCTGATAAGCTCCGCGGCCCGGTTGGCGTCGGTGATCTTTCCGTCGGGTCCGATGGTGACGAGGGGATCAAGGCCGGCCTCGAGCAGACTCCGGTTGTAGGCCCCGGCCCGGCGCAACTCCTTCGCCACACTCTCGCGCTCCACGATCTCGGCGTTGAGCTCGTCGCGGGAGGCGGTGATGGCCTTGAGGCGTTCGGTCATCTGGTCAAAGGCGCGGGCCAGGCGTCCGATCTCGTCGGGGTTGGGGTTGTTGATCTTGTGGTCGAGGTCGCCCTTGCCGACGATCTGCGCGCCCTCCTCCAATTGACGGAGCGGGCGGGTGAACGACTGGCCCAGCGCGAAGGCCAGGACCGCGCCCAGCACGATCGTCGCGATCCCGATGGCGAAGACGCGGTCGCGCAGCTCGGTGACCGGGGCAAAGGCCTCGGCGCTGTCAATCTTGATCACCAGTCCCCAGCCCAGGGAGGGCAAATAGCGCCAGGCCGCGAGCACGTCGTCGCCCGTATAATACTTGGCCGGCCCCTCCCCGTTGGTACGGGAGAGGGCGGCCTGGATTGGAAAGATATCCGGGCCGGCCCGGAAGGGGATCACCAGCTTGAGCGCCGCGTCCGGGTCGTGGCGCAGGGGCGAGATGAACCGCACCGCGTCGCCCTCCCGGACTCCGAGCACGGCCTCCCCGGTCTTGCCCAGGCCTTCCGTTTCCCCGATGTTTTTGAAAATCGGGTTCAGGTTGATTTCGAAGACGACGTAGCCCAGGAATTCCCCGGCGGCGCCGGAAACGGGCGCCGCGGCGGCGGTCTCGTAATTCCCGGGCGGGGCTTCGTCCACGTACATGCGGCTCAAATAGGGCCCGTTTTTGGCGGAGGCCAGGGTATGATCGTCCCGGTCGCGGTATTGGTCTCCCACCCTCGTCATTCCATGCTTGGGATTAGCCGCGTAAAGCACGCGTCCGGAGGGGCTCACCAGCATGATGTCCTTGTACCCGAAGGCCCGCTCGATGGAGAGCAGCGGGGTCTGGAGCTCTTCCCGCGCCGCGATGAAAGACGGGTTTTGGCGGTCGTCAATGAATCGGCTCAATACGGGCATGATCTTTTTCAGGTCGTTCAAGTTCCGGACCACCTGGAGGTCGCCCCTGCGCTCGGCGAAAAAGTCCTCCAGCCAGCGCGCCTTGGCGTCGGCCATGCCTTGGAGGCGGGAGAGAGTCGTGGCCTGCGCCGATTCC